>JAYUJM010000110.1:0-5322 GCA_043765175.1 Pseudobdellovibrionaceae bacterium | reverse complement strand
TATAATGTGAATATCACGTGATGCAATTAAATTAACTATCCGTTGATTTCCTTTTTTATATTCACTCATCAAGTATTGAGCCCATTCAAGCGGAATTTCAACAGACAAATGTTCACGAGCATGATGGCCACCCATGTAAATAACAGCTGGCTTTTGGTCAGCTAAAGTAAAATCTTTAGTGATTCTTAAGCCATATATATCACGACCTTCATTCGTTTTTCCGATTGAAAACATTTTAACTAAATCTTTATTTTCGGAAGCAAGCTTGCTCATTGCAGTCGTCAGTTCAGAGTAATTGTGAAATTGTGTATCACTGGTAGGGAAGTCAAATAGGCGAGGGTTTTTCTTTTGAGCGCGATCCTCTAATAATAAATCTGAAGCAGCAATAACTGTAGCCACTTTTTTAATTTCATTCAAATTATGCTCACTTCCGTAAGCTATCACGTAATCATCTTTTACGATTTCAATAGAAGCTCCAGTATTTGCAATAATTGATCTTTGAAATTTGTCAGTTGCAGCGATTTTGATCCAATAAAACTTTTGATCAAGTGACTGAGCTTTTTGAAAACCAGTTAAAGTGAGTACTCCAAATAAACCTAAGAGAGCAATTTTTTTCATAACATTCCTTTGTTAGCGGACTTTAGGCTAGCAAAGTTTTAAAAATGGCCAATATATAAATTCTTATGGTTTCCATAAGATGTTTAACTGTCTTTGTGCGTCGACGTATTTGTTAATCTTATAAAATAAAATTCCAGACAAATTGAGCTTGAAGATCATTATCTTGATTAAAATAATTTTCACTTTGGACCTGCATATCTAAGTTATGTGCTAAATTATAATTTAATTTAGTTCTATATTTAAAATAGGATTCTTGATGGTCATTTAAATAGTAAGCTGCATCGATAGAAAAGCCTATATATTGATTTAAATACGAAGCAACTATAATTCTTGGGCCAATTCCATTTAAATAGTCAAATGAAGCATTATTGTTTTTCTCTGCGACGGATCGAATCGAAAAGAAATACGCTATCCGAGTACGATTAAATAGTGACAAATCAAAACTATAGCCTCCGTTAAGATCTATGTCATGTTTCCACTCTGCTAATGTAGAGGCTTGCACTTTCCAAGAAAAACTTTGTTCTAACTGGCTTACAGGATTTAAATTTATTAAATTAAGATAAGTAAAACGATGAATTTTAAAATGATCATAATTATTTAAAAAGTTGTTCTCTGATAGCTTTTGACTAACTCGAGCTTCGATTGACGCCATTTCATTATGACTAAACGCCACTGTGCCAAAATCGGGTTGTTCTAAATCATGTAATGCATTTCTGAATTTTAACGATATAAAACGAGTGTTTTCTGATTTTCCGAATCCAAAATAAAATGCTGAAGAATCATGACTATTTTCTGGGGGTTGTAATTTTGAATCTAAAATGTCCGTATTCTGCTGCTTCAGTTTAACTCGTTCAAGATACAATTTATATTTTTCATTTTCATAAACTTTACCAGAACGAAAGGCTAAAATCGAGTAGTACTTCATAGCTGTTTCGTAAACTGCAGCTTTTTCTAAATCACTTAATTCATAGTTTTTTGCTATTTGAAATTTATCGATGGATTCATTAAGTGCTTTTTTTTGTAAATAATTTAATTTTCTATAGGATTCTAAATAGTCAGTCTTTAATGCTTTTTTGTATTTACTTGTTGTAATCAAAGATTGATCTAAAGGTAATCGAGTAATTTTTTTGACTGTATCAATGGGAATTACAAAATACTTAAATTCTTCTGAAAGCTTTAATTGAGGCCTAACGACTTCTAGAGTTTTTAAAACCTGATAAGAGCAATTATCTGAAAAAAAGTAATAAGGAGCTTGGGCTTTTTTAAGCTCGATCAAATGATCAACTAAAAACTCAACTTCTTCTTCAGAAAAATTCAGATAATATTCCCAAATATCACGACCTTCAAGATTAACATACTCACGAATTTTTTGATGATAGGGTGTAATTGTAAATGAACCAGGATACATTCCAAGTAGGCCTTTAATTGCATAAAAAAAACCTTCATTTGCATCAGCTAAGGCTGCATAGTTGATAGCGTAATCAATGAGGTCTTTATTTTTTTGATTTTCAGGATTTATAATTTTTAAAAAAGTATGTCCATGACTAGAAGAAACATTTCCTAAGTCTGAAGCTGCAAAAATTAATGCGACAGATTTAATATTTAACGAAGCTTTCCATTTCTTCATTTCAGCGCACTCAAGAATATCTTCAGGCGAAATTTCTAATTGTTTAATAAGCCAGTTTCGGCGTGCAAGATAACTGCATTGAAAATGTTGGTCTGGATTTTGTTCACTCGAATCAGAAAATAAAATACGAACAGTTTCTAAAAGTTCTACTTGAGGCGACTTGTGTCCGTCAGGATGAAGAAAAAAACCAGAAGTGAACGGTGACGTTGTAGAAAATAAATTTTTTTCATAGTGACCCAGTTTAATCCATTGAGGGGCATCCCAAAGTTTTTTTTGTTCTGCCAATTGAAGATAACTTTGTGTTCGCTCAATAGAAAAACCCCACATCAGTGGGGCTTTAAAAATAACTAAACTCAGAATAAGAATAAAAAAGATATTTTGTTTAAAAAAATTAAACGCCTTGGCAAACATTTGCTACTGAAGAAGACTTCAGGTTGTTAACAAAGTCAACAGCAGAAGTTTTTGCAGCAGGTACAATCGTTTGAAAGTGAGCTTGGGCTTGAGTATTAAAATTGTTGATTTGTGCTTCAGAATTACAACCATTAAGAGCTGCAAGAGTAGATAATTTTTCTCCACGGCCTTGAGCTAACTCGCGAGTCAATTCAGCTTGATTCACTTCAACAAAATATTGAATCTGTTTATCGTTCATAACAAGACCTTTAGCAGAACAATTTGATGTACCAAAAGTGATACCAAATGTTTGCGAACCGAAAGATGCATTCGTTGTTCCTGCGAATAACTGCATTAACTTCGTATTCGAAGAAATTAATAGTGAACCAAGACCGCATCCAGCGTCTCCGGCTGCCATTGCAAATGAACCTGTAAATAATACTGCTGCTACTAGTGCTTTAAACATAATTGCCTCCATGTTGTTATTATGTGTATGTTTAGGATAGCTCTTTTCTAAGTAAAGCCAATCATTATATTTGAAAGGCCTGCAACATAATTTTTATCTCAAAGATCTTAATACTTTTGTCACTTTTTTAATAGTAGAAAACTCTTCTTCATTTTTTCTTTTTACTATAAATATTTCTTGAAGTGGTTCCTTTAATTTAAATGTTGAGATTTTTTTTAAAGGTTTACCTTTATCTTCATTATATTTTTTGACAACGAAATCTGGAAAATAACCCACGCATTGTCCTGCCGCAGTTAGCGCTAAGGCTGTCTCCATCAGAGTCACTCGGTACTTTATATTTCTCGATATTTTATGATCGGGCCAACCATCAAGCCCTTTTGCTTTTGTTGGTGTATCATAGTTTGGTTGGACTGGGATCGCGAATGGTATTTTGCTTTCAAGTGTTTCTATAAATAGTGGAGCTTGCCCTTGATAAACTCCCATTGAAATAGAATTAACCATCAAATGTTCTACGTCATTTGTCGGAATAGGAATATAAGTAATTCCCAAATCAGCTTTGCCTGATCGAATCAGATATTCAATTTCACCAGGTGTACTTTCCAGCCAGGAAATTTTTTTATCTAAACCCAATGCCAAATTTATTTCTGGAGCTAAATGTGTAGAAAAAACTTCAAAAGTAGCAATTTTAAATTCTAGTTCATTTTCAATTTCATGTTTTGTCGCTTTTAAAAAATTTTTTTCTTCTGCTAAAAATTTTTCAGCATAACGAACTAGTTTTTTTCCTTCATTCGTAAGACGACTTCCTCGACCAATTCTCGTAGTTAATTTTACACATGTAATATCTTCTAAACTTCTCAGTGCTCTAATAATAGCCACATGTGAAGTGTTGTGAAAATCGGCTGTCATCCGTAAATTTTCTGTTTGAGAGTAGGTCAAAAAAATCTTTAGTAAATTGGTATCCATAATGTACATAATTTAACATAAAATGTACTTTTTTAAAAATTAATTTTTAGATATATCCATAAGTGCTTTTATAAGTAGTGATTTTTAACAAAAGGAGAAAGTATGAAATCTAAGTATTTTTTAATAGTAAGTTTTGTTTTACTAGCTAAAGTATGTGAAGCGGCACCGTTTGGAACTTTTCAGAATTTAAAAAGTGTAATTCGCCATTGTCCAGATGATGATACTCATCGAATAGGTCAAGAGCTTGCTCAGATGAGGTGTTTGAAAATGACTGCGATTTTGCAGAAAGAGCCATTTGTGCATATTTTTAAAACTAATTGGGGAATTTCAGGTTGTCCTTTGATTTACACATCGACAATCGAAGTTGCTTTTATCTGTCGCTAGTTTATTTTATTCCAAAACTCAAAGCTCAAATCAGGTGCAAGCTCACTTTTAAGCGAGCTTACCTTTGAAAAAAACTGACTGTAATTTTTAGGGTAAAAAGTGTCTGCTTCAAACTGTTGATTGACTTGGGTAATATACAAATGCTGACAATTATTCAAAGTTTGTTGATATATTTGTGAACCACCAATGATAAAAACATCTTCTGGATATTTTTTATCAAGGATTAATTTTTCTGCTTCAAGATAGCTTTCATCGACGCTGTTGACGAAAGTAACGTTTTCAGAATTTGTAAACAATTTAGATTTTGAAATAACTATATGATGACGATTTGGTAAAGGCTTTTGCTTCAAACTAAATATGGAGTCATATGTTTTTCGTCCCATAATTATTATTTTTTGTGATGTTAACTTTTTAAAATGCTGAAGATCTTCTGGGTAATGCCAAAGCAGTTGGTTGTTTTTACCAATACCAAAATTTTTATCGTGAGCTACAATTTGATTTAACTTCAAATTGCAACCTCAGCCTTAATAGCAGGGTGGGATTCGTAGCCTTCTATTGTTATATCTTCAAAAGTAAAATCAAATATATTTCTAATTTGCGGATTTAATTTTAAATGCGGCAATTTTTTAAAATCACGAGACAATAATAATTTAACTTGATCCATGTGATTTAAATAAATATGTGCATCTCCAAAAGTATGAACAAATTCACCGACTTTTAAATCGCAAACTTGAGCCACCATGTGGATCAATAAAGCATAGCTTGCAATGTTAAATGGAACTCCAAGAAAAATGTCAGCACTTCTTTGGTAAAGCTGACAAGAAAGTTTTCCGTCAGCGATATAAAACTGAAAAAAAGCATGGCAAGGTGGTAA
>JAYUJM010000109.1:0-21000 GCA_043765175.1 Pseudobdellovibrionaceae bacterium | reverse complement strand
GCTTATCTGGATTATGTGAAAAACCTAATTCAAACAACAAAGACCAAATTCCATGTTTCCAATAAGCATAATCTTCAAAAGTACCATCTGCAGGGTAAAGCACTTCAGTATTATTTCCAATCTGATAACCACTTTCAATGGTTGCAGCTTTCACTAAACGAATATACTCAGCATCATGCGGAGTTGAAAGATCTCTCGTAGAAATCCCCCAAGGATAGACAACAGCTGGAAAAAAAGTATGCAGAGTGGCCGAGATCACAATTTTTTCTTGATCAATAAAATCTGCTAAAGCTTTTGTCGATTTTAATTGAAAGGGTCTCGTTTTTACACAAGGCCCTGTGTAATCACGATTGGGATCAATCATAGTTCCACTTAAATTTCTTTCGTACCGATTTCCAATATTATAACCTGTAATATTTAAAACTGGAATAACATAGACTGTTAAATCTTTAATAGGATTTTTCGCTAAAGCTTCAGCTAATCCAACAGCAACTTCAGTTGATCCGTATTCATTACCATGATGTGTTCCCACAACTAAGGCTTTGTTGGGTCCATTTCCAATTTTTAAACCTTTAATAGGCTCGCCGAAATCATTAACACCTAAAGTAAATATTTGCGCATTAGCAGCGTTCGATAGTGCCGCAGCTTCTATTCGATTTAAAACCACATTATATTTTTTAGTTTGCGACTTTGCATTAAACGAAAATAATAAAACTGTTGTTGAAAAAAATAATTTTGCAAGATTAACCATAAACCCCCCTCGAGTTATCATTTCTATTAGGATACAGATTTTTCGGTTTGTAAAATTATTTTTGTAAAATTCTTTTCATATCTTCCCAAGTTTTTCTTTTTAACTCTGGGCGATCAATTAGTATTTGTGGAGAGTAGGTTTCGTAAATCAATTGAGGGTTTAATTTAAATATGATTTGATGTTCAAACTTGACTGCCTCTGTTGATGAAACGTCATTTACAATATAATCTGAATGACTAAGCTGTAAGGCCGAAATCATTTTCATTAAAAGTTGCTTTTCAGTTTCTGAAAGCAGACTCAAGTTCTCTACCAAAAATAGATATTTAACTGACCTAACAGAAGTATTTTGACTTGTGGCGACAGCAACTGATTCTTTCATTTCTGAAAATTCAAAGTTATAAAGTGCCTTAACACCCAGCGTATCGGTTAAAAAATTGAAGTAATTCTTCAAATCATGATTCATTTCTACAGTATTGATCGAATTTCCACTTTTCATATTCAAAGTTAACTTATACACTTGAGACTACAACATAGATAGATCTATCTGAGGAGTCCTATGAATTTTTTAAAAAAACCAGTAATCTCTGTCATTTTATTTAGCTTAATATATATTGCCGCAGCATCATTAGTTCATTTATTAGTCGGCTCAAGCGGCCTGATAGGTCCATTTTTTTCAACCTACACAACATGGAAAGTTATTCTTTATGTTTGCATCATGACTCATATAACTATTACTTGCATGAGCTTATCATTTCATCGCTATCACACTCATAAAGGCGTTGTTCTCAATAAAATTACTGATAGCCTCATGCAAACATGGTTGTGGCTCATTACTAGTATGTGCAAATTAGATTGGGTATCTGTTCATATGTATCATCACATGCACTCTGACCACGAAAAAGATCCTCACAGCCCTCAGCAAAAAGGGTTAATTCATGTTTTTTTCCTCGGAGCTTGGGATTACAACAAAGCTAAAAATAGCCCGGAAGTCCAAAAAATCAGAAATCGCTTACCCGTCAACAAAATGGAAAAATTCTACTCTGAAAATTTACTTCTTGGTCCCGCATTAATTGTATTTTCAAGTTTACTTATTTTTGGTCCATTTTGGGGAAGTATTTTAGCTGTTATTAATTTTCTTTTATCACCTATTTTTGCGGTAGGCGGGGTCAACGCCATTGCTCACTACATCGGATATAAAAATCACAAAACCACTGATAACTCACGTAATATTGGATTTTTGTTTATTCTTAATTTTTTAATTTGCGGCGAACTTGATCATAACAATCATCATGCTCACCAAAAATCATGTTCATTTAGACACAAGTGGTATGAATTTGATATTGGCTATTTCTACATTAAAATCATGAGCTATTTCAAACTGGCTGACATTCGAACAGTTTATAATCCAAAAAAATTCAAAAAAGAATTAGCCGAAAAAGCACTTCGATTATTAGAAGTTGATTATAAATTCCAAGAAAGATTCGAAAAACTTTCTGCAGAATTAAATCAAAACATGAATGATCTTAAAAATGAAATGGCTTTATACCTTGAGGGTAAAAAACATCAATTGCAAAAACCAGCAAAGCGCTTTGCTAAAGAAGTTAAAGCTTACATTAAACAGCAGGCTGCCATTCAGTTTTGAAAAAATATTTAGTCTTATTTTTTTTATTGATTTTGTCACGATACGCAATTGCTTGTGATGACTGGTTTAACGATCTTAAAATAAAAGATATTAAAAATTGTGCTTCCATTTGCAGAACTTCACCAATAAACATGTCGTCATTTTCCTGTACTGGCAATTGCGATAAACTTTGTAAAAAACTAAAAACTCCTAAAAAAATAGACGATTCTAATTACTACGGTTTAACTGACGACGAAATTAAATTCTGCAAAGAAAATAAAATTGATTGCTTAAAAGCATATAAAGAAAGTTGGAATGCAGAAAAAATATGTTTGTCTATTTATCCAGTTAGTGACACCAATGATGAAAGCGATGCTTGTCGACATTTCGTCTGGGCTATATTACTTTCACGAGAAATAGGCACTGCAAAAGCAGAAACTGTTCTGTCTGCACATGAAAATAATCCGAAAGAGCTTAAAGAACAAAAATCCATGGATGTAGCTAACAATCGACTTGGTTTAATAGTTTTTCAAAAGAATGTTGAAAAATTTAAAACTGATGAATCAATAAAAGAAGCATTTCAAAAACAACTTAAAGAAAATAAACTTATTATACTTATTGAACGTTATAAAAATACAGGAGTTCAAAAATGAAAAAATATTTAATTTCGTTTTTCTTACTGCTTTCGACCGTTTTTTCAATAGCTCTAACTGCTCAGTCTTTTTGGGGAGGAAAAACATTGTCTGCCAACAAAGTTTTAAAAAAATGGGGCCATGAAAAATATGATGCTAAAAAATTTAGAAGCTCAAGTTATGAAATAAAATCAAAAATGGCATCGTCTATTATGACTGATAATACACTTATCGGAAAATCATACGAAGAAATTCGTGAATTATTTGGAGAAAATGAGGGTTTTTATTTTATTGATACTTACCCTGCATACATTGTTCAACGTGGAAAAACACAAAAAGAAGAAACTTGGCAGCTTGTATTTCGAATGACTAACGATTATAAAGTTCGCGATATTATTATGCATAAAAACTGTTGTGAATAGATTACTTTTAACTTCGCTCTAAAAAACTAACAGGATCTTTTTCAAACTCAAAATAGTTTTCTTGAGTTATATAGATACAAACGGCAGTCTTAAACCTTTTTTGAAATTCAACCATTCCTTTTGAAGATTTCTTTCGTCCACTTTTGAATTCGATGGCCCAAATTTTTCAGCCTTTTTTAATAACATAATCGACTTCACTTTGACCATCACGCCAATAAAACAAAGCTAAACCTGTCCGAACAAGTTGTGCTCCTACGATCAAATCAAAAACACGACCCAATTCATCAGGTTTATACTCATCCTGAATATTTAAAAAATATAAACTTGGACATAATGGCAAAATTTTTGGTGAAGATAATTTAATACTGAAGGATATCTTTTTCCACAACAGTTGAAATAATCGAATTTTTAACATAATTGATCCACTCAGTTTGATTTTTGATATTATAAGATCCTGGATACCATCCGAATTTGAAATAATCATTAAATTTTAATTTATAACCCTTTTGAGACTCTTCAAAATTCCAATGATAGGCCTGTGTCAGTTAAAAACGACCTCTTAAACTTTCAGTTAAACCCTTGTGAATTTCCAATGAGCTTGATCCCAACAAAACACATTGAATCATTTTTTTATTTTTTTTTGCCGAATCATAAAGTGATTTAATGGCTTCAGCCCAATTATGAACTTTTTGAATTTCATCAACAAAAAGTATTTTTTTATTACTGACTGCTAAATTCCATTGCTCTTGTAACCACTGAGCATCACTATTAAAAATTTTATCTGCAGTCACATAATAGAAATTATCTGGAAAAAACTCTTCGATTAATTTCAGCAACGTTGTTGTTTTTCTGACCTGACGTGGCCCCAACAATACTTGTATGCGGCCGCTGTTGGCTTCTATCCGATTTTATAAGTCTTTAATATATTTAAAATAAATTGTTTTATTCATTTTTGATAGCACGACCTATCATTTTTGATAGGTCGTGCTATCAAATTAAAAACTACCCTACAACCCGCTGTACCCCAATAATCCCTTTAATTTTCTGCAGTGCTAAAATTGCCGAAGTCAGCTGAGTCGTGTCTTTAACAGAAATTACAAACTGACAAACGGCTTTTTTATCACGTGTTGTTTGAATCTGTGCTGATTCGATATTAATACTTTGAATGGCAAAGGCCTCTGTCATAAGCTTCAATAATCCTGGAATATCCTGTGCCACGACTTCAAGCTTCACTGGGCGCTCTTGCCCGGCAGCAGCTGATTTAGAAGTCCACGCCACATCTACTCGACGCATTTGATCAAGCTCAAAAACTTTTGCACATGAAGACGTATGAATACTAATTCCTTTTCCCCGACTAATGAAACCGCTAATAGCATCACCAGGTATAGGGTTACAGCATTTTGCAAAATGCACCAGGACATCATCCATGCCATCAACTGAAACGATTGAATTAGTTCGTTTTAATTTATTCTTCGCAGATCTAAGTACCTTCTCCATGAAAGTTGCAGTTTCGCTTTTTTCATTTTTTTCGATTTCTTTTAGAAGGGCCTCTGGACTTAGATTATCAATTAAATGTTTTGGTTCAAATTTTCCGTAGCCAACCTGAACATACAGTTCTTCAACCCCTGAAACTCCTGATTCAGTCATGTATTTATCAAATTCAGGTCCTTTTAAATATTTTGCAGCAGCCATTCCAAATTTACGAAATTCTTTTTCAACAATTTCTTTTCCAATTGTTAAAGCTGTTTTTCGTTGTTCATCTTTAACAAATTGTCGAATTTTAGATTTAGCTTTATTCGTAACAACAAATTTCAACCAATCTTTAGAAGGCGTTTGAGTCTTTAATGTTAAAATTTCTACTCGATCACCATTTCGCAATTCATGTTTTAAAGGTACTATTCGACCGTTCACTCGAGCTCCAGTACACATTCCACCTAGATTTGTATGAATCGCGTAAGCTAAATCCACCGGTGTCGCTCCGTCTGGTAATTCCAAGACATCACCTTTAGGAGTAAATACATAAATATCTTTTTCTAATAAATCAGTTTTTATAGTGTCAAGGAACTCATCCCCTGAATCACTTTGTTGATGCAGCGTTAACAACTCACGAAGCCAATTAGCTTTTTGTAATTGATCAGCCGATAAATTTCCACGCTCTTTATAATTCCAGTGCGCAGCAATCCCTTTTTCAGCAATCAAATGCATTTCCTGAGTGCGAATTTGAATTTCAATTCGATCCCCACCAGGACCAATCACTGTTGTGTGAAGTGATTGGTAATTGTTTGATTTAGGCATGGCGATAAAATCCTTGAACCGGCCAGGTATAGGTTTCCAAATAGAATGAATGTAACCTAACACCGCATAACACTGAACTACATCTTGAACGATAATTCGAAAAGCAAGAATATCATAAATTTGATCGTAAGATAAACTTCGTGAAGTCATTTTTCTATAAATGGACCATAAGTGTTTTGACCTACCGTAAATCTTATAATCTTTGACTTGGGTATTTAATAAAACTTCTGAAATGTCTCGATGAACTTCATCGATATATTTATCTGTGTGTGATTCTGTTTTTTGAATCACTTGCAAAAGTTCGTAATATTTATCAGGACGAGAAAATTTAAAACATAAATCTTCTAATTCAATTTTTACAGAGCTAATACCAATTCGACCGGCTAATGGACAATATATTTCTAAAGTCTCTTGAGCAATACGCGATTGTTTTTCATAGGGCATATGATTGAGCGTGCGCATATTATGCAAACGATCACAAAGTTTCACAAGTATGACTCGTAAATCTTTTCCCATAGCCACAATCATCTTACGAATATTTTCACCTTGTTTATCAAAACTATTTTTAAAATTCATTTGACCGATTTTAGTAACACCATCAACTAGCATGGCCACTGTTTCGCCAAATTCACGCTCGACATCTGCCAAAGTCACTTCTGTGTCTTCAACAGTGTCGTGCAAAAGACCAGTTAAAATTGTATCTAAATCTAATTTCAAATCTGCAAGTATTCCAGCAACACTGAGTGGATGAGTGATGTAAGGTTCGCCGGATTTTCGCGTTTGTTTTTTATGGGCATGTTCTGCAAACTCATAGGCTTTAATAATAACTTGTTCAGGAGCTTGCGGATAATAAGCTTTAATTTTTAAAACTAATTCATCAACAGTTTTTAATGTTTTAAACGGCAATCGATCATCGAAAAGTGTTTTTTCATTAATTTTTTTTTCTAAAACTGAATTTTCCGACATAATATATTTTAAAACAAAAAAACGAGCTTTATGAGCTCGTTTTTCAATCAACTTCAATTAATAGACTAAAGGCCTACTTATTAACTTACTTATTCAAATCTCTAAGCATATCTGCTTCAGCCATATCATGATCAATTTTAGAATCAAAAATAACATTTCCAATAGCCACTTCACGTAATGAATTAACAATATATTTATTGTTACGTGTAGAAACAGTGCACTCAGCTCCTTTTAAAAGCTGCTTAGATCTTTTAGACACCAATAAAACTAATGCAAAACGATTTGGAACTTTATCTAAACAATCTTCAACTGTAACACGAGCCATTTATACTCCTTATTAACGAACATCAACTAACGAATGATCAAACTACTCTTTCGTAATCCATTTCTCAACAATTTTCTTAAATTCATTAAAACTTCGATCAAAGTCATCATTTACAATCTGTACATCAAATTCATGAGACGTCGCCATCTCCATTTCAGCGTTATGCATACGAACTTCAAGATCTATAGGAGCTTTGCCATCCCTAGATATAACGCGACGCCTTAATTCTTCAATAGAAGGAGGCAGTATAAAAACTGTTTTGACGCCTTTAAATTTATTTCTGTAGGTTCTTACGCCTTGGATATCAATATCCATGATTGCAGTTTTACCCAGCTTCCAGGCCCCTTCAAGCTCCTCATACGAGGTGCCATAAAGATTTGTATGAACTTGCGCTGATTCAACAAAAAAATTATTTTTTTGCTTCTGGATAAAATCTGCTTTTGAAATAAAATAATAAGGTTTTCCAGGCTTTTCATGATGGCGCATTTCACGGGTCGTATAAGTGATGACATCATAAATGCGATGATCTTCAGCAGTTAAACGATCAACAAAAGAACTTTTTCCAGCTCCGCTAGGAGCCGCAACAACTATAAGTCTTGTTTTCTGTCCTTTTTCCTCATTCAACATTTTGAACTTGCTCTCGAATTCTTTCAATCAAAGTTTTTGCTTCGATAACAGATTCCGTGATTCCTGAGATTTGGCTTTTCGAACCAATTGTATTTACTTCTCGAAGTAATTCTTGGGTGTAAAAATCTAATTTTTTACCTTCAACAATTTGACCTTCAACTAATTTTTCAAAATTTTTTAAATGTTCATTAAGTCTAACAATTTCTTCATTGATGTCAGCTTTTTCAATTTGAATAATAATTTCTTGAGTCATTCGACCTTGATCAAGTGCTGTGATGGAATCCTTGGGCAAACGAGCTTTGACTTTAGCTTCGAATTTTTCTTGTAAAGTTTTATTCGCTTCTTCACGTAGCTTTGTGACTTTAATATTTAATTTTTGCAATTCCTTAATGTTTTTGATGAGATCTTTTTTTAAAGATAGTCCTTCTCGAACACGCTCAACATCAAACTTTTTTAATGCGGTCTCAAAAACTTTTTTTAATAAATTAATCTCTTGAGGTCCTACAGACTCAGGCTCTTCAATAAGAATAATATCCGGCTGACGTAAAATCATTTCTAATTTTACATCATCTTTTAACTGTAAATCACGCGACAGCTTTCGAAATGACTTTAAGTAATCCTGAGCTAACCGTGTATTTAAATTTATTTTCTGATTGGCAGCCGTATTTTTTGTTTTTCGAGAAATATAAATATCTACAGTGCCACGCTTTACAAATTCATTAAGTTTCTTTTTTAATTCCACTTCCTGACCATAGTAGGACTTAGGCATATGAAATCGATTTTCAAGATAACGGCCGTTGACTGCACGCAGACTGACTTCGATTGATAAATCATTATTTTGCGATCTAAATAATCCATAGCCAGTCATGCTTTTCATATACAATTAATACCGATAAAGTTCAGGTTTAAAAGGTCCAACAACTGAAGTATGTAAGTACTTTGCTTGTTTTCCTGATAATTTAGTCAGGTTAACACCCAATTGTTCTAAATGAAGTGCGGCTACTTTTTCGTCAAGTTCCTTTGGAAGTCTATAAATTTTAACTTCATTGTATTTTTTTGTATTCGTGAATAATTCAATTTGCGCTAAGACTTGATTTGTAAAAGAAGTACTCATCACAAATGATGGATGCCCGGTTCCACATCCTAAATTCACTAAACGACCTTTAGCTAAAACGATTATTTGTTTGCCGTTTTTTAAAGTATGAATATCGACCTGGGGTTTAACTTCTCTGATTTTTGAATTTTTATTTAACCAAGCCATGTCTATTTCGATATCAAAGTGTCCAATATTACAAACAATAGCATTGTCTTTCATTTTCATAAAATGTTTTTCAGTGATAATATCGCAGCAACCAGTCGCAGTCACAAAAATATCGGCCATTGAAGAAGCTTCTTCCATTGTTACAACTTGGAAACCCTCCATAGCCGCTTGCAATGCACAAATTGGATCAACTTCAGTCACTAAAATTCGAGCTCCCAAACCCTTCAACGATTGAACAGATCCTTTACCCACATCTCCATAACCTGCTACGACGACTACTTTACCTGCAACCATAACATCTGTAGCTCGTTTGATACCATCAGCAAGTGATTCACGGCACCCATACAAATTATCAAATTTAGTTTTTGTTACAGAGTCATTCACATTAATTGCTGGCACTTTTAATTTTTTATTTTTAAGCATCACTTCTAAATTATGAACGCCCGTTGTTGTTTCTTCTGAAATACCAATGATCTTTTTTAACATCTGTTCATACTTCGCAGTATGCATCATGTTTGTTAAATCTCCGCCGTCATCTAAAATCATATTAAAGCCTTCTTTACCCCAACCAGTGATTGTTTGCTCAATACACCAATTGAAATCGACTTCATTTAAACCTTTCCAAGCAAAAACTGGGATTCCCGCTGCAGCGATTGCCACTGCTGCGTGATCTTGAGTTGAAAAAATATTACAAGAAGACCACCGAATTTCTGCGCCTAAATCGATAAGAGTTTCAATTAAAACAGCAGTTTGAATCGTCATATGCAAGCAACCTGCAATACGAGCATTTTTCAAAGGCTTCTTTTTACCAAGTTCTTTTCTTAAGGCCATTAATCCTGGCATTTCTTTTTCTGCGATATTTATTTCTTCGCGGCCCCATTTAGCCATATCCGCAAAAACTTTTGGATTATTCATGGCCTCTGCACAAACGGCATAATCATTCAACTTTTCAGTCTTATTTTTTTTAGACTTTGTAGTTGTTAAAATGTGGTTGCCACTTGCTGCTTCAAAACTTTTTGCTTTCATTGTAAATCCTTTGTTATGTTTTTATTCTACTGTTAAAATTTCATATCCAATATCAGTAATTAAAAGTGTGTGCTCGAACTGAGCCGACAATTTTTTATCACTTGTTAAATAATATTTAATATCTGAGTTTGGAATATTATACTCGATAAAATCCTCAACTCCTTCGTTAACCATGGGTTCCACAGTAAAACAAGTCCAAGGTATAATTTTTTCGCCTTTTCCACGTTTGCCAAAAGCAGGAACAAATGGGTCTCCATGAAATACACGCCCAATACCGTGCCCGCCAATTTCTTTAACTGTGGTATAACCACGACGAGTCACATACTTATTTGTTTCAAATCCGATATCACCAGTATATCCATTGGGCATTACTGCTTTTATACCCACCATCATGGCATTGAATGCAGCATCAACCAAATCTGATGCTTGCTTAGAAACCTCGCCTACCATAACAGTCTTAGAAGTGTCCCCATAAAAACCGTCTTTTTTTACTGTGACATCAATATTTAAAATATCACCATTTTTTAATTTATATTCGTTTGGTAACCCATGACAAACGACTTCGTTTACAGAAATACATGTTGCTTTTGGATAACCGTGATATCCGATACAAGCTGAAGTTCCACCAATAGATTTTGTATAGTCATCTGCAATCAAATCTAGTTCGTTTGTTGAGATACCCATTTTTGCAAATTTTGATGTGTGATTTAAAACTCTGGCAGCCAATTGACAAGCCAATCGCATTTTAACTATTTCTTCAGGATTTAAAGGGGCTTGTTTTCGACTGTTGGCCATATTTGAGGAATAGTTTATACTAAGATAGGTTTACGGCCAATAAAAAAAGGCTTACCGATGCAAGCCTTTTCAATTTTACAATGTTTTTATTAAAACCTATTTTAAATGCTTAGAAACAAGCTTAGTCATTTCAAACATAGAAACTTGGTTTTTACCAAAAATTGGCTTTAATTTATCGTCAGCATTGATGTTACGACGATTTTTTGAATCTTGAAGATTAAACTTCTTGATGTAAGCCCATAATTTTTTAACAACTTCAGTGCGAGGAAGTGGTGTAGCACCAACAACTGCTGCTAAAGTAGTAGAAGGAGTTAAAGCCTTCATGAAAGCTGCATTTGGCTTACGCTTAGTAGTAGCTGTCTTTTTTGGAGCTGCTGCTTTTTTTGGAGCTGCTGCTTTTTTTACTGTAGCTTTTTTCGCTGGAGCTGCTGCTTTTTTTGCTGGAGCTGCTTTTTTTGCTGGAGCTGCTTTTTTTGCTTTTTTTGCCATGGTATATTCCTCCGTAAGAATTGTTTAGGGCATTGTTGTCAGTCCTAAGTCTAAGTCTAGAAAAAACCTTTTGTCGAGGGAAAAAATCAATTATTTACATTTTTTTTACTTTTTTATCAATTTCCCCTCTGAAAAAAAGAAATTCTCCTCTTAAATTTCGATTTTTTAGACCTTAAACAGCTTTTTCTCCTCTAGAAAATTTGATTTATGACCGATAAATCTGTTAATGCTAAAAAGTTTTGACCAGATATTAGCTGAAAAATTGCAGGATTTCCCCTCGGAAAACTCTGATTTATTGATTTCGCATTCATTATCAAACTTTGATATGACTTCCAAAGTTCTTGAACTGGGCCAACAAAAAACTTATCATTTTGTTTCTCTACTGCTTCAAAAAAAGGTTTATAAAACTCAGCAACGATCACCTTTAAAGCCTAATTTATTAAACGAATCTCAAAAAATATCTCTAGAATTTATCAACAACTTTCTAAAACCAACCCAAAAAATTGTTTATACATTCAGCGAAAAGCAGCTTAAAAAGGCTTTTCGAACAGCAGCACTTCAAACCCACCCAGATCAGGGCGGAGTTCATGAAAACTTTTTACAGCTAAAAAACCATTTCAAAAATTTAATGGATTCTCTGGATTTATCTGCCCGATTCAAGTAAGTTTTCCCGATGTCCAAAACTCAGTCTGATATTGTCCTTTGTACACTGAATTCAACTTATCAACATGCTTCTTTTGGCTTGCGATATCTTTTGGCTAATATGAAAGAACTTGAAAATCAGACTCAAATTATCGAATTCACAATTAAAGAAAATACGCGCTGGGTGGTGGAACAAATACTCATCAAAAAACCTCGTATTGTTGGGCTTAGCATTTATATATGGAATACAGATAAAATGTATGAAGTTGCATCCATGATTAAAAACCTGGCTCCTGAAATTTTCATTGTTATGGGTGGCCCTGAAATTTCATATGAAACTGAGCCTCAGAAACACTTTGCAATCGCAGACTATATAATAACAGGTGAAGCTGATTTTAGCTTTTATCAACTTTGCCAGCAAATTTTTCAAAATACTGCACCTGAATCAAAGATTATTCGAAGTTCTTTGCCAGATATAGAATTAATTAAAACCCCTTATCATTTATACACTGATGAAGATATAAAAAACCGAGTCATCTACGTCGAAGCTTCACGCGGATGTCCTTATAAATGTGAATACTGTCTTTCTTCTTTGGATAAATCTGTTAGAAATTTTAATATCGATCATTTTCTTCAAAGTATGGATTCACTTATACAGCGTGGAGCACGCACTTTTAAATTTGTCGATCGTACATTTAACTTAAGTCCAACGACTTCGACACAAATACTTAAATACTTTTTGTCGAAAATTGATTTAGGCTTATTTTTGCATTTTGAGATGGTTCCAGATCGTTTACCACAAGAAATTAAAGATCTTATAATTCAATTTCCAGCTGGAAGTTTACAGTTTGAAGTCGGTATTCAAACTTTAACTCCTGAAGTTGCAAAAAATATTTCACGTAAAAATGACCTTACTAAAGTTGCTGATAATTTTAATTATATCTCATCACAGACGAAAGTTCACACGCACGCTGATTTAATTGTTGGCTTACCGGGTGAAACAATTGAAAATTTTGCCGATGGTTTTGATCAGTTAGCAGCCATGGGGCCCGATGAAATACAAGTAGGCATATTAAAAAGACTTAAAGGCACGCCGATCGTACGACATGAAAAAACTTTTAAAATGATTTATCAGCAGCACCCTCCGTACCAAATATTAAGTACATCAACGATGGATTATTTTACGCTTCAAAAAATGAATCGATTTGCAAAGTTTTGGGATCTTTACGCCAACAGTGGAGATTTTAAAAATGTCATCAAAACAATAAAAACCCAAAAAGGGTCATATTTTTGGAATTTTATGGAATTTGTTGATTATTTATCAGAAAAGTATTCTGAAACTCATTCGATCTCATTGATTTCTTTGGCCGAACAAGCATGGAAGTATTTTATTAAAAAGGGCTTAGAATTAGATTTAGCTTCTGAAATGATTATTCAAGATTATTGCCAAGGGCATACAAAACGTGATCTTCCACCTTTTTTGAAAAAAACTGAAATGCTATCACAGGTTCAGTTCAAACGCAGTTCACAGACTTCACGGCAGATGAAACATTTAGAATTGAAAACCACCCCATAAGTCAGACAAAAAATGGCACTTATCTAATTTTTAGTCGATTTTAATGCTTGAATTCGCTCAAAATAGCAAAAATACGGTCTTTAAATCGCATCTTAAAATCCATTAGATTCAATTTGATCTACGAAAATTTTAAAAAAGATTGGTTAAAAATGAAGGCACTGGCACTTATTATACTTACCTTAGCAAGTTCTATTTTAATTGCTCAAACAAAAACTGTGAACACGTGTCAGTGGCCTAAATTAAAAAAACTGAAAAATGGCCAAGAAATTAAAACTTACACTTTTCATTTTTGGGATTACGTTCGAAAAAACTTTAAATCAACTTTTCCTTCAATCGCAAATGAAAATGGCTTTGTTGCAGGCGATTTTCATTTTAATAATGTGACTGCTGGTTTTAATCCTCAAGTTGGTTATGCACAGTTATTTTTAGCCGATAGTGATGATGCTGGTTACTCTATCCAACTCGCAGACTATATAAAATATATTTCTTTTTTAAAAAGTATTTACTCTGACCTCAATGAAGAAAATATTTTAAAAGCATATGCATCAGAAGTATTAAATAATGAAACTAAAGATCATCAGAATGACATCCCTAAAAAAATAAGCCATCTTCTTAGTCTTTCAGAAACGGACTTTCAGGATTACAATACTAATTATGTATTGCGAAAATTAAATGATGTAAATTCTCGTTTTGCAAAAAAATTTGATCTAAGCCCTATTACAGAATTAAGCTCGGAATTTAAAAAAATTGCAGCATTCACTCAGAAAAGCTTAAAAAGCGAAGGTGAACTATTAGATTCAGGTTACAAAATTAATTCTTCTGGCAGTAGTATCGGAATGACTAGACTTCTTTTTTTATTGAAAAGTAAAAATAATTTGAATATTTTCGAACTTAAAGAACAAAGATGTGCGGCAGTAGAAAAAATGACTCCACAAACAAAAGAAATGAAAGAATTTACTCAATCTACTTTGAAACAAATAATGAATTTAACTCACATTGAATCGCAAAAAATAACCTACCCACCGCGACAGTTCTTGTTACGTAAAAAAATAGATAATCAAATTGAAAAACTAGAAATTGAAAAATTTGACAAAGTAGATTTTCAAAAATATTCAGAATTTTTTGCAAGAATTTTAGGTCTATTTCACTCAGGATCAAGCACAGATGTTTATAAAAAATATTTAAGGACTGGCTTGCTAAAAAAAGCAGAATTAATTAGCGAATTCAGTAAAAATTATTTAACACAATTAGAAGCAGATTTAAAAAAATAAATCCACTCAGAAAATTATTATTGTCTTAATTGTGTTTTTTGAAACATCAATTGTTCACTTTTAAAAAAATCCACAATGTAAGATTTCATTTCAGCGGTAGTTTGTGACCGAGTCATTTTAGACAAAAGATCATGACCAAACTGTAACCAAACATGACCCGTTCTTACAAAAAAAATAATTTTTCTGCGAACTAAATTTTCATTGAGACCTAGTTTTTGAATTAAATGCAATTCACAAAGTTCAATAAAAAGTAAAAGCATACGCCCGTACTCTTGCCCTTCTTCTGACGCTGTCAAAGGAGGTTTTTCATCTATTTGTTTACTCAGAGGGTTATTGAAACCCATACGATATCCCACTTGCCACATGATCCAAGGCCGTGCAGTTAAGGCTCTGCCAATCATTACTTTGTTAGCTTGTGTTTCTGAAAGCATCTGAAAAACATCATCAGCAATTTGAACATCGCCGTTACCAATGATCGGAATATCAACTCGATTTTTTAATATGTTTATCTGATCCCAATCAGCAGTTCCTTTTCTTTTCTGAGAAGCCGTGCGAGGATGCAATGTAATCCAATCAGCACCAGATTTTGAAAACAAATCGACAATTCGACAAAGTTCATCAGCTGATTTATCGCTATCAACAGCTCGAAGCTTAACTGAAACTGGCAAATAACGACCATGTAAATCAAAAATTTGATCTGAGGCTTGACGAGCAAACTCAATCACTGATCGTGCATAGTCAATATCACCCATCAAGGAAACACCATAATTGTGCTTTAACGCTTTCTGAACAGGACAACCCATATTAATATCAATACCAAAAATATTCCATTCATTAAAAAGTCGCACAACTGACTTTTGAATTTCTTCTTTTTGATTTCCTAAGATTTGTGGAATCAAAAAAGTCTCATTTTTTAAAACATATGTTTCTGAATTTTTACCTAACATCTCGTCTGGAATTCGCCTTGAATTCAACATTTCAGTGGGCCAAATTGTTTTTCTAGAAGTTGTGTTATTTTCATCAACTGAAAATGAATTTTGATCACCCTCACTTGGCATATAACTACGCACAATTTCACGAAATATAGCATGACTTAATCCAACCATAGGAGCCATACAAACAGGAAAGCTGCTTTTAGAAAAAATTTCTTCAGTTACATGATGCATGAATTAATTTTACTCTTTATTTTAAATAATTAAAAGGTTTCAATATCTAATATGAAAAAAAGTACCCTTGGATTAGTGGGATGCAGTCAATTAAGCCTTTATCTGTCGCAATCAGCTCATAGCTATGGCTTATTTACTAGCGGACTGTCATCTAAAAAAAGTGATCCAGCTGGTAATGCAGTTAATATGTGGATCAGTGGAAAATCAAATAAAATTAAGGATCTTAAAAAAATTTCTCAAAATTCACAAACAGTTTTTTTTGAAGAAAAAATGAATTTTTCTATTGATCAGTTAAAAAAGAATAAAATCACAAGCTTTCCATCAGTAACTCATTTAAATTTATTTGCTGACCTATGGACAACTAAAGAAATTCTTTTTGATTTTAACATTTCACAAATTCCTTACATTAAAATGCATAGCTCTGATGATTTTCAATTCGCATTTAATTTTTTTAAAAAAAATATTGTTTTTAAAAATCGATTTTCTGAAAAAAACAAACTTGACACATTTTTAATTCAAAACTTAATTCAACTTAAAAATTTTCAAAAAAAAATTAAAGGCTTTGAAAATGATTATATCGCTGAACCGAATATGGATGTTAAGTCTGAACATCGACTTATAGTAGCACGAAATAAAAAAAGTCAGTTGTCATCATTTCCAGTCCTAACGTTGAAACAAACAAAAAAGCAGTATGACACTATTTTAGTTTCAAAATTGAATGCACTTGAAAATAAAAATCTGAAAAATTTATTACACAAAGTTAAAAGCATGCTTGATAAAATTGACTATGTCGGAGTCATGACAATTCAAATGTTTAAATTAAAAAATCAATTTTATTTGTATGACATAGACGCTAGACCAACAAACACTGGCATGATTACAATGAATGGTTTTAACATTAATCAATTTGATTTGCATATTCGTTGTTTTTTAAACGAAGATCTCAGCGAAATAAAACAGTTAAAAAGTAAAATTATTTGTAAATATATTATTTCTGGCCAAAAAAAATACTTAACCCCTAAAGTTCTAAAACAAAACAAGAATATTCAAATCTTTATGTATGGCAAAACAGGAACAAAAAAAAATAGAAAACTAGGACACGTTATTTTCACGGACTAACAAGAACTGTTTAAAAAACTGAATACTGAAAACAATCATTGGCGTTAATAACGAATTAGACACAAGTTCATTTCTGAAAAATGGGACGGCCATCATATAACATTGCCATAATCCATCAAATGTTTTTGGATACATTCCACTAAAAAACCAAACTGAAAAATTAGACATCAGAAAAAAAAGAGCACTGCCGACTAATGTCGCTGAAATAACTTGAGTCAATTTAATGTGACTAGAATAAAAAATTCCTACCACTGTCATCATTGCATAAGCTAAATAAATAAAAGCCATATGATCATAAAAACCAATGAAATAATCTGATATCACTAAAGCTAAAATTGGAGTCGCTAAAGCTAAATAACGATTCCGAACAAGCAGTCCTACAGACAAGGCCACAGCACCTATAGCTGTGAAATTCCATTCATGGACAACAAGGCGCGAAACAACAGCTACAAAAATTAAAATGACTGCTAATAATATATCTTTTTTCATAATGCTCCAAACGAAGAAAGCTCTAAAGAGTTTATCTTTAGAGCTTCAGTTTTAGCAAGTTTATATTTTAAATCCTGTAACTAGTTTACATCTTTAAAATCAGCATCGATAACATCATCATTGGCCTTATTAGAAGAACCACCTGCTGAAGAAGACCCTTGATTAGGTGTTCCACCGCTAGCATCAGCTCCGCCAGCTGAAGCGCCACCTTTATACATAGCTTCTGTAATCTTATGTGAAACTGCCTGAAGTTTTTCAAACGATGCTGTTAACTCAGATTTATTGGCTGTATTATTTTCTAAAACTTTTTTAGCATCAGCAACATGTGTTTTTAGTTCTTCTAATTCAGCAACTGAAACCTTTGATCCATTCTCATTGATCGATTTTTCAGATTGATAAACTAAATTATCTAAATTATTACGTGCTTGAATAGCTTCAACTTTATCTTTATCCGCATCAGCCTGTAATTCTGCATCTTTGACTAATTTTTTGATTTCATCTTCACTTAATCCAGATTGAGCCGTAATTTTAATTTGCTGTGATTTACCTGAGGCCATATCTTTAGCTGACACACTTAAAATACCGCTGGCATCAATGTCAAATGTCACTTCAATCTGAGGTGTCCCTCGTGGAGCGGCAGGAATTCCCGACAGCTCAAAACGCCCTAATGATTTATTATCCGAAGACATTTTTCTTTCACCCTGAAGCACGTGTATATCTACTCCTGGCTGATTATCTGCAGCCGTAGAAAACACCTGCGATTTTTTTGATGGAATCGTTGTATTTCTTTCAATCAAAGGCGTCATTACACCACCTAGTGTTTCAATACCAAGAGATAACGGAGTCACATCTAAAAGCAATACATCTTTTACATCTCCCGCTAAAACTCCACCTTGAACACTGGCCCCTAAAGCCACAACTTCATCAGGATTTACTGATCGATTTGGCTCTTTACCAAAAAAATCTTTAACAGCTTTTTGAATAGAAGGAATACGTGTCGATCCTCCAACAAGAACAACTTCATCAATTTGTGAAATTGAAATTCCAGAATCAGCTAAAGCTTTTTTACAAGGCTCAATTGAACGTCGAACTAAATCTTCAGTCATTTGATCAAATTTAGAACGTGATAACTTAATTTGTAAATGCTTTGGACCTGATTGATCAGCAGTTATAAATGGTAAATTGATATCTGTTTCTTGCGAACTTGATAATTCAATTTTTGCTTTTTCAGCTGCTTCTTTTAAACGCTGTAAAGCCATTTTATCATTTTTTAAATCTATACCTTGATCTTTTTTGAATTCAGTAATCAACCATTCTAAAATAACAACGTCGAAATTATCTCCACCTAAATGAGTGTCACCGTTAGTTGCTTTAACTTCAACAACACCATCACCTACTTCAAGCACAGAAACATCAAATGTTCCGCCACCGAAATCATAAATAATAATTTTTTGATCTTTCTTTTTATCTAAACCATAAGCTAAAGCCGCTGCAGTTGGCTCGTTAATAATTCTTAAAACATTTAGTCCTGCAACACGCCCTGCATCTTTAGTAGCTTGCCTTTGAGCATCATTAAAGTAAGCAGGAACTGTAATAACTGCATCTGTTACTTCTGCACCTAAATAATCTTCAGCTACTTTTTTTAGTTTCGAAAGAACTGCTGCACCAACTTCTTCAGGGCTTACAGTTTTGTCTCCTACAATTTTAAAAGCACAATCGGCTCCACCATTTTTTGAAACGACGTTGTAAGGTACCAGTTTAGTTTCCTCAGTTGTTTCATTAAACTTACGGCCGATAAATCTTTTAGAAGAATAAATTGTATTTTCAGGGTTAGTCACTGCTTGTCGTTTTGCAATTTGACCCACTAAGCGATGACCATCTTTAGTGTAAGCAACAACAGACGGAG
Source organism: Pseudobdellovibrionaceae bacterium (assembly GCA_043765175.1). Classification (GTDB taxonomy): domain Bacteria; phylum Bdellovibrionota; class Bdellovibrionia; order Bdellovibrionales; family Bdellovibrionaceae; genus Pseudobdellovibrio. The sequence continues at coordinate 1,621 of JAYUJM010000109.1, read as the reverse complement.
TTGTTCTTGCGCCTTCTTCATTAACTAATACTTTAGGCTCGCCGCCCTCCATAATAGCAACACATGAATTCGTTGTTCCCAAATCAATACCAATAATTTTTCCCATAATATACTCCCTTTGCTGAAGCTTAAATGCTCTATTTTTATAACTTTAATTTGAGGCTTAAACGGAATTCGTCAAGCCCGTGAAGTAAATTAATTCTACCGAATATATTGTTTAGTTATCGACCGAAAAAACCTTTTTTTGGAGCTTTTACTTTAATGCTTTGATTCTCAGCTATATCTCGCAAAAGTTTTTCCTCTGATTCTAATAACTTATCGGGAAACTCGACATTCAAAGTATAATACAAATCACCTCGACGAGAGCCTCGCAATGAGGGAACACCACGATTGGCAATTTTAATGCGTTCTCCAGGTTTACTGCCACGCGGGATTTCAACAAAGACATCACCGTCTAAGGCTTCAACTTTTTCTTCTCCGCCTAATAAAAATTGCACATAATTAACATCTAATTGAGCAAATAAATGATCGCCTTCACGTTCAAAAACATCATGATCGTTGACTCGAATTTCCACAAATAAATCACCTGCAGGGCCTCCGCGGTAACCACCCTCACCCTCACCAGAAACTCGCAATCGAGTTCCACTATCTACTCCTGCGGGAACTGTGACTTTGATTTTTTTCTTAGCTTTAATTCGACCCTGTCCACGACAAGGTTTACATGGATTATCAATGACCTCACCTTGCCCTGAACAAGTTGAACATGTAGTCGCCATACTAAAAAAACCTTGTTGGCGCACAACTTGACCGGCACCACGACATGTTTTACAAGTCACAGCGTTTGATCCCTTAGCAGCGCCTTGACCGGCACATTCAGAACATTGCTCATCTGTTTCGAAATCAATTTGTTTTTCTGATTGCTCAAGAACATCTTTTAAATCAATTTGAAACATGTATCGTAAATCAGATCCACGCCGTTGAGCATTTTTTGATCGGCCTTGTTGTTGACGGCCACCGCCACCACCTTGACCGAAAATATCACCAAAGATATCGCCAAACTGCGAAAAAATATCGCCCATATCTTGAAATCCACCGCCACCAAAACCGCCACCACCTTGACTAAATGCTTGATGACCAAATTGGTCGTACTTGGCTTTTTTATCAGAGTTACTTAATACATCATAGGCTTCAGCGGCCTCTTTAAATTTATCCTCAGCCGCTTTATCCCCTGGGTTACGGTCAGGGTGATACTGCATTGCTAATTTTCGATATGCTTTTTTAATGGAATCTGCGTCGGAGTTACGATCGACGCCTAAAGTTTGATAATAATCTTGTTTGGTTGCCATAGCGTACAACTATGAAGTTTTTTGCAAAAACGTCAAGTCGTTTTGTGATGTTCAATTGAATTGCTTAAATATATATACTTCTTAAATTGGTTCAATGAATTTCACTTGTTACAGCATATTTAAACTGTAGTTAAGTACAATTTAAACAGACTCTTGAAAAAGCAAATTGCAGAAGATTTAGCACAAAAAATGGTATTCATCGGAGGACCCACTATCAGTTTGTGAAATAAAAGCTCAAAGTCCAGCAGATCTTGAGCAGTTAATACATCTTGGTG
>JAYUJM010000108.1:0-21334 GCA_043765175.1 Pseudobdellovibrionaceae bacterium | reverse complement strand
GTGTGATTTACGAGAGAGAATCTATGTTTTTGGAATGGATCAATCCTCATGAATTTGAAAATAAAATTACATTTTAAAAAATAAATTTATAAATTTTATGAAAATCTGAAAAATAAACCTGAATTTAAACGTTTTTCAGGAGCCTGTTAATTTATCAAAGCCATATCTTAGTGTAGCTGCAATTGATGGAAAGTCCAGTTATATAATGGAACTTCTTATTTAGATGTTATTTTCTTTTACTACAAAGAATTTCTTTGCATCACCATGATGCCTGGACCAAAACTAAGCGTTGGAATAGCATAATCACGAGTAGCTAGCGGAGATAATGCACCTGATGTTTTATCAACACGATAAGCACTAATCGAAGGTGGGTTTGCAGAATTACAAGTGTACGCAAAATTTCCTGTTGTATCTATTCGAACATCATTTGGTCCGCCGCCAGTGTCGATATCAGAGGCTCTAGTTAAGCCACCAGTCGATTGATTAATATTATAAACAACTATTTTTTTCGGATCAGCTCCTGAGGTTGAAAAAGCAGTACCATATAAAAATAATCCATTATCTGAAACTGTAGAAGCAGATCCTCCGTTATCAATATAGCCTGATGATGAGTTATTCAGTATCGGAGCTTCAATAGCCGTTAAAACACCAGTCGTTTGATTGATGCTCCATGCACCAATTTTTCTAATGCCGACAAGACCCATGTATAGCCAATTTCCATTTGGATGAATTGAAATGCCATCGCCAGTATTTGTTGTGACTCCACCAAGAGTATTCATAAATGGACTTCCTGGAATAACAGTTAAAATTCCAGTTAATTCATTGATAGAAAAACCAGCGACACCACCAGTGCCACCCATAGCTGCTGCATATAAAAATTTGCCATTGGCACTGACAACTAGTCCGTTAATTGTAGTTGCACCCGTTGTTGCAAAGGGACTTCCGGCAAGGGCTGTTAGGCCGCCAGCACTATCAACTGAAAATCCTGATACACTATTGCCAGTTTGGTTTGTCACATAAAGATATTTACCTGTGGGATGAAAAAATAGTCCATTTGGTGATCCACCACCCGAAGTTACAGGAACACCAACAGCAGTAAGTTTTCCATTCGTTGGGTTTATTGAAAATATAGAAACAGTTCCAGAGGAAACATTAGCAGCGTATAAAAATTTATTATCAGGACTTATAACAACACCATAAGTAGAATTATTTGCTGCAATTGAAAAAGGACTGCCTATTATAGAAAGCAATGCTCCAGAAGTTGGGTGCTGGGCATATCCATAAACTTTACCGGGTGATTCTTGTGATCCTAAATATAAAAATGAAGCGTATGAGAAATGTAAAGTTGTTGGATCAGCAACTGTCGCAGCAAAAATATTTGCTTTACCGTCAGGATTAACAAGTTTCACATCATAGACTCCATTTGCTGCGGGTCCTACCGTGCAAGTGGCTTCAGTTCCTGCCACATTGATGATGACGTTAGGACATTCAAAATCACCTACGAAAATTTTAGCTCGATTAACAAAATTGATTCCAGTAATTGTTAATGAACATCCTCCTGAAATACTGCAGTAAAGTGATGATCCCCCATTCGATGTGATCCCACTGATTTCAGCTTGAGGTAAATTTGACGGCGCAAAGCTTTCAGCAGTTCCAAAATTACCTTTACAATTTGGAATAAAAGTTAATGCAGCTAAAACACTTACTGCAGAAATAAAATATTTAAGCATTATTTGCCTCCTGCAAAATTAGCAAAGACTAATCCTAAGCCTACGCGATTAGATTTTATAGATCCAGTTGCTAAGCTGTCACTATAAGTATCCATTGTATAATCTAGGACAAGCCCAATTTTCTTTTTAATTTGAATCATATATTGGACTGATAAACCACTTCCTTTATAAGTTGCACTAGTGGCTAAAAATGTTTGTTTTTCTAAAGCATGACTAACACTAGCGCGGTAAACAGCGCCAATACTTTGTGATCCATTATAATATTCTAGTCTTAATCCAAGCGCGTTTGTTGTTCCGCTCAGATTGGTGGAAGCTACTGTTGCAGGATCAGTTGTTTGATTCGTTAAACTGTATTCGTAGTTAACGCCAAGTCTAAATTTTTTAATATTAAATCCAGCATAAAATGCGACTGGAATATAAAACATGTCACGGTCGGGAGCATCTGTTTGACCATTTCCCATTTTTCCTTGACCACCCAAAACCATGGCGCCAATTGAAAATTTTGATCCGCCACCACCTCGGCCTTGAGCGAATGAAAAACAACTTATATACATAACAGAAATCATTATCAAATACCTAAATAACATAGCTAACTCCTCGGATAACGTTCAATTTGAGTTCTAACAATATATATAAATATTTTAACTTAAAACGTGTAAAAAATCACCTATACGCCTCAGATCAAGACTTAAGACGATTATAAACATTTTAAAGTGAGTCATTGAATTTAGAAAAAACTGAAGTTGTCTCAAAAGTGGAATCAGTATAGATTCTGCCTGCGAGGAAATTATGAAAATTATTTTGTGTATTATATCTTTGTTTTTAGTTTTTTCAGTTTCTGCACAGGTTGTTGAATCTTCAGACCAAGTGCCAGTTGATTTTAAAGCTCGTGCTTTTAATGAACAAGATTTCAATACTTTCGCTTGGCTTAAAGAATTCACTTATGTCATAGTCATAAATAAATCGAACTCAGGATCTGACAAGCAAACACTTCGCGTGTATCAGAACTCGAAGTTGAAAGAATTTACCCGTATTTCATCAGGGCGTGAAACTTTTGAAAAAGGATGTGGCCCTGGACAGCAGCCTAAGTTAGATCATTGTTCAAATCGTGCTTATTGGTCGACAACACCTGTAGGCTATTTTGATTTAGATGTGTTAGAGGAAAATTATTTTTCTATCTTATGGGAAACTTGGATGCCTTATGCCGTATTTTTTACAGACGGAATTGCAATGCATCAAGCTCCTGCTGGGAAAGAGGGTAAAATTGGAAATCGTGCATCTGGCGGCTGTGTTCGCATGCATCCTTCAATGGCTCCAAAAATTTTTGCAATGATTAAAAGTGCTGGAAAAGGTTTAATTCCTGTTGTTGATCGAGACGGAAATCTTAAGAAAAATTCGTTTGGTGATGTAGTTAGGACTCAAGGATATAAAACACTTGTTATTGCTCAAAATGTTGTTAAGTAATAGCCATGGATAATTTTTTAGAACATTTAAATATTAAAGATGAAGTTCGTGATTTTAATTGGGATGAAAAATTTTTTAAGATTTTTTCAACTGCAAAAGTAAAGTTATTGGGTAATGAACCTCAGCAAGGGCCAGATGAGTTTCCTTATATGCTGTGCGAAACTGTTCTAGATAATGAAACTTCAAATGAAAATATAACTGAAGTTCAGAAACTGATTCATTGGTTATCCACAAAAGGAATAGGATTAGTAATAAATCCTAGAAGGCAGCCAAATCCAGACTATGTTTTTACTTATGGAATGATCTGGTCGTTTAGACAAACTGGTTATTTTGTTAAGGCCAATCGATTAGAAATAAAAGAGACTCAACAAAAAAAAGAATTAATTCTAGCTTCGCCAAGTGAAGACTATTTACCAAAATATGTTCGCCAAACAATAAAAGATTTTTTTCGAGATCAAATGGTACTCATGCCTAAAATTTTATTAGTCACAACTGATACTAAAAATTACGATTTATGCTTTTCAGCAGAATCAATTGGAAATCCACCTTTAGTTGAGCATAACGGAATTTGCGAGGCCATTTCTTGGTTTTTACCAACTGATTATAATATTGTTATAATGAGTGAAAAAGAATTTCCTCAGTTTGAACTGTTGTAGTTATTTTGTTGGCAGCAAATCCATAAGGCATTCTCGCCAGTATTCAGGTGCATCATAACTGTAGTCTACAGCAATTAAAAACCCTTTTTTTCCTAAAAACTGAGTACGCATAATTTTTCCGTTTATTTCCAAATCCATTTCATGAATATTAAAAAAAACTTCTTTTCCTTTTAGAATATCAATATTTAAGTTAGCTTTTAGTTCAGCACTTAAAAAATCTTTTCTTTCCACTTTTATGAGTAAACCAGTAGAAGAGGCTTCAACAATTTCACCTCGTTTAATGAGTTTTTCTAAATTTTCCATGGATCTTAAAGAATCTAAAGTTAGAATCGTGCTCTCTTTAAGTTCTTTTCTAGGAGCTGCTCGAAATTTATTTCTTGTAATTGTTGACATATAATCCTCTGATGTGTGTTTATCTATCTTGGATTATTTCTCGGAAGAACCTAGACCAAAGTAAAGTGCAATTTGATATTTTTTTTCAAATTTAGAAGAATATCCAAAAAATTTTGAATTTGGCTGTTTTAAATTCGATGCAATATAAAAATTCGCCGTTTTTTGTAAATCTTTTGTTATCTCAATATCAGTCATTAAAACTTTAGAATGGAGCAATTTCACAGTGGCTTCTTTTGAAGTCCAAAGTGTCTCATTAGAAGACGTACTTATGCGTTCTTTATCAGTAGATACGCGCTGAGTGATTTTTGAATTAATACGATTGATGTTTTCAATATCAAAACCAATGGGTGTACTTGAGGCCGCATAGCCACCGATATCAATTGTATGAGAAATACTAAAAAACAATTTTTGACTTAATGGTAAATTATTTAAATTCAAAATGTTTATTTTTTCTTGACCAGATAAAATGGAGTTATATCTTTGAACAATATCCAATCTAATATTTGTACGAAAATTTTCAGCAGAGGATGAAAATTTTGGATCAAGTTGAAGCTCTAGAAATTCAATTTGCAAATTTTTTTTAATAGTTTGCAAAAACATTTTTACTGATCAAAACTTGAAGGCCAGTTAACCATCTGACCACTTGTAATTTTCATCATTCGATCAAGTGAATTGAAAGCCAATTGTCTTTTTTGTTCCTGTATTTGAATTTCAGGTTGAAATGTTTCTAAAGTATTTACAATTTTTTCAAGGCTATTCAATTTCATAAATGGACAGTCATTACATTTGCAATTCTTGTCTACAACAGGGGCTTGAACAAGTTGTACATCAGTTCTTATTTTTTGCATTTCATGAAAAATACCAGTCTCAGTAGCAACTATAAACTTTTTAAACTTTTTATTTTCTTTAACTTCACTCAGCAGTTTTGAAGTCGATCCTATTACGGTAGCATGTCTTAAAATTTCGTCTTCACACTCAGGGTGTGCTATAACTAGTGCATCTGGATTTTCGTCAATAAGCGTTTTTAATCTTTCTGCATTAAATAAGATATGTACTTGGCATGCTCCTGGCCATAAAATCATCTCTCGTTTTAATTCTTTACTAAGCCAACGACCTAAATGCTGGTCTGGACCAAATAAAATGGGTCTGTCAGCGGGAATTTTAGAAATAATTTCTGTAGCGTTACTAGATGTAATAATAACATCTGATATGGATTTCACTTCTGTGCTTGAATTAATATATGTGACACAGATCGCATTTTTATGGTGCCGTCTCCAGTCCAGATATTTTTCAAAGGGGGCTCCTTCGACTAACGAGCATCCTGCTTTTAAATCTGGAACTAGTATTGTTTTTTCTGGATTTAGAATTTTCACACTTTCGGCCATGAAAACAACGCCAGCTAAAAGGATATTTTTTTCAGAAATTTTTTGGCCTATTTTTGCTAAATAAAAACTATCACCAACATGATCTGCAATATCTTGAATGACTCCGTCTTGATAGTAATGAGCTAAAATAGATACTTTTTTTTCTTTTTTTAGTTTTAAAATTTTTTGAGCTAAATCTTGTGACATAAAAATTAAACTGAACTTCCACTTTTAAGGGTATTAATAATTGATTTCGAAATGAGTTTAAAGCTATCAAGTACGCCTTTTCCTTCGAAGGCAACAGCTTCAGTTTCAATCGAATTGTATTTATTTAAGTGCTTTTTTAATTCTTGAATAGGAAGAGCATTTGGAAGATCGCGCTTATTGTATTGAATAACAATAGGTATATCTTTGATGTTGTAGCCTTGTTGGTAAAGATTTTTTTCTAAGTTTTCAAAGGCTTGAATATTTTCCTCTAACCGATCAGCCTGTGAATCAGCAACAAAAACAACACCATCAATACCCTGTAGAACCAATTTTCGAGTGGCATCATAAACTATTTGACCAGGAACACTGTAAAGATGAAATCTAGTTTTAAAGCCTCGAATTTCCCCCACCTCAAGTGGTAAGAAATCAAATAATAACGTTCGTTCGATTTCGGTATTTAAAGCCATTAGTTTAGATTTTTGATCCTGAGCTAAACTTTGATACATCCATTGAATGTTTGTCGTTTTCCCACCTAATGAGGGACCGTAATAAACAATTTTGCAGTGAATTTCTTTAGCATTATAATTAAATAATGACATAGTGACCGTCTGTGAATAATGAGATCATAATTGCACTCGGTTTTCTAAAGCTCGACTCATTGTTCTGTCGTCAATAAAATCAATATCTGAACCTATTGGTATGCCATGGGCAATACGAGAAATTTTTATTCCTGATCCCTGGAAAGCTTTAGCTAAGTAAAGCGCTGTTGTATCACCCTCAAGATCAGCATCGATAGCTAAAATAACTTCAGTAATCGGGTGATTTGTGTCTTTACACATTTCAATGCGTTTAAAAAGTTCGTCAATTTTTAGATCCTTTGCTGAGACTCCATCAAGCGGAGAAATGACACCATGTAGGACATGATATTTTCCTCGAAAAGCTCCTGATGATTCAATTCGGATAATGTCAGAAGGATCTTCAACCAAACAAAGGCTATTGGTTTGGCGATGAGTATCGGCGCAGTATTTACAAAGATCTTTGTCAGTGTAACTAAAACATTCAGGACAAGTGTGAACTTCGCTTTGTACACGCATTAAGGCTTCAGATAATCGATCTGAATAGTTTTCCTTAGAGAGTAGAATAAAATAAGCTAGTCGTTGCGCTGTTTTGTTTCCAACTCCAGGAAGCCTGCTTAGTTCATAGACTAGTTTTTCAAGCGAAGAAATTTGCAACATGCTTAGAACATTCCAGGAATATTCATTCCGCCAGTAATTTTAGACATTTCTTTAGCTGTTTCATCTTTCGCATTTTTGTTAGCATCATTAACTGCGGTTAAAATTAAATCTTGCAACATTTCAATGTCCCCAGTTTTGATAACATCAGGATTTATTTTTAAGGCTAAAATTTTATTTTCACCACTTACTTTAACTTCAACTGCACCACCGCCTGATGATCCGTTAAATTCACGAGTTGCTAATTCTTCTTGAGCTTTTTTCATTTTTATTTGCATTTGGTTTGCTTGTTTCATCAAGTTTGCCATTCCGCCCATTGCTCCGCCGCCGCCAAAACCTTTCATAGTACTCCTTTTTATGAGGAACTTTTCGTTATTTTTAGAGTTCCTTTAAAAATTTCTTGAGCTTTTTTAATACGAGGATCTTCTGACCAATCCAGTTTTAATTTTTCTTCAGCTAAAACTTCTTTTTGTAAAGTTTTACTTAAAGGTGATTCGCTCGCAGAAATTTTAGACTTCTGTATAATTAAAGTGTATCTAGTGCCAAAGAAAGAATCAATAGCCGTATTTAATTTTTGTTGATTATCATTTTGAATAATCTGATCACTTAAAAAGCTAAAAATAGCGGGTATTTCAAGATAAATTGTTTTTTGAATAGAATCAAATTTTTGAAAGACTAAGTTTTCAAACTTAGCAGATAAAATAGGCTCATTTTTTTTAAGAAAGGTAATAAAATGAGCCCAGGTTTCAGCAGACCCCATAAGAATCGGCTGAGTTTTTGGAGGAGTGATTTTTGGAATTTCTGTCAGAGTCATTGCTTGTTGAGCAGAGGACTCAAACGGCTTTGGGTCAGCTTTGACCTCAGTTGTTTGCATCAGCAATATTTTCTTAAGATCTTTTATATAAGGTGCTTGGGACATGCGCAATAAGGATACTTCTAACACGAGTAACGGATCGTAAGCGCGTGTAGCTTCTTGCAAAGACTTAAAACACATATCAAACAGCATATGAAGATCATTTAAATCTGTAGAAAAAATGATTTTATGTAAAATATCAATTTCATCTGCAGGTAAATCAATAGAGTCATTATTTAGACTTGCTTGTGAAGCTGATTTTATTAAAATAGCATGACGAAATAATTTTAATAAATCTTCAAGAAATGACGTTGTATTTAAAGAAATCGTATTTAGTTTATGCACAACTTCTAATATTTTATCATCTTTACGATTGATTATATTTTGAAAAGTAGAAAATATCAGAGAGCGTTCTGTTAATCCAAGAATTTCAGTAACAGAATTCTCAGAAATTGATTCTTCAGATTGTGCAAAATTAATAATTTGATCTAAAAGACTCAGACAATCACGAACTGATCCCTGACCTTGTTGTGCAATTAGCCAAATTCCTTTAGAGTCAATTTTGATATTTTCAGAGTTACAAATAAATTGAAGATGTTTGGTTAAATCGTTTAATGAAACTTTTCTAAAATCAAACCGCTGACAGCGTGACAAAATTGTTTGTGGTATTTTTTGAACTTCAGTAGTTGCTAAAATAAAAATCACATGCTTTGGAGGTTCTTCAAGAGTTTTAAGAAGCGCATTGAAGGCACTATTGGAAAGCATATGAACTTCATCGATAATAAATATTTTATAAAGTCCAGAAGAAGGGCTAAACATGACATTATCACGCAGATCACGAATGGCATCGACACCGTTGTTAGAAGCTCCATCAATTTCGATGACATCGATAGATTTTCCAGAAACAATTTCAGAGCAGTTAGTGCAAGTATCACAGGGTTTATAATCAACTGCATTCTGGCATCTTAAACTTTTTGCTAAAATACGCGCGGACGATGTTTTACCAGTTCCACGAATGCCAGTAAATAATAAGGCGTGGGGTAATCGATTATTTTTTAAAGCGTTAGTTATAGTCTGAGAAATATGATTCTGTCCGATCATTTGATCAAAGTTTTGAGATCGATATTTTCTAGCTAAAACTTGATAAGACACTTGAGCCTCTGATTTATTAAGATGAACAAATTATATAAAGACTAGGTTACCCATATCGCCTAGCCGAACAGACACCGTTGCTTCCTTCCGGACCTAGCGGGATTCACTGACCAGTCTACCGTATGGGACCTAGCATAGATTTTTTAGCTGATTAGATGCCAGGTATCAAGGATAAGCGTATAAAAAACGGCTCAAAATAAGCAGATGTTAAAAATATAGACAAAAAACAGTTCGTCTCATGTTTTATAAATTAAAAATCATAAGAAAATTTGAGCAGTTGAAAATGTTCGAAAATAAAATTTTGTCGGAATGAGTATTGTATCAATCTGGACCGATAGGGAGTTTTATGAATTTTTTTGCACGTCTTTTTATAAGTGTATTAATATCTCAAAACATTTTTGCAGCTTCAGGTGCTGTCGACATTTTATTAAAATCAGCAGTCACTGTGAAAGTTTTTTCTCCTTTAAAAGATATTAATTTAGAAAAAGCACCATTTGGATACATGATAAATCGTGTTGTTATTTCAGCATTAGATTTATCTGTAACTCCAGCTGCAGCAAAAGGAAATCTTCATTCAAGTAAATTTTTAAACTCTGATAAATATCCACAAATAGTTGTTTCAAATGTAAAGTGTGTGATTAAAAACAAAACTAATTTAAATGAAGAAGGGAATTGTACAGGAAATTTAGGGATTAAAGGTCAAACGCGACCAATTACTACAGCTAGATTTAGTGTGTTAAATAAAGAACTACGTATTACATTTACATTTTCAATAAGTTCTTATGGAATTGCAGATAAAGTTTTTCTTTTTAAAATTGATGATAGTGCTCAAGCTGTTGTTAGGATTGGGCTTTAAAATGATAAAATATTCATTAATCTATTTTATTATTTTTTTATCTCAACTGACTTTAGCTCAAGAAAAGCAATATACGCAATTAATTCAAAAGGGTTTAACTCATGTTTTAAGTCTTCAAAAAAAAGAAAATAGTGGAGAAAATTTTTGGAAAGGAGAATGGCCATCAGATATGATGAATTTAAAATCGGTTATTGCCCTTGGCCCTAAAGGAAAAACAGCTTCAGATTCGAACTGTTTTACGACAGCACTAGTACATAATGAATTAGTTAAGTACGTTCTAAGAAACAATGAATTATCTGAAAATGTTGCGCATTCAATCAATTTAGCTATAGAAAATATACTTACTTTTAAAACAGAAAAAGACACTTTTAATTTTTGGCATAAATTACCAATGACAGATGTCATTAAAGATAAAGCCAGTATTGAGTATAAAAATCAATTAGTATCAAGACCTAACAATTATCCTTTAACAAACACATTTGCTGCAGTTAGGTCAAACATAGCAGATGATGCAGATGATACAGCTGTTGCTTACTCTGCAACTTATTTAAATCAAGTTTTAAACAAAAAATATGAAAGCAAAATTATTAAATCTACATGGGGTCCTGTTGAAGTAGAAAATATTTTCAATGAACATCGTGATCTAAATCGAAATGCAGCTAATCCGTTTAATCGAATTAACGGAATCAAGAAAAACACAGGTGCCTATCTGACTTGGCTATCAAAACAAAATTCAAGTTTCATGGGATCAGTTCTTAAGGGGTGGAAAGATGACTTAAGAATTCCTGAAGGATCAAACAACGTAGACTGTATAGTTAATGCTAATGTTTTACAAATGTTCTCACATTATGGATTCCAAAACTCTGAAGGCTCTAAAGCCGCTTGTCGTTTTATAGAAGATTCAATTGATCGCGGTATTATTAAAAAATGTGGAGTTTATTATCCAAATCCATATCATCTACATTTTTCTGTCAGTCAAGCTTATGAAGCTGGGGCAGAATGTTTAAAATCATCTGCAGAAAAACTTTTCGCAGATCTCAAGCAAACTCAAAATGCTAATGGCTCATGGAGTTTAATTAAAAAATCGACTAAAGAACATATTAAAGAAATAGTTGATCCAATATCTTCATCAGTTTATGCAGGAAATGCTTTCTTTACATTTGCAAAATTATTTTCTTTAGACTTATCTTCAGCTAAACAAGCAGATCTGGCTGCTGATTATATTGCTCAAGCAGCTCAAACTGCTCAAGATGGATCAATATACTGGAAAGCAGGAGTATTTTTTTCAGGGGGAACTTTTGTTCGCAAAACTGTTGTTTGGAAATCAGAAGCTTATACTACGATGTTAGCCGTGCAGGCTCTTGATCGATATCAGAACTTAAACTAAAACTGAGCTTTCTTGTCATCAAATTGAAAATTGAAACATATTTAAAACACATTTACTGTTTTCAGCTGTAAACAATTTAGACATCAATTATTGTATTAAGTTGAAACAAAAATTATTGATTAAATGTAGAGCTTAAATCTGATTGATTTGAGATCGAAATTTCATACTGGAATGTTCTTTGATATAAATTCTTTGAGATAAACAATTAACGGAGGATTTATGAAAACGAGTTATTCAAAAATATTATTAAGCGGTATTGTAGCAACAAGTTTTTTTCTAGTCAGTTGTCAAAAAAAAGGATCTGCACGCGGATTAACACCACAAACCGCAACTGCGCCTGAAAGCACTAAAGAAGTAAATCCTTCAGACACATTAACTAAAAATGATACAACAACTACTGATACAGCAAAACATGCTACGCAAACTAAACCTGCTGATGCTGCAGAGGTAACTAAGGAAACCCCAGCGCCGGTCGAGGCAAAAACTGATGAAAAGCCTACGGATCCAAACGCAGCTGTTCCAATAACTGTAGAAAAACCTAAAGAAGAAAAAACTACTACAAAAACTGGGGAAGTTGCTGATAAAAAACAACAAGCTGAATTAAAAAAAGAAGAAGAAGCTAAAGTCAAAGAAACTAAAACTGATGAAGTTAAAATTGAAGAGTGCAGTTCTGAAATCATTAAATTTGGTGCAAGCCAAATGGAAGTAGAGTATAAAAAAATTGGAATTGCTGTACAGAAAAATGCTGTTACAGTAGAACAAAAAATTACTGAGTTTAGTCGATATGAAAATTTATGTAAATCTTGGAAAACACTTTTTACTGATGCTAAAATTAAATCTTGTCAATACAATCCTAAAGATAATAAACCATTTGTCGTTACACCTGAGCGATACGAAATTAACTGTCAACAAAATCAAATGAATTTAGCTTTACAAAAAGTTTTTACAACTAAATTTCATATGTCTGAGGAAGCTCAAGCTGTTTTAAGACCGGAAAATCAAGGTTGGAATTTATTTTTGAAAAATGGTGAGCTGCTTTCAGATAAATCAATTATGGATGATCCAAAAGAAAAAAGCAGTGTTGCTTGTTTATTTTTCACTAATGCTAAAGAAATTCCTTCTTTAAATAAAGCTGTAATTCGAATTACTGAAGCTTCTGAAGTAACTAATAAATTGGGCGTTAATTTTGGATTAAAAGCTTTTGTTAAAAGTGATGATCAAATACTAGCACCAATTGATATATCGATGTCTTGTTTAAATGTAAATATGAAAAAATTCGATGTTAATGCATTTAAAAAAGCATTAGGTCAGCACTTAGTAGAAGAAAAAGCAGAACAAACTAAATAATAAAAAATTATTAAAGAGTCCTAGCAATTCTTGCTAAGGACTCTGTCTCTTCAGCCCAGTATTTATAAGTGTTGAATTCAGGAAATATTTTAGGAAAACTGGGATCTGACCAACGATTTAAAATCCAACATGCATAGTTAATTATTCTGTACCCACGAAGCAATGGAATAAGTTCGAGTTCATGAAAAGGAAAATGTCTTAATTCTTCATATCCCTCAACTAGATTATTAAATTCCGCAGTATCATGAAAATTCTCATCAGGTAGTAACATCCACATATCTTGGACGGATGGGCCATTAATAAAATCATCAAAATCAACAACAACAAACCCATCTGTCGGAGATTCTAAAATATTTCCTCGATGAAGATCGCCGTGCAGACGAAGAAAATTTTTAGGATCAAGCTGGCTATCAAGTTGATTAAAAATAAGATCTGCATATTCAAAATACTGATTTTTAACTTCAGGTGAAACATGATTGAAAAGTAAATCAAGCTGTTGCCATTTATGATCTAGCGTAGGACCTAAAAATGATCTATGAGGGGCCTTTTTAACTTCAGCTACGTTATGAAGCTGCGCTAACCAACGCCCGATTTTTTTAAATTGATTGGGGGTAAGTTCTTGAATCAACCTCCCGCGAATTTTATTAAAAAAACAAAAATATATTCCTTGGTGTTCATCTAAAGTTGAACCGTTAAGAAGTTGAAAAGGGGTGGCCACAGATACGTTTTCGTTATGTAATTCAATTTCAAAAAGATGCTCATCTAAAATTGTTTCACGACTCCAGCGACCAGGTCGATAAAACTTAGCAATCAATTCTGAAGGCATTTCAGAGTTGTCACTTTTTTCTAATTTAATACTGAATACTCGATTTTCATAGGAATTAAGCTGTTGAACTTCGCCAGTAGGAATAAATCCATTTTTTTCTACGCAATGTAAAATAGAATCAGGATTAAGATCGTAAAAATTTGTTTTCAATTAAAAAATGTCTCCCTATTGATTAAGGCTCTAATTTGACTGTTTGTTTAACTTTGAGACACTTTTTAATGCTGATATATCATATCGCGTTTTTAGATTCGGTATATGGATAGCAAGTTTGTTTGTGTTTTAGCAAGAATTAATTTCAAACGAGGTTTTTATGAATTTTAAATTACTAGTACTAATGACTTTATGTTTATCTGTTATCACAAGTTGCGGTTCTAGCAAAAGCGCAAATAAAACTGAACCAGTGGCGGCGGCTCAAACGCAAACTCCACCGCGACCTTCTACGGACGTCGGGCCTCAAACCTCTGTTCCTCAGCCGACGGGATCTGTTACAACAAGTCAAATTCAAAATGCTGAGCCTGCTGCACCTATCGGTAAAGCTGATACGACACAAAAAGAAGAAGCCAAAAAAACGACTTCTCGAGAGCAGAAAAAAAATGAAATTCCAAATTTTAATTTAGAAGCAAATATAAAAACAGGCGGACAAGCGAACGGTGCATTTTATTCAAGTGCTGCAGATGACGGCTTAATGACGATGTTTAAATCTATATCGACATCAGTTAATAAAGAGCAACAAGTTTTAAATTTACAATTAGCTCAGTCAATAGTCCGCGCTAAGTTTATTAATGATACAAAATCTGGTGTTCTTGAAATATTAATGTCTGAAGGCGGAGAAGCAAAAGCTTATATAATGTCTGCTCAAGCTGTGAATTCAAAAATGATTTTAACTGGAGTTTCATCAACTGGACAAAATCAATTTCAAGGTGGATTTGTAAAATGTTTAGATCAATCTTGTGAAGAGTCTTATGCTAAAGTTAAGTTTTCAGGTGCCTATGCACGAATTATTTTTCGTACTGTTTATGCTCAGAATCGATTTGGAATTGTGAATAATGCAGTTTCCGCAGATTATAAAACATGGACTCAGTATATTTTAAACGCTCAACAAGGAGCAAATACAGATATGCGAATTCAATCTGTTAAATTAAGTTCTTATGAAGTTCTTAATGGTAAATCGGCAATGGGTGTTCAGTTATTAACTGAAGATGGAGAAGCTGTTAGCATGAATATGCTGTTAGTCACAGCTGACAGAGGATCCGATGTAAATGTATTAACAAAAGTTGTAAAAAATCTTTCGACAGATTACAATCTGCCATCAACTGCTAGCAAAAAAATAAATTTATCAAACATGATTTCTGAAGCAAAATTAGTTAACAATAATGGAATGGGACAAATTAAATTAAATTTAAAAATTTCAGAATCAATTTTATCAATGATGTTATTCAGAGATCACAAAGTGTTAATGTCTTCAGGTCAAGTCAAAGAATTCGAAAAATCTGTGGAAGCTTTTTAGTTTGATATTTTATGTCTATAAACGCTTGCTATAAAATCTGGCAAGCAAAATGACTCTGTATTTTTTACCGATATTCGGTTTGAGTTTTGCTTTACATCTGATTACAGTAAAGAAAGTACACAAACAATATCGGGGGAAATAATGACTTTAAAGCCTTTAATAAAAACAATTTTATCAGTTGTTTCAATAACTTCGACTATAACGTCGATTGCTTTTGCTCAACTTGTGCCAGGTCCAGGCCATGGTAACGGTGGTGGCGGAAGACCACCACAATATGATCCTTGCAGCGTGCCATCTGATCCAAATTGTCCAGGAAGACCAGGTCGCCCAGACCGACCTGACAGACCTGATCGTCCAGGTCGTCCTGACAGGCCAGGAAGCCCAGGAAATCCTGGCTATCCAACACAACCATATCCGGGCAATCCATATGATCCAGCGCCATATCCAGGTCAGCCTCAGCCAGGTTATCAAAATATAATTCGAAGAGTTGGTTTTTATCGTTCTGTAAATAATCAAATTATTGATTTACGTCGACTTGCAGGATTAGACAGTCGGTATGCCGGATATAGGATTGTCTCTGTGGCGGCTTCAACAACTCCGAACAGTCCTTATAGAACAGAAGCTCAGCTTTTAGTTGATCGTCAAGTGTACGCTAGCCAAGTGAATCCAGGACATGAAATTTATTTACTTCCGTATTGGACTATTCGTTTGAACCGTATTGGAACAGATGTTTCATTGGGAATAATTGGTTCGACGTATATCAGTGAAATTCAAATAGAGCTTTCTCGATATTAATATTGAAATGACTTCCGTGAATATTTAGGTTGTCAAATCTTAGGCCTCATGAGATTAAATCATGGGGCCTTTTTTATTGGAAATGTGGGAAAAATAAAATGAACCAGTTGACAGAAAATAAAGACAATTCAAATACTTCGATGATAATACCTGTTCTGTCTGATTACATGGACTACCGCATTTTTTTAGCTGATTTTTATCGATACAAAAAGGACTTCACAAAAAAATCTTTAAGGCCTTACACATATTCAATTTTTTCTGCAGCAGCAGATATTAAATCTCCTAATTATTTAAAAATGATTATTGAAGGCAAACGAAATTTGTCTAATGAAATGATTTTAAAGTTTTCAAAAGCTTGTGGTTTTAATAAAATTTTATCTGATGAGTTTAAATTGCTTGTCGATTTTAATCAATCTGAAGATCCTGCTATCCGAAATTTTGCGTTGAAAACGCTTTCTGAATTTCGAGTTAATCAGAATTTAAAAAGCGGCAGCTTAGATCGTAAAACTTTTGAACGAGTGCCTAATTGGATAGGATGGATTATTTTTGCCCTGGTAGATCAAAAAAATGTCTCGTTTGAAGTGGCAGAATTAAAAAATTTATTACGTGGAAAAGCTTCTGATTTAGAAATAAATCAAGCTTTAGATCAATTAATTCAAACTGGTGAATTAGTAAAAGATTCTGTAACTCATGAAATTAAAAAAGGGAATCGTTCGGAAAACACCGATGAAATTCCACCAGCACTGATTCGTAAATTACAAACGCAATTGATGTATTTGGGTTTAGAATCACTTTACCAAGATCAACCGCAAGAGCGCGAGTTTGGGTCTTTAACGATGTCGTTAACAGAAAAAGAATTTAACGATGTTAAATTTAAATTACGACAATTAAGAAAATCGTTGCACAAAGAGAACTCTATTGCTCGGATAAGTGAAAAAGGTGATCGCGTGTATCAATTAAATCTACAATTATTTCCTGTAACGAATGCCTCAAAAATAAACTAAATATTTTTATGTTCAAATTAACTTATTTCATTTTTTAGTGTCAATTCGATACTAGTTTACAATTTAAAATGTGGATAACTGTGGGGATTCGGTTGATAACTCACTCTTAAAATGACAAATATCAACTAAGGTCTAGTTATAGACAGGTAATTTATAGATCACTATTATGTTTAATTAAAAAATTAAGATGATTTAAAAACTAAAATTATGCATTCAGTTCCATGACAGAAAATGAAATAATTAGATTAAAAACTCGATTAACGTCGCATAAACTACATTAATTTCAGTAATAATTTTGTACAATTTTTTAAGCAATCGCTGTCTATTTATTGATAACTAGAATAAACTTTAAGTAAGAGAACACTTTTTTAAAAAGTGGGGGTGTACTGGCTTCGACGTGGGAAGTGAAGTAAGAGGAGCATACATGGGCGCATGAGGACCCATTCAAAACGTGCAATTTGTAGTTTCAAACGAACACTACGCACTAGCAGCTTAGTTCTGCTACGGAACTTGGGTGAGTCGCCGATGTTGATTCAAGTTCCGTCATTAATGTCGGATCGGTTGTAGTGGTTTTCTCGAGCGCTGCAGCCTAAGAGTTACTGGGGGAGTGTTAGTCTTCATTTTGTTTGTGGAGGGTAGGCTAACAAACTAAAACACAAACTAAGTATGTAGGGCCTCTCTATGGAACTCTTGCGGACGCGGGTTCAATTCCCGCCACCTCCACCATATTGGACGCTCTGTCAATGCGAACAGAACATCCAACGGTTTTTTGTAATCATATCGCATAGTTTTATCAGTTAGGGTGGAGTTGGATAACACCAACTTCGCCAATCTAACTTTTTCGAGTTCGAATCCACTTAAATGCATGAAATCATAAGCCTTACTAAAAAGTTGGATGATACTTCCAGAAACTTTCAAAGAGTTTAAATCAGTTGTCCTCAATGATGAAAGATCTAGCTCTTGTGGTCTTAATAGACGATTCGGAACTTCAACAGCAGCATCAAATTCTTTTTCTGATAGTAATCCCTGGGACTTGAGTTCGGCCAACTTGTGAACGCGGTCTTTAAGCTCCTGACGAGTCTTTGCTGCTTTGTTCTCTAGATCACCTGTGAAAAGGGCGACCTTATCAAGCTGACCGTGCAGGAGCCCCAGAAAAGCGTCGGTAGCTTTTGAAGTCCATTTCGAAAATGGTTCAAACGCATAAATTAATTGTTTTAATAGGTCATCTTCAGTAACTCTTTTTTTATATTGGTCACATTGATTATTTGCACAGCGATAATATGTGTATCTGCGACCATTGGCTTTAACAACAGTTTCTCCAGTGACAGAGTGATTGCATTCACCACATTTTAGAAAACCCATAAAGGGTTTAATAATTACTCCTTTGCGAGTTGATTTATATTGTTGTGCTCGAATTCCTCTGATTTTTTGACAAGAATCAAAAATTAATTTTTCAATAATCGGCAAATGATTACCTTTATAGAGTTTGTTCTTAACTTTCATCTGCCCATAATAAATTGGATTTATTAAAATAGTTTCGATAAGTCTTTTTGTGCAAGTTCTTTCCGTTTCTTTTCCGGCATCTTTAAGTTTAGTTTGAATATAATCAGCTAACATCTGATAGGTGTAGTTTCCTGTTGAATAGAATTCAAAAACATCCTGAACTAATTTTGACTCAATTGGATCTATTTCAATAGTGGCTCTGCCTTTTTCTCTAGTGTTAATATATCCAAAAGGAGCAAGTCCATTCCAGTAACCGTTTTCAGTTCTCTGATGAAGTCCTTTGTTAATTTCTGATTTAAGATTATCAATGTAATATTTAGCCATTACTGTGCCTAGATAAAATCGAAATTTTTCTTGTGGCTGAGAATTAGAGTCAATGACTAAATTTTCTATGGTAAAGTGAAATTTAACATCATAGTGATCAACAAGCTCTTCAAGTTTAGAAGCTGACTTTATCCCTCTTACAGCTCGATCAACTTTATCAAAGATAACATTTTGAATTTGATTTTGTTTTACGAACTCAATCATTTCATCAAATATTTTCCGATGATCTTCTTTTGAAGCACTTTCTTGATGTTTCCAAGTTTTGATTGTCCTAAGGTTATTTTGCTTTGCATATTTGCTAGCAAGTTCTGTTTGTGCATCAAGCGAAAACCCATCACGCTGATCTTCACTTGATACTCTGGCAAAAATTACTGTACTACCCGTACTTGTTGACATCTTTTTATCTCCTGATTCAGTTGTTGAATATGTTTATTCAAAACTGAAATTTCTAATTCAGAAATTAACTCAAATATTTTACACAGGCCATCAATCCTAAGAACTTGTTCTTTAGCTACATACTTAGTTTTCTTTGTGGATTTAACACAAGACTTGCAGCGACTATCCACTCGATTTCCTTTAGAATAAAAGTTATCGAGCGGAAGATCGACTAAGCACTTAGTGCAATTTTTCATTACCTGCTGTGCCATTTGGAGCCTTTATATTTTCTGTTTCTGATTCTTTTACAACTTGCAGCTGTGTTTTTACCGGGGCGAACGGGGCGTTCGGGGCTACATCTGGCATTAGTTCAGGTATTAAAACTGATAGCCAGTTGTTAAATTCCCAACAACGTGTATTTCTTTGGCCGTCAATAACACGTTTGACGGTAGTTCTGCCTTCGTCTGTAAGTAGAAGACCGCGATCTTTTAAGCGATCGCTGATTGCTCTTTCAGAAAAATTAAAAGGACGCCCATGTCTAAAAGCATATTGTTTAATTTTATCAAATGTTACTGACTTAACTAAACACATGTATCCATTTTTAAATTCACCAATGCAGTCACCCTCTGGTTGTGAGCAAAATTGAGTTACAGAACTGTATCCAGCTGATTTATATAAAGAGCCTAGTTCAGTTGGATTAGGATGGCGTATATGAGCTGTTCCATTGGTTAAAATAGTACGAAGAATCTCTGAAAATATATTGATTGGATCAGAGCTTTCTTGGTGCGAATTTTGAGTTTCTTTTAATTCAGACAGATAGGACTTTGATTCGATAATAAATTCACTTCGTTCAGTTTGGGACATTAAATTTTTTGCTAAGCAAAAATCAGCAAACAAATCTACACCAATCATCATATGGGCTAAATTAGGTGCAATTCTTGCGTGCTTGGTATCTTTTTGAAATTCTAATCTGTATTGTTTAAATAAAGATTTTAGTTTTTCTGATAGGCCATCTTCAACTTCAATGAGCCACTGAATATAATCGCCCATAAATTTATTAAAATCGCCATTTTCAGCAAAATCTTGAAGTTCTGTTAATGAATCCATATCTACAGAATTTTTTTCCATTGCCAAAATAAGCATTCGTGCCCTGAGAGATTGTTCGACTTGTATGTCTTCGCCAGTTAAAATGACTAGGCTGCGCGGAAAATAACTTTTCTTTAATGATGTATCTGCATTTAATCTGCCGCGCCCTTGTCGATTTCCAACAGACCTTAAAATATAATCAGCTTTATATTTGCTGTGTTCGCCCGGAACCCAATCATCGACAACAATTATGCAGGCAAATGTTAAAAAAGCTTTTCGTTCGATAGCATTTTGTGTAGAACCAAATGACTCTGGCAAATTATTGTAATTGAATTCACGTCCAAAGAAATTAGTAAATAGTGCAACTAAAGTACTTTTCTGACTTCCGGTTACTCCAAAAACACCAAGGCAAAAATCTGTTGGCAAATATTTAATAAGTGGTGCTCGGAATGCAGCAGCAAGTAATGCGGTTGTAAATTTACGTTTCGATACAGCAAGTAGCCTTTGAATTTTACAGAAGATACTCCGCCGCTCGACTTCATTTTCTGTAGTGGCCACCTCATATCCTGATGGGCCTCCAAATTCTGGACTTGTATAATAGTTAGTTGTGAAACCTTCTTTAGTAATTGCACCGTTGTTTGCTAGATAAATTGTCTTACCATCTAATTTGTTCCAGCCAAGATTTATAAAAATCTTTTTTCGATTATCGACATTGCCTAGAACACGCAATTGGATCCGCAAGTGCTGGCTATACGTTCTGGGTCCAAAAACAATTAGTGATGCATCTGTTTTGGCCACCCATGAGCCATCTTCTAATTCATCAGGCGTTACAACAATTGGTCTCTGCAATAAATTTGGATGCAATAGACTAATTTTGTATCTCATATCTTTAGGACCTTCAGCACCGTCGTCGATTTCAAGTTGTTCGGAAAGAATTGATTGAAAATTGGCAATTACTTTTGAGTTTTCAACAGATCCCTGTGGGCAAAATAATGTATTGCCATTATCGAATACGTATTCATTAGCAAATTCACTTTTAGAATTTCTCGCACTGCGAAGGATTGATTCTATTTCATCTAATTCTAAATGAGGATTACATCTGGTACGATTTATTTCTTGTAACTCTTCTCTAATTAAATCTTCTGAAATTCCTGCGGAGAACATAGAAGCAGCTTTACCAAATAATGTAGTATTTCTTTTGCCTTCATCAATAGTTTCTGAAGTTGCTATGGCAGATTTCTTTTTAGGTTTTGAAAGCAAATCGATTATATTT
>JAYUJM010000107.1:0-21508 GCA_043765175.1 Pseudobdellovibrionaceae bacterium | reverse complement strand
AAAGCCGTACTGTTCTTTTTTCTCTATAGTGCCATCGTGCTGAGACCCTAAAGGAAATTTCTGAGGCACTGTCATCCATGGATCACCTTCACCACCAGCTTGCTTTACACTGAGTGAAATTTTCAATCTTCCATCGAGCTCAATCGCATCTAAAATTTTAACTTGGACAGATTGATTCAATGATAAAACTTCTGAGGGATCCTGTAAGCGCGACCACCCTATTTCAGAAATATGACAAAGCCCTTCAACCCCGCCACCTAAAGAAATAAATGCGCCAAATTTTTCAAACCGCATAACAGTTCCTTCAACGATATCACCTACTTTAACTTTATTCATGAATTCGCCTTCATTTTCGACTTTTTGTAAATCTAAAAGTCGACGACGGCTGACCACTATGTTTCGAGCCTTAGTATCGAACTTTGTAATTAAAAATTCAAATTTCTTATTCACATAGCTTTGGTGATCTCCAACTTTATAATCCATCTGACTGATTGGACAAAATGCAGTTTTATTTTGAATTTGAACTCGAAAGCCTCCATTACAAACTTCAGTGACACGGCCCTCAACAGGCATTTCCATATCAAAAGCATCTTCTAGTGAATCCAAATCAGCGTTGGCTTTCCTCATTCCTGCCTTTGATACTCGAAGCTCACCGCCTTTTGTCTTAACAACGACAACATCTATTTTATCACCAACATTATATTTTAAATTTTTGTCTGCATCTAACAAATCAGTTTTTAATATCATCGCGTCCTGTGTTGTCGGCGTTGAAACAAAAGCTTCTTCTTTACCGATTGATAAAATTTCACCATTAAATGCATCACCTACAGAAAGTCTTTTTCCAACTGTTTGCATACTGTTTTCAAATAATGTTGCAAAATCTGCAGATTTATTAATTTGAGTTTCTTCATTAAACAGATCTTTTTTTGACATAAATTATCCTTTTTTGATTCTTTGCTTCACTGAAAGTGTTAAACTAAAAGTAGCCACTTTTTCTGTAAGGCTCATTTTTGGAACTATGGCGTACGCCGACATGGTTCTATTTATTCTATCTACTGAATTT
Source organism: Pseudobdellovibrionaceae bacterium (assembly GCA_043765175.1). Taxonomy (GTDB): domain Bacteria; phylum Bdellovibrionota; class Bdellovibrionia; order Bdellovibrionales; family Bdellovibrionaceae; genus Pseudobdellovibrio. Next base: position 20,445 of record JAYUJM010000107.1, on the reverse strand, counting down.
TTAGCTTCACTGATTTGCTCTCGAACAATCTGAACTTCTTCGCAAATGAAGTGAACATCACCCTCTGCTCGCTTTAAAAAATCGACTTTAAAGTCTTTGAATAAAAAATCAATTTTATTCCCACCTGAATCTGTATGCTGTTTTATTAATTGCACTGCTGACATAGCAATACTGAGCTCTGCTCCAATAGCAAGAGCGCCAAAATACATGGCATTTAAATGATTTTTTGTTCGAAATCCTAACGGAATTTTTATGACTGTTTTTAAATTTGAGTTTTCAATTATTTTTGGCGAACAAAATCCAATCAAAGGGATTTTTATCCAAGAATAAAGTCTTAAAAAAAGCGTGTCTTTAAAAAGTGACATCTGAGAATTGTAGCTAAAATAAAATATTGATGTCATTAAATAAAAAATAATCATTAATTTGACTACTTTTTTATTGTAACTTATTGTTTGATTAATTCTTTTATTCTAAAGATTTTAAATACGTCATTAAATCTGAACATTTTGGTAAATTTAATTTACATTCTTTAATAACACGAATGGCTTCAGCTTGTTTTATCTTTCCCACAATCATTAAATTTGAAACTTCAGCTTCAAGCGGATCAGAGTAAGCATAAATTTGCTTATGTTGTGGCCATAAATTTGTTTCATCATTTGCTCCACCGATACTCAATGGAACGAAATGATCTATTTTGAAATCATTTCGTGGCAATTTTTGAATACTGAAACCTAATCTTTGATCGTATTCTTGAATAACTTTATTTTTAACAGATCCTGAAACATTTCTTTCACAGTAAGGAATTTTTTCGTCGTATCTGTAGGAATTGGGATGCGTACACAAAGCCCCAGGTGTTCTTAATTTATCTGGCCCATCAGGCACGTTGTATTTGTCTACCAACAGCGCATGACTTACAACTGATAACCACATAATAACCGCTATTATTGCTACTTTTGACATTTATCCTCCATAGAGAAGCTTTTACGGCGCTTCGTAGATACATTAACCCATATTGTTAACTTATATTTTGGTTCAAACTTGATATAATTGAACCATCGTTTTTTTAAATACGCACTTTTTTTTTCCTTTTTAATAAATTAACGCAAAGTATAACTCTATTTTTTTAGTCCCTTTATATGATCCTGCACAATTAAATAACGGTTAATAAAAATGATTTTTTCTTGCTCTATTTGACACTTTAGAGTTTATTTCTGAATTAGAATCAATTAATCAGTCACTATTCAAAGGAGACCTTATTACGTCGGTTAAGAATTTGATGTTGTATTTTGTTATATGTACTTCTGTTTTTTTTGCAGAAAATATTAAAGCGCAATCAGAACATGGACTCATTCAAGATCAAAATTTTGAGCTAATAGACGACCAAGATCAAAACATAGATTACTACGGGTCAAATAACCAAGAAGCTTTATTTAGCGTTCAAAGTTATACTTTTTTTGGAAAAGCCAATGGTGTACCTTCGGATGCTGCTATTGCAAACGATGTAAAAACTAAAGTTAAATACATATTAGGATACATGAGACGTAATCCTGGAAATACTGCTGCAATTTATCCAAGCTATACAGTTTCAACTGTTAAAATTGAATCCACGGCAGATAACAAATACAAAGTAACTTACAAAATTAATGCTAAAGGTGTTTTTAATACTGGCACTGTTGATTACACTTTTTTAATTCCAATTTCACATTCGACTGTTTATCAACGATCACAAGGCTTATGCACTTCTGCAGACGCTGAAAAAGTTTCTGCTGATACATTCTGGTACCACTGGTCACCTACTCTTGCTGGATGCCCTTTGGTAGAGAATACTGATTATATAAAGTATTATACAACAATTACGCCGATTAAAAATACTGTAACGACTTATCCCGAATATAATCGTTTATTTCAAAATGGCACAATGAATGTATCTACATTTTTTGGAGTTGCCAACTATGATGAACAAAACTGGAATCCCTATACAACTTCGGATTTAACCGGTCGTGATTTTATACACCAACGTGAATTACTTATAAATACTTACAAAATGTCTTCACGTGTTTGGAGCGAATCGGAAGTTAGACAATATTACAACCCTGGTTCAGAAAGACCACTTCCTTATATAGAAGAATTTTCGAAATTAACTTCTAAGGGAAAAATTAATTTCAGATTATTTTTTGGAAACACAGGACTTGACCATGACAGCTCTGCGTTTCATGTATTTTTAAAAATCGCTCTTAGTACTCATCAAGTTATTCTTTACAACGGACATTCAGGACTTGGTAAAAATTTGAATATTCCAAGCATTGAGACCACTCGTGGAGTGGCTCTTAGCTTTAATCAGAACTATCAATTGTTTTACTTCGGAAGCTGTGTTCCTTATTCATATTATACGGATATGTATTTTAAGCGTAAAGCAAATGTTAACGACCCAAAAGGTACAAAAAATTTAGATATTATTACCTTCGGCGATGAAAGTTACTTCAGCAATCATTACGATGATCGTATAATTCAAGCTCTATTTTTCTATGCGGATAAAAACATAAAACAAACTTATCAGGCCATCATCGGAAATGATACTCGATTTCATTTCGGCATTAATGGCGACGAAGACAATCCAACTTTGCCATAATTAAATAAAAGGAATTTACAAAATGAAAATTATTAAAGTTTTATTTTTACTTTTTTTGTCGACTAAGGCTTTCTCGTTTCAAACAATCAAAGTCGTTGACGAATTCAGTTTTCCGATTAAAAATGCACAAATTCTTATCGGCGACGCATTAAACAACCCATTTATAGGGAATTATTTAATTACAAACGATCTTGGTGAATTAAATACTCCTTCAGAATGGATAAGCACTCAAAATATCACAACTGATGCTTCGGGGTTTATTCGTCAAACAATTTACAATGTTAATCCGGCTAAAATTCAACAAGATATCTACATCATTCAATTAAAAACTCTTCGCTATGAAAAGTTAAACTCTATTTCAGGTGAAATAACAAATTTACCGCTTATTGAAAAAGATAAATTAATTGATTTCGCAGTCATTACTAAAAGCTTCAGTCAAAACAACTTAAAAGATGTTCAACAGGGTGACTTTTTAAGTCCATTTTCAGACAGTATTATTTTGTTTGCTCAAAATGTTTCTATTTTTTCGAATGCTAGCGTTCCTACCCAAAAAGAATATTATGGCCTTCCGATAAAAATTGAAAAGCCCATTTACACAATAATGGATGATACAAAAAGAACTTTAGATTTAGTAAGCTTATCTGGAAATTTTATATTTAAAACTGTTGTTGATGAATTGAAAGCAGGAAAAACATTTTTTGATATCATAAACATTTTTGAATTTAATCAATTAAATAATACACCTTCAGATTTTAGAGAAAATCAATTCGGTTTAAATATCTCTAGTCAAAATGTGTTGTTAAGCGACAAACGTCTGTTACAAAATCGATTTATTAACGTTGAGGAAACTTCTCTAGTTATTCCCTTAGCTACACAAAAAAATAATGATTTTTGGCCAGTAGGCCTCAAAAAACTAAATGCTTCAGAAGTTGTTTTTATACAAGCCCCTAGACAATCAAATTTGCAAATATTATCATTTATTAAAAATACCTCAGAACTTAAATTTAATGACCAATTTGAAAAAGTATCCATCACATTAAATTCAAATCAAAAATTTTCCAAATCTAGTTATTTACCAATTGGTGAATTACCTCAACTTTGGACTGCAGAAGACACTTTCCAAAAATTAATAACGCTGAAAGTGATCAGCGTACCAAGTGATTTGATGCCGACAGGTCAAAGCGTTATTTTATCTTCAACTTATGACTACCAATATAAAAATCAGTCAAAAAAAATGAATTCTCCAAAATGGGAACTTCTTTCAGAAAATTACACTGACCAAATAGCAATACCTCAGTGGCCACTTGATATCATTCAAGTAGGTCAAATTTCATGGAATAGATTCGCAACTGACGCCAATACACCCGCTGAGGAATCTATAAACTCAATTTATAAAAAATTAGACCAATCAAACTATATTTCTAGATCTACAGTATTAGTTGAAAATAAATAATGAAAAATATTTTGATCCTATTTTTTATCTGCTCTTCTTGTAGTTTGTTCAAAAAATCGAATTCAAAAATAGAGAAGGACATAGAAATTAACACTCAACAAAAAGTGTTTCTGGTTTCTTACGATAAAGTCTGGAAAGCGGCTCACACTGCTTTGAAATATACAATAGCCTCCGAGAACCAAGATTTCGGCACAATAGAGACTGATTATATTAAGTCAGTCGATGGCTGGCAGCCACCCTATGCAAAGCCAAATTCTAACTCTGGATCAAGATATAAGTTATTTTTTACTTTTGCCAAAGGTCAAACACAAGGTAAAGAATCCACACGTGTTTCAATCGAAAAAAAAATAGAAAAATTTAAAAATATTATTTCTGATACTGAAGTTCTTGTCAGTGATGGCTCTGAAGAAAAATCTTTGTTTTACAGAATCGAAAGAGAACTTATTATTGATCAAGCACTTATTAAAAGTACTGAAAAGAAATAATTACTTCAGTTTAATTAAATAATAATTTATTTCCTTAATTAAATAGTTTTTCATTTTGTTTTTAGAATACAGATTGTTCATTTTTTCTGAAATGCTTGTCACTAAAAAGTCTAATTCATTATTTGTTACAATATTTTGATTCGTCAAAAAATCAGATTTTGTTAATGATTGATTATCATTAATGGCTTTATTTTGATTTTCATCTTGTCGATATTTCATAATAGAGCCCTTTCTTAGTTATTATAGGCACATTTAACGCTTTCATTATCACTTAAAGTTGGTTCGATACGATTATTATACGCTGACAAATGTGTCCCCATTACAGATCCTTTTTCTGAGCTGTGTTTCAATCCTAAAAAGTGACCTAACTCATGTAAAATAAGAGCTTCAAAATTATATCCATCGGTACTTCCAAATGCTTTAGATGTTCCAGAGCGACTAGCTGCAACAACTAAATCAGTTTGTTCTTGATCATAATAAGAAAAATCTAAAGCATTTATTCGAATATCTGCTTCCATGATTTGATCACTGCCCCAATATACCGTAGTTCTTCCTTGCTCAGATTGACGATCGCTTTCCCAGCTAGATAAAAAATAAATTCCGCTTTTCCCATCCTTACTGGGAACAGAGCTTGCTTTTAAAGAATCCTCTGTAATCTCAAATATTTTTTGCCCGATAATTTTTTCCCATGTGGCAACGGCTCTATAGATAGCTGGTCTTAGCTGTGTCGGAATGTCTTTACTAATGACAAGTTCAATTTTACTTTTAGTTTTCCAAGAAATTCTTTGGCCGTAGACATTCTGAACAAATCCACAGTCCTTCTGAACTTTTGGCTGACAACTTGACAATGCCAAAATTGCTAAACAAATAAATGGAGTGATAAATAGTTTAAACTGTCCTGGTAATTTCATACTCAATCCTATTTCAACTTTATAGCCAATTAATTGCATGTATATTCTCTATAAACGTCTCAATTTGAGGATCTTTGTCTAGGTCGACTAACAATGAAATCAATTGTAAAATACATCGACAATGTTTTGGTTCATTTTGAGATTTAGAGCATTGATTAAATCAACCGAGGGAGTATCTTTTCTAGAAAAAGTTTCTTTAGCTTTAGAATTTTAAAATAACCCATCTTTCGTCCATGTTGCTAAGCAAAGAATGCAAAAGTATCATATATACATGAAAAAAAATAAACAAAGATGGGTTATTAAAGCTGGTAGCCAAATGGTTTGCCTTGGTGGTTTAAAACTGATGAAATCATGGAGTGCTCAAATAGCTGAACTGCATAAAAATAATGTTGAAGTTATTTGGGTCACATCGGGAGCAATTGCCACAGCTCGTGAACATTTCAAAAATCAAATTAATAAAAAAATTCAGTCTAAAAATCAAATATTAAAAATAAATGAAAAACAGGCCTTATCGGCTATCGGTCAACCTATGATCATGCAGCAATATAATCACACCTTCAAAAAAAACAACCTTGAGACGGCTCAAATTTTATTAACGGCAGATGATTTGAAAAATCGTGAAAGAAAAAATCATTTTAAAGCCTCAGTCGAAACTTTGCTTTCGTGGAATATAATACCGATCATTAATGAAAATGATGCCGTTGCTACTGAAGAAATTAAATTCGGCGATAACGATGCTTTGTCAGCCCTAATAGCTATTCATACAAAAGCTCAAAAGTTGATAATATTAACTGATGTTGATGGTCTCTATGACAAAAATCCAAAAACCAATCCGAATGCAGTTAAAATATCTAAGCTTCATCAAATAAAAAAAACTGATATTAGTTCAAACCTAAAAAGTAAAAGCACACTAGGTACTGGTGGCATGTACACAAAACTGCTTGCTGCACAGCTAGCTTTTAAAAATAATATATCCACACATCTTGTCAAAGGTGATTCTCAAAACATATTGACCGCAATTTTTCAAAACAAGCCTATTGGAACAGTGATTCAAAAAAAATGAAAAACACGAATCAAAAACTCCAAAAAATTAAAAAAGCGGCAAATCTTTTAGCGTTATCGTCTTTTCAGAAACGAGACTTGGTTTTAATTGAAATTGCAAACTCGTTGAATAAAAATGAAACTCGAATTTTAAAAGAAAATCAAAAAGATATTCTATTTATAAAATCATCTTCTGATTTGAATACGACTTCAGCCTTTATCGATCGATTGCGACTCAATCATGAAAGACTTCAGCAAATTATTCAAAGCCTGCATTCAGTAGCTCAAATTAAGGATCCGCTAGAATCAAATCTGCAACCTTCAAAAAAATTAAAAAATGGTTTAATTCTAAAAAAGAAAAAATCTCCGATCGGTGTTGTTTTTATAATTTTTGAATCTAGGCCAAATGTAGCTATCGAGGCCTTTTCAATGGGGTTTAAAGCTGGTAATGCCATGATATTAAAGGGCGGAAAAGAAAGTTTTCACACCACAGAGTTTTTTTACAAAATTATTAAAAAGGCTTTAGAAAAGTATCAATTACCAGAAAGCTGTCTTTGGGGAGTTCCTGCAAACGACCGTGAAACTACTCAAAGTTTATTAAAAGAAAACAAATTCATTGATGTTGTCATTCCACGAGGGGGCGACAAACTTATTGAATATGTCACAGAAAATTCTCGAATTCCTATCATCAAAAATGATCGTGGACTTTGTCATGCCTATATTCACTTCGATGCAAATATAAATATGGCCATCAATATTATAGAAAATGGTAAAATTCAGCGTCCTTCTGTTTGTAATTCAATTGAAACCATTCTTATTCATGAAAAAATTGCAAATCAAATTCTGCCAGAACTTTATCTCAGATTAAATTTAGAAACATGGTTTGTTTGCAAAACAACAAAAAAAATACTTATAAATAAAAAAAATGTTTATTTAGCTAACCCTAAAAATTGGAACACTGAATATTTAGATTTAAAAATAAACTGCAAAATTGTCAAAAGCGATCAAGAGGCCATCGAACATATTCAAAAATACTCAAGTCATCATTCTGAAACGATAATTACAAAAACTAAAAAAACAGCTGAAAACTTTCAAAACCAAATTGATTCAGCTGTAGTTTATTGGAATGCCTCTACACGCTTTACAGATGGCTTTGAATTTGGTTTCGGGGGCGAAATCGGCATTAGTACTCAAAAATTGCACGTTCGTGGCCCTGTGGGCTTAACAGCGCTGACCACCGAACGCTGGGTGGTTACTGGCCAAGGTCAGATTCGGAGATGAAAAATAAGCCGTTAAAGACCAATCATTTTAAAAGCTTGCTTCCAAGAAATGACGTCTATGTCGTCCCATTTTTGAGCTTGTTCAATTCGACATACACAAACTAATTGCGCCTTTGGAAAATCAGCACGAAGTAATTTTAAATTTTTAATATGCTTTGCTTGAACAACCTGGGTTGATTTGATTTCAATTAATAATTCAGTTTGATTGGGCTTTCGAATAATTAAATCGACTTCAACATCATCTTTGGTTCTTAAAAAATAAAATTGGTATCCTTTACGCAAGTATTCATTTCGAGCTATACACTCTGTGATAAACCAAGATTCAAAGGCTTCACCGTATTCAGAAGTTCGCTCTTGCAAAGTATTATGTAACTGACCAGCCAAAGCCCGACGAATACCTTGATCAATAAAATAAAATTTAGGACTTTGCTTTTGCACTTTTCTAACAGATCTATCATAGGGTAACAAAAAATAACCTAATAGTGTTTCTTCTAGAATTTGAAAATAAGTAGAAATGGTTTTATAACTTACGCCGGTGTCGTTTGAAATATTTGAATAATTTAAAAGCTGTCCGTTCATTTGTGCAGCAATAGGCAAAAACAATCGAAAGGGATCAATATTTCTGACAAGCTGTTCTACTAAAATTTCTTCTTTTAAATACGTATGCACATAAGATTCTAAAAATAGAATTTTATCAGATTTCGATTTAAGCGTTAGTACTTTTGGCAACACACCCCAAGATAGAGCATTATTTAGATTAAAATCTGAATTTAATTCTGATTCTATAAAAGGAAAAAGTTTATAATTAAACGCCCTACCGGCTAACATATTTGAAGCACCACGTTTAAGCTTACGCGCACTTGATCCTGTGAGTGCAAAAAAAATCTTTTTATCTTCAATTAATGAATGAACAACATCAAGCAATCGCGGAATTTTTTGAATTTCGTCAATAATAATCCAACTACCCGGTCTTAAAGCTTGAGCTTCACGTAACAAAGCTAAAGAATCCAATCGATACCGATCTTCAACATCTGGCTTTAACAAATCAATAAATAAAGCCTTATTAAGAAATGGAAGCGATTTTAATAATGTTGATTTCCCAGTTCCCCGGGGACCGAAAAGAAAAAAACTACTTTGTTTAGATATTTTTATTTGACGTTTTACCATGCTTCTAATTTTAACGCTTTTTTAGAAGCATTGTCAAATCATGAGTATTTCGGGTCTCAATTCGAAACGTAAGTCGAGTATGATTAATTGCTGGATAGGGAATGATGTTAAGATTTAAATCAGAAATATAAAAGGCCCAACTATTAAAGTTGAGCCTTTTGATCAAAACTAATTTTATTTTTAAACTAGAATTTTTGCGTAAAGGAAATAAAGTATTTGCGACCGTTAATGTCATAAAGTGAATCATTAATATCATTATCACCAGGACCATTTCCATTAATATCAAGCGGCTGATCAGCATCAAAAAGATTTTTCACTCCGCCGGCAAGTTGAATATTCTTAGAAATTTTATAAGAACCATTGATATCCCACTCATTGAGATCAGAAATTTTTCGATCAATAGTTCTATCTTGAACATTTTGTCCCGGAATAGATCTCAAAGTTAAACCATATGAAAGAATATCACTTTTTAATGATAAAGTTGCAGTATTTCTCCATTGAGGCGACCCATACTCACCTACGGTGTTTCGAAAATCTGCACCAGGAAAACTTTGATTTCTATCAAATAAAACATATGAAAAACTGTTTTCTAAACTAGTTTGCATTTCGAATAACTTCATAGGTAGAACTAATTCAAAATTAAAGTCTACACCAGATATTTCATTTGATCCTAAATTTAAATTAGGAGCATCAACACTAACTATTGTTCCATCAGTAGAATTCCTTACGATGTTTATGCCATAATCTGCTAAATTGATACCTCTTGCTTCAGCAGCTGTCATTTCTTCGTAGTTAATCGCAACAACGTTTTTAACTCTTGTGTACCAACCGTCTAAGGAAAATGAAAAATTTGAAATTGGCTGAATCACTGCACCTAAACTGTAAGCAATTGAAGTTTCTTCCTTTAAGTCTTTATTACCACCGCTAGTTACTGTGAATTCGCCAGTATCACATGCATTAGGATCAGTTGCTAAACCAGTTTGACAATACTTTCTATCGATAAATTGCTGTGCACCGCTAGACCTTGCAGAGTAAAGCTGCGATAATGTAGGAGCTTTAAAGCCAGTGCCTGCTGAAGCACGAACTAAAGATTCACTATCAATATTATATTTTACGGATAGTTTAGGGTTAATAGTTGTTCCAAAATCAGAATATTTATCAACTCGCGCAGCAGCGTCTACTTCAAAACTTTGAGTAACTGGCACCGCTACTTCTGCAAAAGCAGAATAAACATTTCTTGTTCCATTGTCATTCGATCCAGATCCACCTATTACATCTTTTGGATTAAAATTTGTGTTTTGTTCTAGTTTATCGTTGTTGTAGCTGACACCTGTAGCGATACCAACTGATCGATCTTCAATCTCAAATAACTCACCTGTAACCACTAAATCAGTTGTCAAAAGTTTTGTTTTAGAAACATCTTTTAGAATAACTTCAGCATCTGCTAAACTTCCAGTTTCGCCACCTGGCGCTAACGGATCAAACGTACCGTTTTGCATCAATTCTACTGCTTTTTGTCTTAAGATATACCCATTTACACCATTTGTAGTTCTGTTAATTTCACCATAACCAACGTTAAGATCGTAATCCCAAAGACTAGTTAAGTTTCCTTTAACACCAACGATGGTATTAAAATTAAATTCGTTATCATCATTATCTCTATTTCCGAGCTTTAAAGATCTGTATTTAATAGCTTTGGCAGTTGGCTGTGAAGCAGTTCCGTTGATTTCATCTGCAGCAGTAAATGGTGCAGGCGCATAATTCCAACCAATATTTTTATACACTACTAAGTTACGATTATATAATTTTAATCCAGAATTTATTCTATAATTTAAATCAGTAAATAAGTTTACTTGATTTATTTGTGGTCGTTTAGAAGCTAATTCATTATATCTATATGAACATCTTCTATTATTTGCACTCTTTAAATCTGCAGGACAATCTGCAGGATTTGCAAGCGTAAAAGGCGTAGCTGCTGGATCTGGCGTCCAAGCAGCTGCAACACCATTTGTAGACTTGGCGTTCTTGATAACACTTCGGTCTTTACCAAAAATTTTGTCTGAATGACTGTAGTTAAGACTCGCTAAAAAATCTAAAGATTCATCGCTAAAGCCTGAAAGTGCACTTACATCAAATGCAGCGCCACCTTTAAGCTCTGGGGTTGAAAATTTCATTGAAGCTTCATTCCCTTTGTAGCCTTTTTTAGTTATAATGTTTACAACACCACCTAAAGCATCAGAGCCGTACAATGCAGATGCACCATCTTTTAATACTTCAATTCTTTCTATGGCATTTTGAGGTATCAAGTTCAGATCAACAGCCTCAAAAGATGGATCTTTCGGTAATTTGATTCCATTTAACAAAACTAGGGTTCTAGTGTCACCAAGACCACGTAAGCCAATTGTTGTTGTGGCTGCTGCACTTGTTCCTGCTCGCTCACGAGCAACTCCGTACGTTGCTAATGTAGAATCACGTAATGAATCTGAAGCTGTCGTGTTCGCAGAGTTTTTCATACCTTCTTTGCCAACTGATACAACAGGAGCTGTGCCTTCCTTTTGAATTCGCTTGATACGGCTACCTACGACTTCGATACGTTCAACAACTTGCTTTCCTTCTGCTGGCTTCGATGCCGATTGAGTTGTTGAGGGAACTTGTGAAGTTGACTGTTGAGCTTGAGTCGTAGCTGTCGTTGCCAAGACTAAAAAAGGGAGTAATAAATTTTTCAAAGTACCTGAAAATATTACTCGATTTGTTTTGTGATTCATCATGTGGTTTTTCCTCTTTCCATTTATTCCGTTACGTCTTACGATTTACATCTTCGTAATTAACCTAAAGTAGCGTAAAGTCTTTGCTTTACTAGCATTTAGTCTAGGAATTAACTACCAAATCAAGCTAGAATGCAATAAAAAAACCATATTAATTTTAAAATTTTAGGTACTTTGTGGCACCAGAAGCCTGTTTTAAAAGCAATATAGGCCGGTTAATTTTTGGAATGACGATTGCTTAAGTTTTTGTTGAAGTCTTATTTTCGGATTGTGATGATCTGTTGAACATCATTTAGTTTCCATTTGGGACCAGCAAGATTTATTTTTTTGTAGAAAAAAATCTTCAAGAAATGTGTAGAATTTTGTTTTATTTTTTTTATTTTGTATTAGTGTTTACGTTTTATTTAAAATGAATTGTTTTTAGATAGCATTGTTCAACATAAGGGGGACTTAAATGTCAAATACAGCAAAGTTAGAAACAAACCACGTGTATATAGATGTTGAAAAAATGAAAAAGAAAACATCAAATTATGCATTAGCTATTTCTGTTGCTGCACACATCGTCATGGCAGGTTCTGTAAAGTATGCTTACTTGTTAAAACCAGCGGCTGTGCCTGTTGAAGAACAATATATCGATTTAGGTTATGAATCGTTTGATGAAATACCTGAAGCTCGTCCCGTGATTACGAAATCAGAAGAAATTCAAGATGAGACTTCTCAAGTCACAGGATTAAATAAAAAAGTAGATGCTCCCGTAGATGCCCCAACAACTTCCACTCCTACATACGCAGATGTTCCTTACTATAAAATCAAACCTAAATATCCCAACGAGGCTCGTGAAGCAGGAGTTGAAGGTCATGTTAATATGTCAATTGACATCCAAGAAGATGGCACTGTTCAGAATGTTAAAGTTACTGGTGGCGAAAACTTGAATTTTTTTGAATCAGCAGCAATGCGTGCTGTCTCAAAGTACAAGTACAAGCCATTTACTGATGCTGCAGGTAACCCAATAAAAAAACAAAATCATTTAGTAAAGGTTGATTTTTTACTTAAAGATGACGTAGCCTCTACAAACTAAAAAATATATAGTGAATATTCACAATTAAAAAAAGGAATCATCTCTCATGGAATCATTGTACAAAATTGCAGAAGCTAGTGCTAACTTTATTTTATATTTTATGGGCTTTCTCAGTGTAGTCAGTCTTGCTATCACAATTGAAAGATATTTGACTTTGCGTAAAATTTCAAAAAATAGTGCTCAAATAGGAGCTAAATTTGACGAAATTATCAAAACACAAGACACAACTAACATGAAAGATCTTGCTACACTCAATGGCTCTGTAGAAGGTCGAGCGTTATCTTATGGACTAAGTTACCTTAGCAAAAATAGCGAAAATGGATTAGATGAATTATTTAGTTCATTTAAAACAATGGAAAAGCCAAAATTAGAAGGAAATCTTTATATTCTTGGAACTATTGCTTCTAATGCACCTTACATCGGTTTATTAGGAACAGTAATGGGTATAATGAAAGCTTTTAATGACCTTGGCACCTCTCCAGGTCAAGGTAACGAAGTAGTTATGACTGGTATTGGTCACGCTTTAGTCTCTACTGCAATTGGTCTTGCTTTGGCGATTCCTGCAGTCGTCGCATTTAATTATTTTTCTAAAAAAGTAGCTTTAATTTTAGCAAGTATTGATGCTACCAAAGATCTTTGCTTGTTATCTTCTAAAAGCAAAAAAGGAGTTTAATTATGGCTTCTAATGCTGGCGGCGGAGAGAATGAAACAATTGCAGAAATTAATATTGTTCCCTTAGTTGATATCGTTCTCGTTGTGTTAATTATTTTTATGGTTGCAGCCCCATTAGTTATGCAGCCAAAGATTGATATTACTTTACCAAAATCAACTTCGACTGATATCGATAAGTCTCAGAAACCACTCAAAATAACTGTTGGTGGCCAAGGAGAAATTTTTGTTAATAACAAACCTATTTCATTAGATGACCTTCGTGATATTTCTAAATCAGAAGTGGCACAAAACGCTGAAGTCAGTGCTATTCTTGTGGCTGATAAAACTGTAACACTAGATATGGTGACTCAGATTATTGACACAGTAAAATCACAGGGGTTAAAGAAAGTTGCATTTAGCATCCAACGAGCTACTAAGTAGAGATATTCGGTAAATAAGCTAAGTAGTTTTATTTTTTACTTTATATGTTTTAAAAAGCCTGCTTAATGCAGGCTTTTTGTTTTCTAAACATTTACCATTTAAAGCAAGATGCATTTTGATCAGTTTTAAATTTGAATTTTAAGTAGTTCTTTTGCAAAGTCTCTGTCGCAGCTTTATTTAAATCAGGTTTATCTGAAATCAATAATGAATGAAACACATCACAAATATTTTTTTGGTTTTTCATATTTGGTTTATTAAAAATTTCATGCGCATCATTAGCTTGACCTGGTTGATCACCAATATTTGTGAAATCTAAATAAGTCGCTTTTTTACCATAAACTTTTTTGTCACCCAATCCTAAGGCTAATGCTTTATTTGGTCTAGCATCTGTTGATTTCAAAAGAATATTGTCATCTTTATTAATTGTCACATACACGATTTCTTTTTCTGCAAGCTGATCAAGCCAAATCTCATGGTTTATATCATTTGCATCAGGACTTGTTAAAAGTATGTGACTAAATAATCGTTTTGGAAACTTCCAACCAAACTTTTCAAAATATGATTGTAATACGATAGATCCCATACTGTGAGCTAACAACATTATTTTTTTATCAGAATTAGTTTGTAAATATTTTTGAAGTACTAATAAAACTTTGTGTAGACTTTCCGCTGAATTATTCATTTGGGAAAGAGGTTTATTACGATCGTAAAAAGAAGCTTTCGAGTTCCAATTAAACAACAAAACCTTGGCATTATACTGGTCTTCTAATTTGCGAACTGCATTTCCTTCTACAAATGTTCCGCCCTCAAGGCTTTTACCGGGTTCACTACCCCGTCCATGGATGAAAAATATAACTGGTTTTTTGTACGAAAATACTTTATCCAAAGCCACACTTATTTGATCGTAACCATACTTTGATTTATCTGATAAATATATATGGTACTTGGAATCAAAAGACATTTTTTGAATTTCGACATCTTTTGTTTGTACAAAGGCTTGAGCTAAATTAAAATTAAGTATAAACAAGAATAAGATTATTTTCATAAATCCTCCATAAGGTTTCTCGGAGAATTAACAAAACAGAATGAATCTTTAGATTAAAAACTCTATAAAATTAGACTTTGATCACTGTCAAAAAGATCTACAATAATTTAAAACCATCCTTCTTGAAACTCTATAAATGTCAGTATGACTAAACTTGATACACAAAATTAACCTCAAATCAAATACACAGAATTTAATTCAACATTTGTGATGTAACCAAAAATGCAATAACCAAAGCAGTTAAACAATTATGAATGAGGGTCTATGAAAAAAAAAATTGGTTTTAAAAACAAATATGTACTTCCTTTAATGTCTTTACTTGCAATAACACCTGCTGCCAATGCCCTTTCACGTGATGTTAATAAAGCGGCCCTTGAAATCCAAACAATGGTTACAAGCTCACAACTGACAGCACAAACGTGTTCAAACTATCTTAAAGCTATTTCTGATTCACTTTATGTTTTACCAAGTGATCAATTTACCAATGATACTACAGTGACTTCAAATGCACAAAATACTGATGTCATTAATCAACTTTACAAAGCTCGCATTTCTGTGAATCAATTTTTCAGAACTCAAGTTATGAATAGCAAATTTTCAAACCGCGAAGAAATGTTTAAGTGCGCTAATCAAATCACTATAGTTAATCGCAACATCAGAGAAATGGAAGATTTGATTGGCTTAAATTCTTTAACTAAATCTGGTCTTCTCAAAGAAGGTCAAAAACAACTTCCGTTTGTAGATAATCAGTGGCCAATGATGCTTACATCACCTGAAATGAAAGGTCAAAAAATTGATAAATCTGTTTTGAAATCAGGAGATACTTTGCTAAGTCGTGGCGTTATGCCTTTAAGCGCTCCGATTAGTCGAATTGCAAAAATTGATAACCAGTTTACTCATCTTTCGATTGTTTATATTGATGATGGATCTTTAATGGGTCCAAAAAATAAAGGCAAAGTTTATATTATTGAATCTGAGCCAGATTTTGGAGTTCAAATTGTTGATTTTGAAAGATATATTCGTGATACAAAATCTCGAGTGATGTTACTTAGATACCGTGAAGCCAATAAAACTGCTGAGCAATCTGCAGTTATTGCCGCCGCTGCTGCAAAGTTTGTTGCTGAAAAAGCTAATCCACGAGTTGATGATATATTAGCAAATGATCAAACAGATATTGATCGCAGATCAGTTGTTGGCAACAATATGCCAGTGCGTATGCAATACAACTACGCGATGGATGACAACATCGATACAAGTTTATTTTGTTCACAAGTTGTGGCCTACGGTTTCAAAAATGCTTGTCAAAACAACCCGGGTTTTAAATGTCAAACTTTTGAAAAATATGCTTTACCAAATGCAGCAAATTCGATTCCCTTAGTTTCTTCTCAGTATGATATTGAAAATAATTCTTTAGTCAAAGTTCTTGGTCTTAAAAATCCAAATATTTTTAGTCCAGCTGATATCGAAATTGATCCACGATTTGTCATGCTCGCTGAATGGAGAAACTATAATATTATCAATACATCACGATTGTTTGATATGGCTTTAAGTAAAATGTTTCAGTACACAGAGAAATTTGGTTATTCTTTTGCCGACACTGAAGCAATACGCTTATTAGCAAAAGTTGGAAACCAAGTTGGCCAAAAAATTGGACGCCTTCCAGATTATGCTCCTGAAGGATATGCTCGCGGAACAATGCTTGCGACATTCTTAACGACCTACTCTGCACCCGGCGATGTTATAAAAAATTTAATTCTCAGCAAGTATAAAACTTTATCAAATGAAGAACTTAAAAACATGCTTGTTCAAAATAATGTTGTTGATGAAGCTACGGCTAAAGAAATTTCAGAAAAAGCACGTGAAATTATTCCGCGGATGCTAAACCATGTTAGCTTTACTAAACGAATCAAAGCTGCTGATGACGAGCGTGTAAAAAAAGCTGGACGACATTTATCACTTTATCAAATGGACGGTGCAATGGATTTTTACCAAAATATAGACTGTAATCGCTTTTTAGGAAAGTATAAAGCTGGAGAAAACTTTTTTGGACCTGTTATGTATCACGACATTTTTCGAAAGCAAAATGAAGTCGACAAAAATAAACAATGTTTACAAACTCCGGCTTCTTTACAAACTCAAGGTATTTGGTAGAATAAAATTTATTTATAAAAACTTTTAATAAAGGATTAAATCTTATGAAAACAAAACTAATAATCGCTGCAGCAACACTAATAACAGCGGTAACTACTTGGGCACAAATAACTCCTGCAAAATTAATGAAAGACGAAATTTATTCTTTAATTACAGTTGTTCCAAAAGTTGAAAACCTAACAACTGAACAAAAACTTTTTATCATTGATTTACAAAAAGATGTGAAAAATATGTTACAGCCAATTAGCGACAGCCTTGTTGGAACATTAACATCAACTTCAGGAATTCAAAATATTTTTGTTGAACTTGGTCAACAACTTCAAACACAATTTGAAGCTAATATTGATAAAAATTCTGTGAAGCTTCCAAATGATGCGATTATTTTAAGTGCGTATATTATGCCTTGGGATAGCGATGCTAAAGCTATAAAATTAAAAACTGCACTTTTAGGTGATATTCAGCAAATAAATATTGATCTAAATGATTCCAAAAACAAATCAGCTGATTTATTTTATAAAATGGGAAACAAAATTAAAGGATTATCTTTAGGTACTGATCCAAAAACTAAAAAATTAATTTTTATCGACAAAGAAGCAGGAAGCAAATCTCATACATTACGAGGTATCGCTTTACATTTAAAGATCCAAAAGAATCAAAGCACAGTGCGATTACAAATTCTCAGTAATTTAAAGCCAGGGTCTAACCCATTAGTTGTATCCAACGATCAAGTGAATTTTACAAATCTAGAGATTCTTTCAGGAACTTTGGAAAATCGCCCCATGGTTATCGCTAACATTGAACAGCAACTTCAAGTTAAAAATGCAATACCTAGTATAAATGTACAACTTGGAACTTTCGGTGGGGTTGATGGCGGATTAAATAACTGGTCTGGTGCTTTTCAAATCTTATCAACACCTTGGACTGCTAAGGTTGATTGTAAAAGTCGATTTAACACTGTTCCTGCTTTAGTTGGAACTATTGGAGGAAAAGCTGCTGGAGACAATTTTTTAGCAAAATTATTTTTAAATAAAATTGCGAAAGACATGCCTGTTAAATTTAGAATTTTAAATATAAATATTGATCCGCGAACTTCTAAAATTTCTAAAATGAATTTGGCAATGGAAGTTAGTCCCGTTTCTGGATGGCAGTCTTTTCCAAAATGTTATCAGTCTGAAAATGTTAATGCTCAGTTTATGAATGAAGCAAACATGACGATCGAATCTAAAATAGCAAGTCTTTACAATCAAGATGATATGACAAATGATTTAATGCAAAACTTATATATGTAATATTCGAAGAATCAAAATTTCTACATCTTGTTATTGAAAGCATAGACAGTCGTAAACTGACTGTCTAAAATCTGACTTGCGGGTGTTATGGTTAAGCGCTCGTAAGGAATACTTCCAAAAAACCAAGCTTTCCAAAAAGTTAAATCCATACTTGGATTTTTGTCTAACAAACTCTGAAATGTTTCAAGGACTCCAACATTAATATTGATTGTTTGAAAAGTTTTAAATACGTACTTAGAACAAAATGAAGTTTTGGCATCAACATAGTCAAAACCTTGATCGTAACTAAGGCCAAACATATTAGTTGCTGCCATTTTCATAACGCGAATTTCTGCTGGAATAAGCTTACGATTCAATCTTTTAATTTCTAACTTTTCTTCGAAACTGCGCGCTAAAAAATCACAAATGGGTGTTAACTTACTTTTAGGCCAAGTGCTTTCGTAAACCATCCAATCTTTATTCTTTGGATCTTTGAAGGCAATACCCACATGCGAAGCCCAGGTCATTGTGTCTTTTTCAACTTGTCGAAAAAGATAATTGTGATTTGAAATGTAAACCACATCGCCTTCTTCAATGATTTTTAGAGAATCCTGACAGTGAACAGATGGTTTATCATTAGCAAAAGCTATTAGACTCAAAAAACTTGTAATCAAAAAAACGGCTGTAAATTTTAACATTAAATCCCCCTCGGAAAGCTGTCGAATCTAAACATATATTAAATAAGCTAGCAAATAAAATTAGAGTATTTAATCTAATTAGATGCTATGAGGTGCAAGTAAATAAGTTATATTTACATCACTTGCTATAATATTGATAATTATGATGATTTTAATTAGTATATAGCAATCAATACTTAATAACTGAGGGTCTATGTTTTTAATCGTTGGATTAGGCAATCCAGGTTCGCAATACACATTGAATCGACATAATATTGGATTTATGTCGGTCGATTACTTTTTGAAATCAATTGGACAAAATCCCAACGAATCTGCTTATCGCCATGAACATAAAGCATTGACTCAAAAAGTAAAAATAAAAAATCAGCACAAGGAAATTGATTTACTGATAGCTAAACCTCAAACATATATGAATAAATCTGGTGAATCTGTACTGGCTTTGATGAACTTTTATAAAATTGAACGCTCTCAATTATTAGTTATTCAAGACGATATTGATCAAATTTTTTTATCGATGAAAATTCAATTTAATCGTGGTCATGGCGGTCAAAATGGAATTCGAAATATCAGCGAAGTCTTTAGCGCAGCCGACTATCACCGATTAAAATTAGGCGTTGGTCGTCCAATTCACCCTGGCTTTGATATAGGAGATTACGTTTTAAGTAATTTCACAAAAGAAGAACTAATTCCATTAAAATCATTTCTTGAAAAATCAGCAGCTGCTATAGAAAGCTTTATTTTTGATGGCCCTGCAAAAGCGGCTTCTAATTACAATGGACAATAGACAATTAAATTGGCTATGATCAATTTTTTATACAAATTACTTTTCACCTAAGGATTATTTATGGCATTACAAGTTGGAATCGTTGGTTTACCAAACGTCGGAAAATCTACATTATTCAATGCGCTGACTTCAGCAAAAGCAGAAGCTGCAAATTATCCCTTTTGCACGATTGATCCCAATGTGGGCGTTGTCACAGTTCCAGATCCACGTATGGACAAAATCACTGGATTTGTAAAACCACAATCAGTAGTTCCCACCACAATGGAATTTGTTGATATTGCTGGTATAGTTAAAGGCGCCAGTCAAGGAGAAGGCTTAGGTAATCAATTTTTAGGTCACATTAAACAAACTGATGCTATCGTTCACGTTGTTCGATGCTTTGATGACCCAAATATAATTCACGTATCTGGAAGCGTTGATCCCACAAGAGATATGGATATCATTAATACAGAACTGATGCTTGCTGATTATGACACTTCAGAAAAAAAATTAAAACGAATAGAAAAAATGGCAAAGACTTCGACTGACCCTAAAATTAAAATGGAAGTGGAACTTCTTGGCTATCATGTCTCACGAAATACGCACACCTCTCAATGCC
>JAYUJM010000106.1:0-2040 GCA_043765175.1 Pseudobdellovibrionaceae bacterium | reverse complement strand
TTGTGACTGTTCCACCCGATGATGTGGTTGGCTTAACAACACAGGTCCAAGTTGTTCCATTCCATTCTAAGATTTGTCCAGCAGCGCAAGTCGCACTTGTAATAGCAGTTCCCGAAACATTAGCCATGAGTAACGCATTCGCAGTAAATGATGATAATCCAGTTCCACCGCGCGAAACTGCAAGCTGTGCTTCAGAAATGATTGCTCCAGCAGCATCGTTAATTAAAACGTGATTTATAGTTCCAGCAGCTATTTTTGAACGAGCTAAGTTAGCTATCGTTGTGGCAGCTGGCGTTCCAGTCACATCACCTGCTAAAGTGTAGGCTGTACCCACTTTATTATTAAACGTGTTCCAGTCAGTCGAAGACAGCACTCCTGTTGTTGACGTTGTAGAACTTGGAACAGCTGTGATTTTTGAAAATGCCACGTCATTAATTTTAGCATCAGTGACTGCTAGATTATTTATTTTTCCTGTGGTTACAGCATTTGCAGCAATTGTAGCTGCCACTGATCCCGGACCTGCTGCAGTCACTTCACCAGTAAGGGCTGTGATGTAGTTTCCTTGGGGTTGTTTTGCACTAAAAGTATTCCAATCAGCAGATGTCAAAGCCCCTGTTGTTGATGTATTTGCTGTCGCAATTGAAATCACGGGTGCTGCACCACCAGTTGATGCTATCGGAGCTGTCGCTGTAACATTTGTCACACTTCCCGATGAAGCCACGATCCAATTTGTGTTTCCAGCACCATCAGTTGATAAAACATAGCCTGCTGTTCCTGCAGTCACTGGTAGTATGAAGTTATAATCAGATGCAAAAACGTTAGGTGCTTTTAAAGTTATTTTATTTGTATTTGTATTGTCGTATAAAAATAAATTTCGGCCAGAAAAAGTTGTGGCACTTGAATTTGTGGATGTGATATTATTTCCAGTTATATTACCGACGGCAATGTTCCCAGAACCGTCGCGTTTGACTATTGTTCCTACTGTATTAATGTTTGTGGCTGCTATCGTATCATCAACACTTATAGCCACTTGTGCTGCAGTTTTTCCATTGACTGTAGCCACTGTTGGATTAGGTAAATTACCAGATAAATCCCCGGCCAATGTGCTGGCAGTTTGAAAAGCTCCAGTGATGCGTGAGTCATTTCCTGCAGCTAATGTACCTGCTGCAGTTCCTGTGTTTTTGACTGCAGCATCACCAAGACCACTGATATCTGTGTTTGATAAAACTACTGCTCCAGTTCTTCCTGCAACACTAGTTACTGGTGCACTTGGTATGGCTACTGGAACGTATTGAGTCCCATTAAACTGTAACACGTGCCCTAATGCTGGAGCTGTTGCCGACACTGGAACTCCACGGATTTTTACCACTGAAGTTAAATTTTGAATTCCTGTAATATCACCGCTAAGTAATCCAGAAAAGTTAGTGGTATTTAAAGCCGTATCGGCTTGACCTGCATACATTGCAAAAGGCACAGATTCTATTTCAATCCCACCAATTGTTTGATCCCCGTTTGATTTTGGATGTGAAAAAATAACTGTTAGCTTTCGAATATCAGTTAATGATGGAATATATGATACGGCCCCGTCTTCGCAATTGATACCTGTAGCTGCGTTATTAAACACGTTATAAAAAGTACTTGCTCCGTTATAGACAATGTTTCCTTCGCCCATTCTTAGATTTACATTTCCACTTGAGCCCTGCATGTTTCTATTTAGAAATTCTTCAGCGTAAAGTACACAATCACCAGTTGGATTTGTGTATTTTAAAGTAAAATTGACATTGGCTTCTTGCAGTGGTTTTCCATCAGGTTTTGCAATATAGGCCTGAAAATTAGTAGTTGCAGGCGTTGCAAAAGAGCTACTCACAGAAATAAACTGTGAAATTAAAACATACAAAATAAAAAATAAGAACTTAGAATTCAAAATCTTCCTTTTTTAAATGCACAGAAGGTATTGAAATAATATTTTTTCTAAAATTGACTGCTAACAAAAAATATGTGCTACTCTTTTATCGGAAAGTTCTTGGAGTTCTTTAGTTA
>JAYUJM010000105.1:0-5545 GCA_043765175.1 Pseudobdellovibrionaceae bacterium | reverse complement strand
TATGGAAGACTAAATTTAGATTTAACGACCTTATTGACCATAAAGTTTGCCACAGATCCACACAAAATAAATAGACCCTCTAACTGCTTCCAATGCTGGTCCCAATATGATTTGATAAGGCTTATTAGGCGTCCTTGACCCGCAGCCATCCACTGCAATTCATCAAAAACAATAACCATTCTTTTATGCTGCAAGTATTTAGTTAAATAACTAAATACTTCATTCCAATCTGAAAATTTAGTTTTATGAAGATGCTCTTCATTTATTTGTTCAGCTAATTTAGATGTAAAATACTTTATTTGTTGCTTCGTGCTTTCGCCTTCTAAACCTTCAAAAAACAAATATTTTTTATCTTTGCAAAACTCTTTAATAAGTTGACTTTTTCCAACTCGTCTGCGCCCATATATAACTATAATTTGTGATTTTTTTTCATATTTTTCCTTTAAAAGGGATAATTCTCTTTTCCGACCGTAAAACATTCAACCTCCCATTTCGCAAAGATAGTGTATCAAGCTATCTTTGCGAAATAACTCTATTCTGTTTTTAACTTCACTGCAGGCAAATCATTACAATATTTCTTACGCGGGTAAGAAAATTTCGTCATTCGGAACCTCCAAGTTAACTGAAGTGTCGAAAGACCCTAGGCTGGATGTGGTTAGATTCACACCACCTTATTTTTTCTGAGACAAAGACAAAGATTTTTTAATTAAATTTCTTAAAAATATAGACAGCTTTTGATTTCATTCCAGTCATCAAAAGTTGGTTTGATTTAACTGCTAAATATAAGTCCCTGCTGGCTGTTGCTGACGATATGTTTCGATGAATTAACATATAATCTTTACGTGAAAACTTATTATTACCGAATTGATTTTTCGCAATCGTAATTCGATCCAAAGCTGTTACTTTACTGATTACAAATTGCTTTTTAAAAATCTTAAGTTCCTTTAAAATCAGTTCTAAAGAAAATTCAATAAAGAAAGTGGACTCTCCTGCAACATCACTTTTTTCAAGCGCATTGTAGTTTTTTTTTTGTTCTTTGTGTATCCAAGTTTCGACAGCAAGATACTCGAATATTGAAGACTGTTGAATTAAACTTAGTTGTTGCCAAAAACGTCCTATACGTCCATTTCCATCTGCAAAAGGGTGAATAATTTCTAATTCATAATGGAAAATACAGGCCTTAATTAAAGGTAGTACTGACTTATCGTTTCTTAAAAAATCAAATAAGTTCGACATTAGCTGAGGAACAAGCTTTGCTGGGGGTGCTATTCGACTGACATTATGACCTTTTAAAATGCCTACAGCCCCTTTTCTATATTGACCTGGTTTCTCAACTAAATTTTGCATCAAAATTGAATGGGCCCTTAAAAGATCAGCCTCCTTAAAAGAACTTAATTGATTTATATTTTGGTATAATCTATTGGCATTTTGCACTTCAATAATCTGATGTTTAGGTCCTATGACACGTTTGATTTCTAAAACAGCTGTTATTTGCTTTTGAGTTAACTGGTTGCCTTCAATCGCTAAACTATGGTGAATGGTTTTAATTTTGTTTTGTTTTCTTAATTTTGGCGTTGGCTTAACAATGCCACTTGCTCCTTGAATTTCACCCAGCAATTTTTGAATTTCTGAAACATATAAAATAATTTTATCGGTGTATTTAAAAGGTGGTTTATTCACCCTCTGATAGTATCATATGATACTATCATAATCTATTTTTTTTTTCTAAACAAGCGAACTCAACCAAACCTGTATTCCATGGACTTTCAACACTCAAGTTTGAAAGTCCTGTCCTTAGGATTTTTTTAAGATGATAAATCAGAAAAAAATCTAAAGCATCAATGCTCTGCTGGATTAAAATCCAGATCATCCATGAATCAAAATAACAATTTTACAAATAAAGTAAATTATTCGAAAAACTACTAAAGTAATTACTAGTGCGTGCCGATATTTTCTATACGTGTAAGAAAGTTTCGTCATTCGGAGCTCCATTCGTAAAAAAGGAGTATCGAAAGGCCAAAAGGCAGGTGTGGCTAAGTTCAACCTGCTTTTTTGCTTTTTTGGGGCCAGAGTTATTTTTTAAATAAAAAAGTGAACCGACCACATCCACATTTCTGTGGACTTTAAACACAAGGATTTAATGTCTTGTCCTTAGGATTTTTTCATAGTTTACAAATCAGAAAAAAATACTAAAGCTTCAATGCTTTCTTCTAGATGCATCCGTGCAATAAAATAACAATTTTAAGAGAATAAAATAAAACTCTCAAAATCACTAAAGCGGATGTGGTTAAGTTCACACCACCTTTTGCTTTTTTGGGGCCAGAATTTATTTTTTATTTCAATAAAATTAATTTATTTAGATTCTTCGATACGCTTGCGAAGACGATCAATGATTTTAGAATCAAGCTTTGAGTTAATCATACCTTCAAGAATCTTTTTAGAATACAAATCAGCCCCGCTATCAGACGCTAATCGCCCAGCCAATGCAAACACCCAATTCGGGGCGCCGAACTTACCAGCAGCCTCATAAAGCCGAGCCGCCTTCAATTTATTTTTCTCTTCATACAACGCATGATAAGCCGCCGCATACTGCACCTGCCAGTTCGTGCGATGCTGAGCCACTGCCTTATCAAAAATCAAAGAAGCCCCTTGATAATCAGACACAATCACAGTCAACGCCAATCCCGCAGCTGCGTACATCGTTGGATCTAAGACAGGATCAATTTCAGTTATTAAATTTAACAACTGAAATAACCACCCTTTACCTGCGCATTCATTGTCTTTAATTTTCTTTTCACAAAAATCGAAATCTTGTAAAGCACGAAGCCATAACGCATCTGCGATTTGGTACTTCATACCGACAGTCATATTTTTTAATGCTATTGGTGGAGGGAGGTATTCCGTACGTAGAGGAGTTCTTGGGGTTTGTGTGATTAAGCATAATGTAAAAAACAAAACTGGCAGTAGTGCCAGTTTTGTTTTTTTGAGAAATATTAAACAAATTGACATGAATTTAAATATCTACATACCAACTACAGAATTTCTTATAACTTTGTTCTCGTTAACAGTCCAAGTATCAAGCAAGGCTGCCTGAACTGTATTAGTAGGTGATCCATATGCTTGCGCAGTAAAGGAACCTGAATAATCAATTATTGAACCAGATGTTGGTGCTGTATATGGGGGCGTAGTACTATCAGCACCAGTAGCTAATTTCCAAGTAGCTTGTGCGGCTCCTCCACCAGCTAGGTTTACGTTAGCGCCTGAAGATAAAGTATTGTCAACAGTCGTAAGTTGAGGCGGCGCTCCGCTAGCTGTGTTATAAGTGTTGGTAGTAGCTATTGTGCCTGGAAAACCTGTGACATAACGCAATCCAGAACCTTGAACTTGAAAACCTGCATTCCGGATGTCAACAGTATACTGACTCCATTCGCCATAAAAACTTTTTTCTGCAGCATATAACGCACTCAAACTACTCTTCGCTTCGCTCTGCCTGGCTCTCGCTTGAAACTTTGCATACTGAGGTATGCCTATAGCTGCTAATATACCGATGATCGCGACGACGACCATGAGTTCGATCAATGAAAAACCTTTTTGTGATTGACGTACTGCTTTTAGATTCACGTTGTTCTCCTATTTCTTTTTTTGTTAAAATTTTTTTTTACATTTTTTGTTTTTTTATTTAAAAGTTATTACTTTGTTCAACTTAATTTTAGGATTAGTGTTTTAACCTTCTTCACTTTATTGTAAATAACTTTTTATTTGCCGCAAGAGTTTATATTTTTTTATTTGTTGGTCTTGAATATATTCATTATGGACCTAGAGCTGTATTATAATAATACGTTTGTTTTATTTGGTTTGTTATTTATTGAAACACTTTTTTTTCTCATTGGCCCTGAAAAAGAAAAAGGTGGTGTGAGCCGAACCAAATCCACCCTTGTGACTTTAATTATTTTAAGAGTTGTATATTATTCTCTTAAAATTGTTATTTTACTGCATGGATGCATCTAGACTTAAGCATTGATGCTTTAGATTTTCTTAAGCTGCTTTTTCTAATATTTCATTAATAAATGTCTGATAGGGTTTTCCTGATTTTTTTGCCTTTTTTTTCAGTTTTAAAATGAGTGCTGGACTTAACTTTATAGTTACATTTTTCTTTTTTAATGTAGGGTTCATGAAAGGACGGCCTAACTTAACGCCTAGCTTTACTTCAATCGCTTTCTTGAAAATACTTCGTTCAGTCGCTGTAATATTTCTATATTTTTTCCCATTGAGCTTCATAAAATTTCCTTTCTTTATTTTTTGCTTTTCGAGCTGAAATAATTCGAATGAGCGTTCCTTGTTTTTCAAGATAAACTACAAACACAGTACCTTTTTCAATACTTCCAATAATAGTTTGTCTGAATTCATTAGATTTAGTGCTTTCTTCAATTTGTGCAAATGAATCATAAAACACTAAAATCGCTTCATTGAAACTAATATTATGCTTGGCAATATTAATGTTATTTTTGTTTTCATCCCATTCAAATTTCACAATTAAAGTATGTACTTTAATTGTGAAATTGTCAACAAATTATTCATTGGTCCTGAACAAGCAAAAGGTGGTGTGAACTTAACCACATCCACCCTTGTGACTTTAATTATTTTAAGAGTTGTATATTATTCTCTTAAAATTGTTATTTTACTGCATGGATGCATCTAGACTTAAGCAGTGATGCTTTAGATTTTTTTCTGATTTATCATCTTAAAAAATCCTAAGGACAGGACTTTCAGACTTGAGTGTTGAAAGTCAATGGAATACGGGTGTGGCTCTGTTCGCTTGTTGTATTAATTCCAATTTACACACGATTTATCAAAATATTCATATTTTTTTAAATAAATGATTCTTATAGTATACAAATAATAGTAATTGTATATAATAAGAAACATATGTTTGATAAAAAGTCTAAAATAAGTCGAAAAACAGAAAAAGCACTTCGCGAGTTGGGGCAACGAATTCGTAATCATCGAAATCTATTAGGAATAAGCGCCACATCAACTGCAGAGGCTTCAAATATGTCACGAGTTACTTTGTACAGGATTGAAAAAGGTGAACCATCTGTTGCTGTTGGTGCTTATATCAGTGTTGCAGAAGCATTAGGTCTTCAAATTGAACTGACTGAGAATTGCATTAAGCAAAAAAAGAGAACTCTACAAGCTGAAAAAATTCCTGCAAACATACGCATTGGCGATTACAAACAGTTAAAAAAAATAGCTTGGCAATTAAAAGACAATCAAGAAATTAATGCTGAAGAAGCAATTGAACTTTACGAAAGAAACTGGCGACACCTTGATTTAAAATCATTAGATAAAAGTGAGAGAAAATTTATAAAAAGTCTTTTGTCAGCATTTGGAAGGGAGCGATTACTTGTTTAATCGTGAACATCACATCAGAATAGCTACAATTTTACAGTCACTTGATAGCCAACTACTGAGCCAGCATCAATGTTGGTTCGGCGGAGGAACTGCAATTGTTTTATTAAAAAATGAATATCGTGAATCAGTGGAT
>JAYUJM010000104.1:0-21813 GCA_043765175.1 Pseudobdellovibrionaceae bacterium | reverse complement strand
TAAGATACTGAATCACTTTTGGATTTTCTCGATCTTTTAACCAGAAGTATTTGTCAATACGAACATCGCCATGTTTTTCTAATTTATAATCAATTTGTTCTGCTTGTGGTGGTGTTAAGGTTTGAGTCGATAAATTTTTGTTGTGCACGCAAGAAGCTCCAAAAAGTAAAGTAAAAAACAGTTTTAAAAAATTCATAATGTATCAAACCATATAACTTTTTAATCAGACTCACAAGTCGCTTTTGGATTAAAACATAAGTGCGTCGATATTTTTTATTCGAATTCTTAAGTCTATAAATTCTTTAGAATTCATAACTGTAAAAAGAATAAACACTTATGTAAAATGTATTAGCTCTATGCTGTTTTTTAGATTTTAAATCATATAAAACTTGTTTTACTTTAAATACTCCATTAAATGAGTTAAAGTCTTGTTTAATGAGGTATGTATGAAAATCACAAAAAATAGAATCAGTCTTTTAGTCACTATTTTGTCCGCTTTGACTGCAAACGCGCAGCTAAAGTCGAATGTTGTTAATGTTCTTGCTTATTGTGAGCAAGTTGAAAGTACAGCTTCTACTACTGAAGTTGCTTCAAAAATTTCGGTTCAACTAGAATCAAATCAAGCAAATCAAATAAAAATAAAAATTTTAAATTTTAATCAAAACCAACAAAAAGCAGCTGTGCCAGCTAACTTTCAAAGTGAGTTAGTCAATTTTCCATGGGCCAAAAAAATTAGTTTAATTGGCAAAATTGATGAAAAAACTTAATAGTTACCAGTTTGTATTTAATTTAAAAGCTTTTTCAAAAAATATTTTAGGCCAATCAAAACCCATTTTGGAAACAGGTCGTATTGTTTCTGGAAGTTTAGTTCTATCAGGAGTTGATTTATTACGTAAACAAGCAGGCTCAGATATAGTAAACGCAAGTGCATTAATAGATTTAAAATGCCAAGTTGTTGCTGATCAAAGTAAAATTCAAAAATCCCTTTATTCTGTTGATAATGAAGTAGATTCTGGCGTTTCAATCGGCAGTATCTTAAAAGGATTATTGCGTCCATTAGATTAAATATTTCTTAAACAACCATCGCCTTACAATCATGAGCGATGGTTATTTTCCCCTCAGTAGCTTTAACAACAGCTTCAGCTGTCATGTCTGGGGCGTATTCTTTTAACACAAATCCATCAGCTGTAATTTCAATGACCCCAAAATCAGAAACTATTTTTTTAATACAACGAACACCTGTTAGTGGAAGTGTGCAGGCTTTCCGAAGTTTTGAATTTCCTTCTTTGTCTGTATGTTGCATGGCTACAATCACATTTTTTGCTCCAGCAACTAAATCCATAGCGCCACCCATGCCTTTAACCATTTTTCCTGGAACCATCCAATTTGCGATGCTTCCGATTTCGTCGACTTCCATGGCGCCCAATACTGTTAAATCAATGTGACCACCACGAATCATGGCAAAACTATCAGCGCTTGAAAAAAAACTAGCCCCTGGTAAAGTGGTAATGGTTTGTTTACCAGCATTAATTAAATCGGCATCGACATTTTTTTCTGATGGAAAAGGTCCCATTCCTAAAAGTCCATTTTCACTTTGAAGCATTACTGTTTTTGAAGGCGGTATATAGTTAGCAACAAGAGTTGGAATCCCTATTCCTAAATTGACGGTATATCCATCTTGAACTTCATCGGCGATTCGTTTTGCAATTTGTTCTCGTGTTAACGGCATAATTGATTCCTTAAAAAAATAAAATTAATTTTTATTCACTGTTCGTTGTTCAATGCGTTTTTGTTGATTTTGAGTTTTGAAAATTCGCTGAATATAAACTCCGGGAGTGTGAATTTGGTCGGGCTCAAGTGTTCCCACTTCAACTAATTCTTCAACTTCAGCGATTGTTATTTTGCCTGCAGTGGCTATCATTGGATTAAAATTTCGAGCTGTTTTTCGAAAAATGAGATTTCCAAATTTATCACCTTTCCAAGCTTTAACAAAAGCAAAATCCCCAGTAATCCCTTTTTCTAGAACATAATCACGTCCGTCAAATTGACGAACTTCTTTTCCATCGGCTATTTTTGTTCCAACTCCTGTTGGAGTATAAAACGCAGGAATCCCTGCGCCCCCAGCGCGTAGTCTTTCTGCTAAAGTTCCCTGTGGACAAAATTCAAGTTCTAATTCGCCCGACATGTATTGTTTTTCGAATGTGGCATTTTCACCCACATAGGAAGATAACATTTTTTTTATTTGTCTGGTGTGCAGTAAAAGGCCTAAACCGAAATCATCAACGCCTGCGTTATTAGAAACGCAGGTAATATTTTTTACGCCGCTATTTTTTAAGGCCTCGATACAGTTTTCTGGAATACCACATAAACCAAATCCACCAACAAGATAAGTCATTTGATCTTTGACATCGTGCAAGGCTTCTGCAGCCGAATTAAAAACTTTTTTTGACATATATTATCCTAAACTTTTTCAATAATAACAGACACAGCTTCACCGCCACCAATGCACAAAGTCGCAAGGCCTCGCTTTTTATCTGTTGAATTGAGAATATGAATAAGTGTTGTGAATATCCGAGCACCACTTCCGCCGATAGGGTGACCGATAGCAATGGCTCCGCCGCGAATATTAATTTTTTCGTAAGGAATATTTAATGATTTTTGAGCGGCCATTGTGACATTTGCAAAAGCTTCATTGATTTCAAAAGCATCAATATCTTCGATTTTTAAATCGGCTTTTTCTAATGATTTTTTAATCGCTCCTACAGGTGCCGTCGTAAAATATTTTGGATCTTGTGCAAATGTTGCTGAAGCCACGAAGTGTGCTAAAGGTTTTAAATTTCTTTTTTGCGCTTCGCTTTCAGACATTAAAACAAGAGCTGCAGCACCATCATTTATTTTAGATGCATTTGCTGCAGTAATAGTTCCCGTTTTATCAAATGCCGGTTTCAATCCTGGCATTTTTTCAAACATGGCTTTACCGGGCTCTTCATCAGTATCGATTAAAACTGAACCTTTTTTTCCTTCAATAGTAATAGGTACAATTTCATTTTTAAATAATCCATTAGAAATTGAATGTTGTGCTTTTTTATAAGATCCAATAGCGAATTCATCTTGAGCTTCTCGTGCAAATGAAAACTCTTTTGCGCAAATTTCTGCTGCGGTTCCCATATGAAAATTATTATAAGGATCCCACAGTCCATCTTTAACCATGGAATCAATCATTTGAACTGAACCCATACGATAACCATTTCTAGAGTTTTCTAATAAATGTGGTGCCAGCGACATATTTTCCTGTCCTCCAGCGACTACGATTTTTGAATGTCCTAATTGAATTGAATCTACTGCTAACATGACGGCTTTTAAACCTGAACCACATACTTTATTAATAGTTAAACACGGAGTTGAATGACTGATTCCAGCGCTAAGGGCAGCTTGTCGTGCAGGTGCTTGACCTACGCCAGCTGTGAGGACTTCGCCCATAATGACTTCGTCTATAGCCTCTGGATCTAAATTAATTTCCGCCAAGGCCGCTTTGATAGCGTAAGCTCCAAGTTGCGGGGCAGGTATGTTTGCAAGTTGACCTTGAAAACTTCCAACAGGTGTTCTTTTCGCAGAAACAATAACAACTTTTTCCATTTTTAAATTCCCTTCATAAAAATTGATAATTCTATTAAACATGAAGAAAAAAAACTTTCAATTAAAGCAGTTGACAATAATATGAAATTGCCGCAACGCTAATTTCAATATGGCAAAGAAAATAAAATCTAAAGATAAAAAAATAAGCAAACCAACTAAAGCTGTTAAAAAAATTACTAATAAATCAGCAGTAGTTGTTAAGAAAACTAAAATTTTAGCAAAAAAACTGGCTCCGGCTGCCAAAATAGCAAAACCTGTTGCTAAAATTGAGATAAAAAAGAACATATCAAAAATAGTTGATAATAAAGCTATTAAAAAAAATGATGATAATAATGACAAAAAAAGCAGTAAAATTATTGTTGAAGTTGCTAAAACTGTAAAACCTGACAGTAAGCAGCAAGTTAAGACTGTTGAAAAGTCGTCAGCAAAGCCTGTTGTAAAAGCAAAATCAAAAGTTAAAAAAGTTGAAAAAAAAGAAGATGATTTTGATGATGATCTTTTAGGAGATGACTTCGGTGATTCAGAAATTGCCGAATACGAAGATGATTTAAAGGCCGTCGAAGAAGAAGATGATGATTTATTAGAAGACCTTTTAGACGATGAAGACTCAGATGAAAAAGAAACTGAAATTTATTTAACAGACTCTGAGGGGCGAAGACTTTGTCGAGTTCGTGATTGTGATCAAGTGGCTAATGTTGATGGGTACTGTCGATTTCATTACTTATTACTTTGGAAAAAGATTCAAATTCGCAAAAGCATTTTGTTGGATGGAAAATTGGATAAATATATCGATGATTTAACTTCAAGATACCCAGACAAGTTTATTGAAATGATAAAAAAAGATATGAAATCTGAAAAAGATTTCTTGTCTGCAATTCAAGAACTAGAAATTGATGAGTCTGCACTTGGAGACAGCGATGCCACTGACGATGATGCGCAATCATTTAATGATGAAATTCGCGGTGAGAGTAATGCGCCAATCATAGATGATGACGGAGATTACTAGGTCTAATATATACAGAGTTCTGTTTTTCATTTCAGGGTTTTTGTTATCAATATTGATGATGAAAACTCTGGTTCTACATACTGATAATACACAACTAATGGACAAAGCTATTCACTATGTCAAAACGGGTGAATGGGCTCACTTTGGAAACAGATCTACAAAAGTAGGATCAATCCCTGGATCTTTTTTAACTGCAATTACAGCAGTGCCAATGAAAATTTATTTTAGTCCATATTCTGCGATGGCAGTGATAATTCTGTTTCATTTAATATCGTTTTTATTTTTATACTTAACATTTAAGAATCAAAAATGGTTTTCAGTATTAGCATTGATTATTTTTTATTGGTTGAATCCTTGGCGACTGGAACAGGTAGAGCTTTATAATCCCGGATATCTTTTCTTTTTTGCGACACTGCATTTATATACCTCGTCTTTGTTACTAAATAAATCTAAAAGTAAAACCTTTTGGCCTACTGTATTTCATATATTGTCGATAGGTTTTTGTATGCAAGTGCATTTATCTTTTATTATTTTAGCTTGCGTTTCAAGTTTGCTATTTATATTTAAAAAAATAAAAATAAATTGGTGGGCATTTTTTATTTCAAGTGCAGTGATAGTAATCAGTTTAATCCCTTATTTTTTGCAAAAAGGTCAGCAAGGCCAGGAAGCCATTAATTTAGCTCATAGCGACGCATTTTTTGGACGCAATTTTGTTTTAGTTTACCCAACGCTTAAAGGAATTGTTTATTTTTTTCGAATGGGATCTTTATATTTTGGACGGCATATTTTTTCTGAGATTCAGTTTGAGTGGATAATAAATGCTCAACTTCGTTTAGTATTTAGTTTTGTTTTTCATATTTTGAAATGGATAATAGCTGGGGTCTCATTGTTTTTTAGTATTAAAGTTATAGGGCTATTTATAATAAATAATTCGCGAGCTTTATTTTTTAGTTTTAAATCAAAAAAATCTTTAGAAAATTATTTTTCCGATTTAGATTTTTTTGAAATTTACTTTTATTTTTTATTCATTGCAGCTTTGATTTCAACAGCCATTTCACCTGTGGAATTTAATCATTGGCATTTAATTTTGTGTTTTCCTGCAATTTCAATTTTTTTGATGAAGAGTTTTTCGCAGATGTTAAGTTCTCGACAACTTGCTATTCTTGGTGTACTGTTTATCTTTTGGGGATTTTTAATCTGCGCAGGAAGCAGGTCACATCTGCTTTCAAATGATTATTCGAAAGCCTTTTTTGAGAAGTATGAGTCTGTAAAATAAAAACTTAATAAAAACTTAATAAAAATTTATTAAAATTTACTGACACTTGAACTTCATTTCAGTCGTATAGCCATTGCCTAGTGCTGCGTCTGTTCCAATTCCAGCAAGTACGCCAACTCCGCCAGCATTACTTTCGTTTCTACCCCCAAAAACTTGATTAGCTCCACCAACAGTCTTAAGTACTCGTGAAACTGCTTTACCACTATTGTAAGTCTCTTCGTCAACTTTACCTATGTAAGTTGTTTTTTCCTCTATAATTCCAGGTCGTTTTTCAATTTCTTTACAAAAGCTTTCTGCTTGCGACAATGCAGATCGACCAGCACCTTGGCTGTCATCAGTATAAATAACAACACGATGAATTCCATCAGCACCTGGACGAACATCTTTATGATGAGCACAGCTGATGAATAAAAAAAAATGGAATTGAAGCAAATAAAATATTTTTCATTTAAAATCCTTTGGTTGTATTAAATCAATCATAAAGAACATTAATTTGAAAAGTTCATTTTTACAAACGATAATAAATTTTAAAACGCTACTTAAGTCCGACTAGAGGCTATCGACTATTTAGTATTTTTTGTCTATTATAGAAGTATGCATTTGTTATATCTAAAAGCTATTTATGGATATTTTATTTTAATAATATCGTTTACGAGCTTGCTGTTAGCATATGATGTGACTTTTACTTGTGATGCTCAACACAAGTTGTCTAATTTAAAACTTCCCGTTTCTGAATTACAAAAGCACACTCAGTTTACTAAAAAAGTAAATGATTTGTACTTTAAAAAATATCCAAATCGGTCTAGGAGTGTATGCAGTCCAAAAAATAAAAGTCTACCTAATTATATTAAAACAAATCCAGATCCAGATTGCACATTAGGCTATTTTCAGGATTCACCATATATGTACGTTACTGGCCGTAGATTAGATAATCCTAATCTGAGCTCTAATCCGGTACAGTGTAATGATCTTGACCAATTTATAGAAGATGCTCTTTTGTCAAATCAAGATCCCTATTCAGCTTTAGCTGTTTCCCTTATGGAGAATGGAACTAACATCAACCATCTTTATCTTGATCCTATAGGTGTCGTTGAAGGGCTAGGATGTCAAACTCAAGCAAGTTCTAAAAAAGATTCTAATCTCAGTTCTTTTGAAACTTACTATAAAGTAAATTATTCTGAAAATATTCAGAATAAATCCTTATCTCAGAATATTAAAGACGCACTTTCGCTTAAATCTAAAGAATTTAATATCGATATTAAAAATAAAAAAAGCTATATTTGTTCGAAGCATACTGGCGTTTCATTCGAAACAACTCAATTAAAAAATCAATGTTGTTTAGAAATAGATTTTTTTCCAGAATACAAAGGTAAAGTCAATATTAAGTCTGATGGATGGAATCTAACTCCTCAAGAAACTGCACAGCTTGCATTAATAGAAGAACCCAAACAATTAGCAGCAAAAATTTTAACTTTTAGTTCATTAAATAATAAATATTTAAATTCACCATTGTCGAGCGAATATCAAAATAAATCAGCTGAAGATAAAGCTGCATTCAGGGCACAGAAATACAATGGTTATGCTCAATTTTCTGGATCAGGTGAAAATATGCCGATATGGCGTAGTGCTGTTAACTATACAGAAGATCCAGCTTATGGATATCAAGCTATGGATTTTATTTTAAATTCGCTAATGGTAAATCCAGTTTTGCAAGCTAAAATTAAGAAAGCAGAAGTAAAATTCAATAAAAAACCAATGAGTTTTTTGTGCCTGGACCGACCAGCAGGTAATTTTAAATTACAAAGCGATTACTATTTTATAAAGCATAAACAGTCTGGTCGGATGGATTCAGTTTATAATAAGTGGATAACAAATAAAGCCATTTCATTTTCTAGTTTAGAAGGTCGCGAAAAAAGAGTGCTTGCGAAAGAATTTCAAGTTTTATGCACCTATGAAAACCCTCAAAAAGTTTTAGCTAAAGTTTCAGGTTTTTCTGATTTTAAAAAAAATTGTGGACAACCTGAAAAACAATTTCAAATTTACATGTCAGCCATTTTACCTTTGCGTAACACTGTACAGAAAGCCAATCAAATGGAAACAGGGCTTACATGGCAATTAATGTCAGATGCTCGAATTAATGAATTAGCTACGCGCTTGGTTGATGAGTGGTAGGGTTTGATTGTATTTGCTTTAATTTGTAGACTAAGCATTTACGATTTTTTTATGAATTTGTTAGTTAACAGAATTTGTTAGTTGTATCTATGTGAAGCGATTCTGTCCCGTATGAATTATTACCCGATTCTGTCTCCCCCTATGCGTTAGTCTTGTTTTGTTTCAAGATGAGACGAAGCTTGGGGGAATCAAGAATATGGGAGTTAGTTTGTCATCAAAGCAACGACATCAAATCGATAGTATCGAAAATTTTATTGCAGGTTCTTTGAGCCGAAAAGATTGTGCCTTATTTTTGAATTTATCTGAGAGATCTATTTCAAGAATAGCTTCTCAAGTTCGGCGTGAAGGCATAACTGATATTTTGCATGGAAACAAGGGTCAAGTTCCAGTTAACAAATCCTCTGATGAATTAAAAGCATTAGCTTATCAATACGCTGCTGGAAGGTACTACGATTTTAATATTTTACATATGCTAGAAAAACTTCAGTTAGATATTAATTTAAATGTGAGCTACTCAACGTTTAGAAAATGGTGTCATGAGTGGCAGTTGATTAAACGAACGCGTAAGCACCGAAAGCAGAACGGCCATAGTCAACGTCAGCGTCTTCACAGCGAGGGTTTTATGCTTCAGATGGATGGCAGTGAGCATATGTTCTGGAAAGGTGAAACAACAGTTTTAATTGCAGCGATAGACGATGCTACGAGTGATGTTCCTTACGGAGAATTTTATAAATCTGAAGATACAATTAATTGTATGGATGTGGTTGAAAAAATAATTAAAATAAAAGGAATACCTAAATATATTTATACGGATCGTGCTGGTTGGTTAGCGGGAACAAAGCGACAAGATTTTACCCAGTTTACAAGAGCATGTGAGGAGCTGGGGATCGAAGTTATTAGCGCTAATAGCCCACAGGCTAAAGGAAGAATCGAGCGTCTATGAGGTTATTTGCAGGATCGCTTAATCGCAGAAATGCGGCTGTCAAAAATTAATAATATTGTTGATGCAAATAAATTTTTTAATAATTATATGCAAACTGAATGGAAAAATAAACATACGGTAACGCCGATAGAAAAAGATAAAGCTTACAGACAAGTACCAGTTGATTTAGATTTAAATGAAATTTTTTGTATGAAGTATCCTAGACGAGTAGCTCTGGATCATACGATCAGTTGGTTAGGTGAAAAGTTTTTAATAAAAAACCCACCGACAAACCTTTGTAGAAAAGATGTGGAAATACGCTTTTATAAGGATAAAGCATCGAAAGTATTTTTTGCTGGACGAGTTTTAAAGCTAGAAAAAGTCCGCAAGCACTCGCCTTATCAATTAAATGCTGCTTAAATATACTCACGAGACATAATCCCGTAACACTTTGCGGGACAGAATCGCCTGCGCTCGACACAGAATTTGTTAGTTGACTTATTTTGATACGTCAAAGTTTTATTCATATGTTATCAATAAAATTTATTTCAAATTATCCTAGCTTCATTTCAGCTAGAATTGATTTGATTGTTTATTCAGTGGCCTGATAATAGCACTTATTCTTATGACGAACTTTTAACAGAAAGTACCATAATGAGAAATTTTTTTTTAATACTAAACATACTAATAGCTTTTCAAAAAAGTTATTCGCAAGTAAAATGCAAAAGTATTTTTTTGGATAATTTTGAAACGATTAATTTAAAATCAGAAAAAACAACATTAGCAAAAATGCAAATTGAAAAAATAAATGAAAGTATTTTAAAAATACATTCGACTTTTAATTTTGAATTAAATTTAGAAAACATGATTAAACCTGATTGGACACATTACCAAGCATTGAGTGATCTTGATAATTTACTTAAAACTGTAAACAGAAAAAATAATTTCAAATTACCTAATAATGAATTAATAGTATTATCTTTAAAAATTGAGAATGAATTGAAGCATAAGTTAGACGACTCTGAATTTAAAGCTAATTATTGGAAATATATTGATCGATCATATTCATTTTTTGAAAAACTTGAGCAAGTTAATAAAAAATTGGGCATGAATATTTTTCCTACTGAAAGTATCAAGCTAGTTCCATCAAATGCCGAAACTATTGAGCAGGCTGAAAAGTTATTACAAACTTTAAATAATAATTTTGAACGCGAGTTTGAAGTAACTGGCCATAAGAATTTAGATGAATATAAAAAATATGCTGTCAATTTCAGTTCTGAAACAAAAAAATTAATTCAATTGTTTGAAACAGATGCTGTAGTTGCGCTTCATAGACCTGAAAGTGCAAGATTCTGGCTTCCAATCACTGGGTTTCAAAATCAAAGAACGACTGGTAGTTCGAATGGATGCCTCAATGAAGAATATAGAAATACAGCTGAAGCTAGTGCAACTAATATAAATATAGTAAATTATCAAAAGCTAAGCGTAAGATTTATGCCTAATTATGCTGAAGTTCTGATATCTCCTCAAAATAGAGAAATTAAAAAGTACAGTAGAGCTAGTTTTTATGGTTCAGATTTGTGGATTATAAAAAAATCAGTAGTTTAAAAAAGAGCAACTACAACGCCAGATGATTCCCTTGGGAATCGACAAATAAATGTATATAACAGTATACTCAACGGTTTTATTCCATGGAAATATCTAAGTTTGAATGTGCCATTTTTTAGTAATGAAATAAAAAATAATTTTTTTAGAGCTGATGGTAATTATAATAAAAAATTTTTTCTGAATAAAAGTTCTTGGCTTAAATCAGAATATCTAGAAACACAAATTTTTGGAGATTTAAGTTTGAATGATGTAAGTGCACTCTATTTTCAAAAAAATCTGCCTAATCAAGAATTAGTAAAAATATTAAAAGATAAAAATATCAAAATTTATGACTATAGAAATAAACAGCCAATTTTATATGAAGGTGCAAAATGAAAAAAACACTAATTATTTTTTCTACAATTTTCAGCTCTGTAAATTTAGTTACAGCTCAGACTATGTTTGAAAGCAGGACACAATTAATATTAAATGCATTTAATTCTAAACCTGAAGATTTGATCAGACCACTTATCGAGTCAGATGTAAAGCTTGGTCAACAAGATGGACGAGTAGATGTGAATGATACAGCAAAATTTAGTTATTATGTTGATATTAAGAACATGAATGATATTAATAGCTTAATAACTTTGATACCAATGGCTACAAGTCGCTATACACCTACGTATTATCAAACAGATGAATTTTGGAATGAGCACAAAGACGAAATGGAAAAAGTAAAACGTGAAGGGCGCCCAGCTCCGCGTCAAGATATGAATGAAGTTGCAACTTGGTTGTCTGAAATGAAATTATCTACAAATCCTGATGTCATAATAATTGATCCATTGACTAAATCATCGATACGAAAGCCTCTGCAAATTTTTTTATTTGAACATTATATCGATCAATATGAAAAAAATGGTTATATTACTTTATTTCGTGGTGCTGAAAAAGCTGGTGAATTTGAATTGTGGAATCGTAAAGAAATGCCAAAAGGTGTGCGATACTGGACGCCAACTGCTAATTATGCATGGCGATATGCTAGAAAAAACACAAATTTTTTTGATGATTTGATTAATGGAAAAGCACCTCTTTTTAAATTTAAAATTCCAGTCAAAGATTTTAAAGATATGGTCATTCGTTCTTGGCCAAGATTGACTTTAGGAACAGAACTCACAAAAAGTGTTCACAGAAATTTTGATTCTTATAGAA
Source organism: Pseudobdellovibrionaceae bacterium (assembly GCA_043765175.1). GTDB lineage: Bacteria > Bdellovibrionota > Bdellovibrionia > Bdellovibrionales > Bdellovibrionaceae > Pseudobdellovibrio. Next base: position 10,005 of record JAYUJM010000104.1, on the reverse strand, counting down.
AATTTTCTGACGACTTAGCTAACGGTCAAGCTTATCTCGGAGAAGGTATTTATGGACTTGAATTTGAACTTAGAGCAAACAAAGCGGGTGCATTAGACATGACAAAATATTTTGCCGGGGCAGCTGATATTGATGACTTAGTTGAAGATAGAATTAATGTATTACAGAAAACTCTAGCCCGTTTAAAAAGAAAAAATATTGAAAAAAGTAATGAATTAGACACTACATTTTTAAATAGAATAAAAAATGTCAATATAGAGCAACAAATTATTGCTTCAATAGTAAATAAAACTGGCAATGATGAAACTTTAAAAAGTATACAAAAAATAACGTATGGCTTATCTGAAATTACAAATATAGTAGGTTTTAATTTTTCAAGCTGGGCAAATAAGAAAATTAATGATTTAAAAATTTCTCGAGAAAAAACAACAGAAGCTAAAAATGAATCGAAAGCTGAATCTAAAATTTTGAGTTGTAAAGGACTATTTTAATGAGAAATAAATTTTTAACAATCTTAATTTTATGTTTTTCACTCATTGGAAATTGTCAGACATTTGATCTTAATGAAGTCTTAATAAAAGATTTTCAAATAGAAGTACAAACAGCTGATTTTGCAACTGATGAATTGATTATTAAGCATAACTCATTTAAAAATATTGAATTGAAAAAAATCAAAAATAAATATTTATATTTAAATATTGTTAAAGGAAATAATTTAGAAGCTACAAGTGGCCATGCAATACATGATTTACAAAACTATATTGAAAATCGAATTGGCAAGAATCTAGCTTTGGCAATAAGAAATAAACAAGTAAATATAAATATTTTCTCAGGAACTGAAGATGCACTTTTCCAGTTTTTAGATTTAAATTATCCAAAATTGTCCGAAGTTACAAAAATACCATCATTATATGAAGAGTGGGGGATAGTTAAATATTTAATTAAAAGTAATGAATCATTTTCGACAGTTCTGATTCATATTCCAACTTCGCTTAGATATGCAAAGCACTACGCAACTATGATTAAGCAACTTAATAATAATTTAAGTGAAAATGTAATATACGACAAGAATTCATATTTGAATGAAAGCTTAGCTATGAAGCAAGGTGCCAATAACATACTAAAAATTATTAATAGTAATTATTCAATAGTTACTTTTGGTTATTCAGATGCGTGGTTGAAAAGTCTAGAAAAAACAGGTTGGATTTTTGTTTCTAAATCAACTTCAATTGATAAAAAAACTGGGATTAATGCTGAACTTATAAAAATACAAAGCGCAAAATCTAATCGGATTAAGAGTATATTATTGTTAAGTTCCAGTAGAACTGTCTGGGGTGAATTAGCTTCGATGATGATTTATCCTTTTTTAAATAAAAATGTAGAACAGGTTTTATTCATGGGTTCTGCAGGGGCAGTGTCTGATAAAAATTCTATATACGATTTATCAATTCCTGAACGTTTCTTGGATCAATCTGGAAAAATCGATGTTAAAAACTATTTATCAAGTTATCAAAATAACATTATAAGTGGTGATAAAATTAAATTTGGGGCGACTCATGGTAATACATTTTCACCAATTGAACAAAATACTAAATATCTCAAAGTAATACATAATCAAGGTATTGATACTATTGATGTTGAACAAAGCTTGCTTGCACGCAAAATTTCGGAATACAATAAAGCAAGTGGTTTAAATATTAAATTTAGTGCGATCAATTTAATAACTGACAAACCATATGTTCTTTTGCAAAAAAATAAATCTGATTTTGATTTAGACCACATAAATAGAAATGAAAAAAATAGCTCAAGAGCTAAGGCTGTGGAGTTTTTTCTAGAAACTTTAGATGTAAATGATAATTTAAAGAAAGCCTGCATAGTACTTTTCTGATTTGTATCTGATTGAAGCGACTCAATACGGTATGCTTAAGTAATTTTTAAACTATTACAAAAAATGATTAATTCCAAAAAAAAATGACTTAGAACCATTTCAGTTGAAATACAATAAGATAATTTTGGCCTATTTAAAGCATAAATTATTAAATGGTTAAATTACTTATAACATTTATATTTATAAACTGTATTTCATTGAAAAGCTTTAGTTAGTCAAAATGTTCCAATTTATTTAATCCTGCTGTTAAAGTCTCAGAATTTGAAAGTAAAGAATTTGTTGAAGTTAAATCAACTTTTGATGAACTATTTAATGGAAGTATTGATAATATTTTTTTAGCTAAAACAAAACCAAATCGGTATGATTATAATAATTTACTAAAGGTATCTAAATTTCTAAAAAATCGAGGACCAAAATTTAATTCAGAAGATTTTGAATTTTTGTCAAAAGTAGTTCGAGACAGTGCTGAAAAAATAGAAGAACAGTTAAATTTAGAATTATTTAATAACGAGTTCAAAGAAAATATATTAAACTTTTAGATAAGCAGTTTTTTTATTTCAAGATGCTTGATAACATTAATCGAATTCTAAACTTTAAAAATTTTACCAATGGCTCATTCCGAATTTGTAGATACAAACGAATTAACAGTTGATAAAGCAAAAACCTTTCTAAAAAGTAAAATTAAATATTTTGAGGAAAATTTTAAAGAAATCGGATACGACAATTTAGATTCATATGTTCAATTTGTGAAAAACAAGAGCTCTAAAGATAAAAAGTTGATAGAAGATGTTCAATCTTTTGTTTATGTTACAATGCAAAAACCCTAAAATGCTTGGTTTTTGGCTTCCTATGTCTGGTTTTCAAAATCAACATTTAACACGATCATCTAAGGGGTGCTATAATCCAGATAAACGATTAGAAGCAGAGAGTAGATATTTGCCATTAAATGATTATGCAAAATTAAGTGATAGATTCAAGGTTAAAAACATGGCTATGAATTTGCCTAGGGACAAAGGTTACGAGCGAAATAATAGGGATCTTTTGCACTATGGAACAGATCATTGGATTATAAAAAATCTGTTCTTGAATCAAGAGCTACTTGGACTCCTGAAAATTCTTTAGCTTTTCTAAAAAATAATTTTAACGCTTTTAAACCTCATTTATATCAGTCAATACCTTGGAAATTTAGATCACTAATAGTTCCATTTTTTGAAAAAATAATCTCTGGATTTGGTCCATCTATAATCAAAGAAGAGTTTGAAATAAATTTAACAAAAAATAACATTTTTAACAAATACTTTGAAGTACAAGATTTAGGTAATTTAAGTTTAGACGATATTGAGGCATCGCATTTTAAAGGCAATCCGCCAGATACAGAATTTTTTGAATATCTGAAAAAGAAAAAAATCAAAGTTTTTGATGCTTGTGGTGAGTCTTTGATTTTGTATGATAGTTTGAAATAACTAAAAGCTAGTAAATAATAAATAACCCTTAATGCATCTCATCTTTCTTAGACTTGTTCCCCACCATCGTAGGATCAAATTTTTCGGCGAATTCATCGAATTGTTCTTCAGTGGCATCAAGGATATCAGCTGAAGTTTGTTCTTCATCGATGGTTTTAAGTAAATCATCTGGATCATGCAGGCCTAATAATTTATTAGCTTCAGCTTCAAGCGAAGAATTTTCTGTGCTGTATTGAACCCAAATTTTTTGCTCATCAAAAGTTAATTCAGACCAAGTGTATGGAATTTCTGTTTCTTCATTGTTTTCAAAATATTCTGTAACTAGGCTTGCGACTGCATCGATGGCCATATAAACAAGGTCTAACGTTTTATCGGCTTCAGCTACGCGGTCGATCGAGACTTCAAAGTTATGAAAACGAAGTTCACCCTTAGTATTAATACCGATGCGTAAAATAAGTTCTTTTTCATAGAATCTGCCGAAGACTTGCAAATTTTTATGATTTGCTAGGTTTTTTTCAAAAGTTTGCTTAAAAACATTGCTAATTTCGGTGATAAGTTCGGTTGGAAACTCGATCCATTTTTTATTTGTTTTGTAACGAGGATTCATTTTTAAAAACCTTTCACATTAGAGTGATAAATCAGTGCAGATGACGGGTATTGGTTGACTGAAATTCAAAGGGTTTTTATAACTCATGAATGATTTAATTAACAATATTTTTCTTTTCAAAATGGATCTTTTTTAAGAAAAATGTGATCGCGAGATGTTTATGATACCTATTGAAATGAAAATTGATAACAGTGACAAAAACAACGACAAAAATCAAGATATCGGTTTAGGTCGCGGTGTTTACGTGTCAACTTATGGCTGCCAGATGAATGTGAACGATACAGAGCGCATGTATTCGTTACTCGAGATGGCTAACTTTACCCCGGTAGAAACTGTGGAAGAAGCATCATTAATTATTATTAACGCTTGCTCAATTCGCGAGAAACCAGTTCATAAAGTTTATTCTGAAGTGGGACGCTATCAAAAATTAAAAAATAAAAACCCACTTTTAAAAATTGGTGTTGGTGGCTGCGTTGGCCAGCAAGAAAAAGAAAAATTAATTAAAAATCAACCCTTGATCGATTTTGTTTTTGGAACTGATAATATTGATTCACTACCAAACCTTGTAGCGCAAGTTTTTGCACAGCCCGAAAAATCAAAAGAAAAAATTATTCAAACTAAATTTGAACACCGTGCCCCTTATCACGTTGAAACTTTAGTGCGAAATCCCGGTGTTTCAACATTCGTGAATATTGCAAAAGGTTGTGATAATTTTTGTACTTTTTGTGTTGTTCCCTACACTCGAGGGCGTGAGAAATCTCGGCCACTTTCGCATGTGGTGATGGATGTCAGAAATCTTGTCAACAGAGGTGTTAAAGAAATTACTTTGCTTGGTCAAAACGTCAATTCCTACAATTCAGACGATGGATCTGATTTCGCTGATTTATTGAAAAAAGTCGCCATTGATACGGACATTCAACGGATACGCTACACGACTTCACATCCTAAAGATTTCAATGAAAAATTAATGCATGTTATGGCTGATCATCAGGATAAAATTTGTGAATATGTGCACCTTCCCTTTCAAAGCGGTAACTCTGAAATATTACGTCGAATGAATCGTGGGTACACTCGTGAAGAGTATATAACTAAAATTCAGCAAATGAAAAAATTAATTCCAAATTTAGTTTTATCAACAGATATCATTGTTGGTTTTCCTGGTGAAACTGAAGAGGCTTTTCAAGATACAGTCAGTCTTGTTCAAGAGTTAGAATTTGAAACTATTTTTGCATTTATGTATTCCCCCCGCCCTATGACAAAAGCAGCTCAGTATACTGATCAAGTTCCAGAACATATTAAAAATGAACGTCTTAACCGCTTATTTGAATCCCATGAAAAAATGGCTTTTGAATTAGTTAAAAAATATCAAGATCAAAGACTGCAAATTTTAGTAGAACAGTGCAACGAGCAAGGTAAGCTACAAGGCCGAAGTACTCAAAATAAATTGGTTTATTTTTTAGGAAGTAAAGATCTAATTGGTCAAACTGTGCCTGTTAAAATTACTCAAGCTTTTCCAAGTGTTTTTCGAGGAGAATTGCAACAATGAATCGTGAAGACTTATTAATTAAACATTTAAATGCAGACTTTTTGTTTTCGAATTCACAAGATGAAAAAGTTGATTTTATTAATGAAGAACTTGTTGAATTAAAACCCTACGGAATGTCATTACATAATGATTCAACACGACCATTTTTAATTTTAAAAGATGATTCAGGTCAATTGACTTTACCCGTGGGTATTTCTCAGATTGATGCAGGAGTTGCATTAACTCAATCATCTGTTAGCCAAACTCAGACGACTCCACATGTTTTTTCGGAAGCGCTTTTAAAAAGTTTAGATATCCAAATCGAGCGTTGCGTTTTTGTTGAAATTAAAGGTTTGCATCAATACGTTCGTGTTTATATGAAAGGGCATTCTCGATATCAGAGCTTGAAATTTAAGGCTGAAGATGTGATGAGTTTATGTTTGTTTCTAAAAGTTCCATTTTTTGCAACATTAAGTTTTATACAAAACTCTAAGGTTATGGCTGTTGAAGTCACTTTAAATGCAAAAAATTTAATGAATCATCCTGATTTTGCTAACATGAAAAAACAGTGTCATTAATTTAAAAAAAGAGGTTTTAATGAGTCCTCATTTGATTATAGCTCGTGGGAAAAAACCTAATCTTGATTCAACTGTGTTTGTCGCAGATGGAGCAAAAATTATTGGTGATGTTCAAATTCAAAAAGGATCTTCTATTTGGTACAACACGACTTTGCGTGGTGATGTTATGCCAATAACGATTGGTGAAAATACAAATATTCAAGATGGATCAACTTTACACGGTACATTTGGTCAACGTGCTTGTTCTGTTGGAAACGAAGTAACCATAGGGCACAACGTCATTTTACATGGATGTCGAATCGGAGATCTGACTTTAATTGGAATGGGTTCAATTATTATGGATGGAGTTATTATCCCTGATCATTGTATTGTTGGTGCTGGCTCTTTAGTGACTGAAGGCAAAATTTTTAAACCCTATTCTTTGATTGTGGGAAGACCTGCTGTTTTTAAACGAGAATTAAATGAACAAGAAATCGTATTTTTAAAAAAATCAGCGGATAATTACAAACTTTATACGACTTGGTATGACCAGACAGGAAAATCAAATGCACCAATCTGAAAAAAATGCAAAATTTGAACTGGCATTAACTTTCGATGATATTTTGTTAGTTCCTAAGTACTCTGAAATTTTACCGACAGATATCATACCAAAATCTTTTTTTGCTAAAAATATTTTTTTAAATGCTCCACTTATTTCTGCAGCTATGGACACTGTCACAGAAAATAAAATTGCAAGAATTATGGCGCAAACCGGCGGTTTAGGAATTATTCACAAAAATTTAACTATTGAAGAACAAGCCATTGAAGTCATGCGTGTTAAAAAATTTGAAAGTGGTATGATTCAAGACCCTGTGACACTTTCACCTGAGCATTATGTCTTTGAAGCCATTGATATCATGAATAAATTTTCGATCAGTGGTATTCCGATAACAACTCAAGGTCGATTAATAGGAATATTAACTCATCGAGATTTACGTTTTGAAACGAATTTACAACAGCCCATTAAAAACATAATGACTTCAAAAAATTTGATCACAGCAGTTGAAGGAACAACATTAGCTCAAGCTCAAGTTATTTTGAAAAATCATCGCATAGAAAAATTACCAATTATTAATTCAGAAGGACTACTTAAAGGTTTAATCACCACTAAAGATATTGAAAAATCAGTCGCTTATCCATTAGCAACTAAAGATCATCGGGGTCGACTTGTGTGCGGAGCTGCGATCGGTGTAGGCGCTGAATCTTTTGAACGTGCTGAAGCCTTAGTTGAAGCAGGAGCAGATTTAATTTGTGTTGATACAGCGCACGGACATTCAAAAAATGTGATCGATGCTATTAAGCATTTAAAAAATAAATTTCCAGATTTGATTATTGGTGGTGGAAATGTTGTCACAGCAGAAGCTTCCCAGGATTTATTCTTAGCCGGAGCCGATGTCGTCAAAGTCGGTGTAGGCCCAGGAAGCATTTGTACAACTCGAGTTGTGGCCGGTGTAGGTATGCCACAAATCAGTGCCATCATGAAATGTTCAACTGTCGCAAAAAAAATGGGTAAAACAATTATTGCAGATGGCGGAGTAAAATACTCTGGTGATGTTGTTAAAGCCCTCGCATTAGGAGCAGGATCAGTGATGATCGGAAGTTTGCTGGCTGGTGCTGAAGAAGCCCCAGGTGAAACAGTGCTGTATCAAGGTCGTACTTACAAAACTTATCGCGGAATGGGTTCTCTGGGCGCAATGAAAAAAGGATCAAAAGATCGTTATGGTCAGATGAATGTTTCAGATTTAGATAAATTAGTTCCAGAGGGAATTGAAGGAAAAGTTCCCTACAGGGGATCAGCAAAAGATATTATTCATCAATTAGTGGGTGGTTTAAAATCAGGAATGGGTTATGTCGGTGCTGCAACTATTAATGATTTACAAGACAAAGCTGAATTCGTGCAAATGACTTCGCAAGGTTTACGTGAATCACATGTTCATGATGTGAGTATAACAAAAGAAGCACCTAATTATTTTATAGATGCATAAATATGAAGACGCATAAAATTATTTTACAGGGAAAGTTTTAATAATGAATCGTAAAAATACAATCTTAATTTTAGATTTTGGCTCACAAGTGACTATGCTTATCGCGCGTCGGTTACGTGATCTTGGCTATTACTGTGAAATTAAAGGATTTCAAATTTCAGTTTTTGAAATTCAAAGTCAACAACCTTCTGCAATTATTTTAAGTGGTGGGCCTCATTCTGTTTATGATGAAGGATCTCCGACGATTGATGTTAAAGAGATTTTAAAAATTGCTCCAGTACTGGGAATTTGTTACGGAATGCAATTATTAGCCCATCAGTTGGGCGGAGAAGTCAAAGCGTCCAAGTCGCGTGAATATGGGTTAAAGAAAATCACATGGAATAATGAATCAAATAATTTTTTTGGTTTAAATTTTATGTCGACTCAAACTGTCTGGATGAGTCACGGTGATATCGTAGAAAAAATTCCTAAGAATTCAAAATTGCTTTGTCAAACTGAAGATCATATTTCTGGGTTTTATAGTGATCAGTTCTGGGCTTTGCAGTTTCATCCAGAAGTGACTCATACTGAAAATGGAAAAGAAATTTTACAAGAATTTTTAAATTTTGCGAAGTGCGAAAAAAATTGGTCGAACGAAGAAACATTAATTCATTGTCAAAATAAAATAACAGATATAGTTCAACACGATGAGCATGTACTTTGTGGACTTTCAGGGGGGGTTGACTCAAGTGTAGTGGCAACACTATTGACTCAAACTTTGGGTAAAGATCGTGTTCATTGTATTTTTGTAGACAATGGATTGTTACGATATAATGAGTTTGAATCTGTTTTAGCACAATATCATGAAATTGGTTTAAATGTTGTTGGAATTAATGCTAAAGAACAATTTGCATCTTCGCTTAAAGGATTAGTTGATCCAGAATTGAAAAGAAAAGCAATCGGTAAAACTTTTATTGAAGTGTTTGATCAAACAGTTCAAAAAGAATTGTCTCAGTTCAAAAATAAAATAAAATATTTAGCGCAAGGGACACTGTACCCTGATGTGATTGAAAGTGTCAGCTCGGTGGGCGGAAGTGTAACGATTAAATCACATCATAATGTGGGGGGACTTCCAGCACATATGAATTTAAAGCTTGTTGAACCTGTACGACTTTTATTTAAAGACGAAGTAAGACTGCTAGGTCTGAGGTTGGGTTTAAATCAACAATTGATTAGACGACATCCTTTTCCAGGGCCAGGTTTATCAATTCGTATCATCGGCGAAGTTACATCTGATAAACTTGAGATTTTAAAAAAAGCAGACCATATTTTTATAACTTATTTACGTGAAAAAAATCTGTATGAAAAAATTTGGCAAGCTTTTTGTGTTTTATTACCAGTGCAAACAGTTGGTGTCATGGGTGATGGTCGGACGTATGAAAATGTTTTAGCATTGCGTGCAGTGACTTCAACAGATGGAATGACAGCAGACTGGTATAATTTTGAACATCAAAATTTAAAAGAAATTTCAAATCATATTACAAATCAGGTTAAAGGAATTAATCGTATAGTTTATGACATTACTTCAAAACCACCAGCAACAATCGAGTGGGAATAATTAATGTCATTTGTTCATTTGCATACACACTCTGAATATTCACTTCTAGAAGCTGCATGTAGACTTAAAGGACTTGCAAAATCAGCTAGTGAATACAAAATGCCAGCCTTAGCTTTGACTGATAATGGAAACATGTTTGGTGCTATTGAGTTTTATTTTGCTTGCTTAGATAAAGGTGTAAAACCGATCATTGGACTTGATGCTTATATGGCTCCAGGTTCTCGGTTAGAAAAAAAACAAGATCCAAACGCTCGATTCAGTGAAGCTGCTTTGGGACCGCGTCGATTAGTTTTATTGGCCCAAAATTTTAACGGGTATCAAAA
>JAYUJM010000103.1:0-22169 GCA_043765175.1 Pseudobdellovibrionaceae bacterium | reverse complement strand
CTGATGCTGTTTCAGGTTTTAGGTCAAATCAAGTTTTATTAGCGTGGAAAGCCTCAACTAAATTAAATAAAAATGTAAAATTAATTTTTATCAGTTCTGGCGGAAATGACGTACGATCTGATGAAAAAAAACCAGGATCTTACCCTAAAGAAAAAACATTTACAGAATTAAATACTCTTTTTGATGAAGCCTTAAAAACCGGCGCAGTGGTGGCTTATCTAGGATTAAATCCTCCTGTTGTATTCGCTGAGCGTTTACCAATGATTTCTGAAATAGCTCAGAAAAAAGGAATTATTGTCATCGATGGTATGAGAAATTTTTGGGGTGATCAAAACTTTATGAATGACAAACTCCATCCAAATACGGCAGGCTACACCATAATGTGTGAGAGAATGCTTAAAGCGATTAAGCCTTATTATCCATAATCTTAAAATACTAAAAACAAAAGGAAACTCAATGAAATTTTTTATTTTTATACTTTACACTGTCGTATTATTCAGTTGTTCTAATGACACAAATAACTACGGCGCAAAAAATGTTGTGCCTACGGGAGGCAATCAAACTCCACTAAATCCTGTGAAAGTTACAAATGCCAACCCAGGTCAAGGTAAAATCACAGTTCTTGGTGACAGTTTGGCTGCTGGCTATGGGACACTCGATCTTTCAGCTCAACCTTTGGGATGTTTAAATCAAATACCTAATGATGTCGTTTTTGATGCAGCTACTTCTGGCTTCACATCAATACAAATTTTGAATCGATGGGGTCTTGTTAAAAATTTAAATTCTAAATTAATTTTTATCAGTTCCGGCGGTAATGACACGATGATTGATAATAATGCCCCAGGAACTTATCCCAAACAGAGAACTCTTGATCAGTTAATACAACTTTTTGATGAAACTCTTCAGTCAGGCGCGGTCGTTGTTTACCTAGGTCTTAACCCGCCAGTACCCTATGCAGCCAGATTACCTGAAGTAAGCGCTATCGCAGCAAACAAAGGTGTTATTGTCGTAGATGGTATGAATGGTTTTTGGACAGATCCAAATTTAATGTTTGATCAAATTCATCCGAACACTCAAGGTTACAAAATAATATGTCAACGTATTCAAGATGCGATTAAAGGTTATTACCCATAATTAAAAAAAAGTTTGGTAAAATAAATATCGAGATCAGTAATATCTGCAATCTGCAGTGCAGCTTTTGCCCGGAAGTTGTTCGTGAAAAAAAAATGATGTCTGTCATTTTTTTTGAAAAAGTCATTTCGCAAGTTCATCATTTAACTGATCAAGTATGTTTGCATTTAATGGGTGATCCGTTAGTTCACCCCCAATTAAATGAATTTATTCAAATATGTGATCAATATAAAGTTTCTGTTTTTTTTGTAACAAACGGAATTTTACTTCGTGATGACAAAGTTGAAACATTACTTCATCCCATTATACAACAAATTAATTTTTCACTACATAGTTTTAATGATAATTTTCCTGACAAAGACCCTACTACTTACTTGACTAAAATATTTAATTACACTGAACTTGCTTTTCAAAAAAGGCCTGATTTATATATTAATTATCGTCTTTGGAATTTAGATTCCCCGCTAGGCTTCGATCAAAAAAATTTAAATGTCAAAAAAATGATCGAAGACTATTATCAAATTCAAATTGATAAGAATGTAGATGTTCAAAGCCACAAAAGCATAAAAATTAAAAATAGACTTTACTTGCACTATGACACTGAATTTATCTGGCCATCGTTAGATTTGCCTGTGATTGGCGACAAGGGCACTTGCCTGGGGCTAAAATCGCACTTTGGAATCTTAGCCGATGGCACCGTTGTCCCCTGCTGTTTAGACAAAGAGGCCGGCATTATGCTAGGAAATTTGCATCATCAAAATATTGATGAGATCCTTCAATCTAAAAAGGCATTGTCAATTCGCGACGGTTTTCAAAAGCGTATTTTAAAAGAAGAGCTTTGCAAGCGCTGTAATTATATCGAGCGTTTTGGATAATTTGACAAAAACAGGGGTTACTTTATCACTTTTTATGACAAAAACAGGGGTGATATTGACAAAATATTATTTATATGTTATATATTAGATATGAAGAGAAAAAGTACTGAAACACTCAAAACATGGTTTAAAGATGCTAAAAAACGACCTCTGATACTTCGCGGGGCAAGACAAGTTGGAAAATCCACACTTGTTCGTATTTTTTGCCAAGAACGAAATATTGATTTATTCGAAATAAATTTAGAAAAAACAAAAATTAAATCTTTTGAACAAGAAAACTTTAATATTGATCATTGCATTTCTGAAATTGAATTTATCATTGGAAAATCAATAACTAAAAATACTTTAATTTTTATTGATGAAATTCAAATTCAACCCAACGCTGTTTCAAGACTTCGTTATTTTTATGAAGAAAAACCAGATGTCGCAGTTATTGCAGCAGGCTCTTTACTTGAAATAGCTTTACATCAAAATGAAATTGCATTTCCAGTCGGAAGAGTATCTTATCTTTGGTTGTCACCAATGACTTTTACTGAGTATCTAATTGCAATCAACAGAGAAGACCTCAGTAAGCAAATACTAGCTGGATCGGTTCCAGAGTTTGTGCATGAAATTATTCAAGATGAAATTAAAAAATATTTTTTTATCGGCGGGATGCCAAAAGCTATACAAACTTATTTAGATACTAAATCATTAATTCAAGTTCGCACCATTCAAAATGAAATACTTCAATCCTATAGTAATGATTTTCCAAAGTATGAAAAGAAATCGAATGTAGAAAAAATTCAAAAAATATTTGAAACTATACCTTTTCATTTAGGTCAAAAACTGATTTATCAACATATTGATCGTGATTCAAGAGTTGCTCCAATCAAAAAAACTGTTGATCTTTTAATAAAAGCCCATTTACTAGTTCCTAATTATCATACGAACGCCTCTGGTGTGCCCTTAAAAGCAAGCGTTGACCATTCTATTTTAAAAATTTATTTTCTAGATATAGGTCTTGTCAATGCTGCTCATCAATTATCTTGGGATACACTCGAGAACTTATTTAATCAGTCTTTTTTGACAAAGGGTTTTTTAGCAGAACAATTTATTTCTCAACATTTAGCCTATCATACGAACCCATTAGGCGGGCCAGAAACTTTATTTTGGCTTAAAGATAAATCTTTAAATAAAGCCGAAATTGATTTTGTAATATCTTTTGAGAACAAAATTATTCCAATCGAAATCAAAGCAGGCAAAGGCGGACGATTAAAATCATTTCAAGTTTTTGCTAAAGAAAAAAAAATAAAAAAAGGCTATAAATTTTCTAGCGAATTTTTTAATACTGAGAAAATAAAAATTGATGAAAAAAATGAACTTCAAGTCGAAAATTGGCCTTATTATGCAATTGAAGGCTTTATTAAGAAATTTTTGGATCAAGTACCTTAAGTAAGCTGAGTAATCGAGCATTTGGACTGCGCATTTCAAGTATAGCTTGAGAAAGTTCAGCTTCAAGCCTAACAAATGAAAAAATTTTAAAACTAAATTCTTCAGCGCTGTATGATTCCCATTGAGATGGTTCAAAAAGCTGACGAACTTCATCAGGGCTTGTAATCAGTTGAGCTTTTAGTTGTTCTAGTATTTTTAATTTTAAATCACTATTTTCGAATCGAGCTGATTCATTATCTTTGAAAATGCGACAGCGATCGATTCGATATGGTAGGGTCTGAATTTCTTCAATAGATTCATAGCGGGATTCCATTTTTATCATTACGGCTAATCGGCCATCGGCAGTGATATCTTCTATTTGAGCAAAACCTGCAGAAAATATTTTTTCAGCCTGATAAGTATCTTGATTCGAATTCAGTATTTCTCCGTGTGTTTGATTGGACTTAGCAACACTAATTTTTTTAACGGTTTGACAGACTCCTATGCGACGGCCAAGTCGGACAGAATCCTTAATCATAGCGCGGTAGCGTGGCTCGAAAATATGTAGAGGCATAATAGTCAGGGGAAAACAGACTGTCCCAGGGATAGGAAAAATTGCAATTTCTGTAATGTCTTGATCCACTTCACTCATAAAATGTATTTATAGACTAATTCAATCAGTTTTGAAATAAAAATTTATTTTAAAGCAGGAAAATTATTTATTCTAAATATTTATTGCTTTGAAAAAGTTTAACCTCAAAGAAAACAATCGAAATAATTACTAAGTTCTCAACTAAAAGCAATACCAAACCTAGATTTGTTATATTTGGCAATAGCCACATTAAAAGCGCATTCAGAACACAATAACTTAAATTAAAAAAAATTATTGTTTCAACCATCCATTTTCGGATGTGAAACACTTTAAAATAGATGGTCAAATCAAAAATCAAAAACGTAAGTGCCAGCATCGCAAAAGTCTTAAATATCCATGAATCAATCCCAAAAAAAGAAGAAAAAGAGGGATAAACTAATCCACTTAATAGAAAGCTCAACAAAGCTCCAAAAGCATCTATCAAAAAAAGGGAACGAATACTATATTTTGAATATTTAAACATTTAAAAGATATCTCCTTACAATTAAGAAAAAAAACTACAGCTTTATCGATTTTTTAAAAACTGCTAACCGAATTTGGATAAACTTTAGGCTTATCAACAATATTTGGAAAATTTATTTTAAAGCAGGAATAAGTCGCCCGAGCTCTCCGTTATCTGTTGAAAAATAAATGTGTCCATTTGGACCTGCTTTAATTTGCCGAAAACGAGTTCCTAATTCTGATAACAATTCTTCTTGCTCGATCACTTTGTTGTTTTCAATTTTTAATCGACGAATATGAGTACTGCTTAGATTTGCAAGAAAAATATTTCCAGTCCATTTTTTAAAACTAGAGCCTCTATAAAGCATAACTCCAGAGGGTGAAATTGAAGGCACCCAGTAAGCTATAGGCTCTACAAAACCTTTTTGTTTCTTTACACCAATTGACGGCCCCCAATACTCGCGTCCATAAGTGACTTTAGGCCATCCGTAGTTTTCGCCCGATTGAATGAGGTTTAACTCATCTCCGCCTCGAGGGCCAAACTCTGCTTCCCACAAAGAATCAGTTTCAGAGTCGTATGCAAGACCCTGAGGATTGCGATGACCTAAGCTCCATATTTCAGGCTGGGCTTTTGGAACTTTTAAAAACGGATTGCCTGACGCCGCAGTCCCATCTGATTTCAGTCTTAAAATCTTTCCATTGTGGGAATCTAAACTTTGCGCTTTGTCCCTTTTATCTCGATCACCAATCGATAAATATAAATTTCCCAAATTATCAAAAACAACACGAGAACCAAAATGAATTGTATTGCTATTCGCATCATTAGATTTAAAAATAAGTTTAAATCCTAGAAGCTTATCCTCTTTGAATGAACCGACACCTAATGCCGTAACAGATTTTCCTTTCTCGTAAGGAAAGGCATAGGTCAAATAAACTTGTGTTTTATCTTTAGGATTAAGTGCTACATCAAGAAGACCCCCCTGCCCTGCTGCCAACACTTGAGGTCCTCCGGAAATGACATTCATTTTTTTTGTTTTTAGGTCTAAAATTTTAAGTGCTGAAGATCTTTCTGTAAAAATGATTTTATTTTCAGAAACGAAATCAAAACCCCAAATAACATCTTTTTGTTTTGTTAAAATTTCAACTTTAAAATTATGCTGTTGAGTTACAACTATTTGACCTGTTATCGAAGACAAAGAAGCTCTTGATAATTCGGAACTCATTATAAGAGTAAATATTAATAACCACTTCATAAGAAAAAAATCTCCTACTGTAAACGATCAAGTTTTGAAACCCCCTACCGAACAGGTTTTCCGAAACGAAGTCCAACAACAACCCTACGATAAGTTTCACCCAGTGCACCTTTGGGATCGATGGCTTCAATTTTTTCCAGTGAAGTGATGACTTGATCTTTGTCATAATATTCAGAAACACCTTCGATAATATGTTTTCGCATTTCAATCTCAATTTCATTTTTTTGATCAAAAGTTATATCTGTTAAAATTGAAATTAATCTTTGAAAACTGGAATTACTATTTGCACGAAGCATTAGCTCAACAGACATCGCGCGATCATCTTTAGATAATCCATTATCTAACGCTTCTATTTTTAAAATTTCGAGTTCGACTTCACTTAAACCTTTTGCGACTTCGTTCATTTTTTGCTCAATACCATCAGGGTATTCATTGAGTTTCATGATGTCTTCATTCAGTTTGCTTTTTTTAATTTTAAATTCTTTTTTCTGCAAATCTGTTATCACGAAAGTGTTAACAACTTGATTAACGGGCTTAGTCGGTCGAACAGAACCAGTGACAATAAAATATATTTTAATACTAACAACGATTGCAGCTACACTAAAAATCAGAATTACAATTTTTTTTGTACTCATAAAATTCCTTTAATATTTTTGTTAAGATTTTACAAAATCAATAATTTCATCTATTACAAAAGTATCTTTTAAAATACGACGATGACCTAAACCTTGTGTCATCAAAATTTGTGAGCCTGGCCAAGCTTGATTTAAAACCAATGCATTTTTTGATAAAACTTCCTTATCATTTTCATCGTGCACGATTAATCCAGGGATTTTTAAATTTTGACTGATCGATGCAATATTAATTTCACTGACTTTTAATCCTGCTTTTTTTTCTAAAATTTGAAAAGCCATTTTTTTTGAAAAAGGGCTTACTTTGACAAAATCAAAAAATGAATTCACGACTTGTAAATAATCCGAGGGGCTTGCAATGGTCACAATTTTCTTTGTTACAAATCCTAGTCGCGTGGCGATAAGAGCACATCCTCCACCAAATGAATGAGCAATCACAGAATGAATATCACCTAATTCTTTTTGTACTTCATACAAAGATTTTGAAAACACTCCGGCATTTGTTTGTGTCCCTGGAGAATCTCCGTGAGCAGGTCCATCAAGTGCGATGACATAAAAATTTTGCGCCACTAACGGACCAGCAAAAGCACCTAACTGAGCCCCACGGCCCTCCCAACCATGCACTAATAATATCTTTGGATCAGATTTATTACCCCAACAATTTATAGCATAACCGCATAGAAGAGTTTTTTTATCTGCCGAATTAAACCAGTCTTTTTCTGATTCAGGTCGATTAAATCTTCTGGGTGTCAAAAATAGTTTCAGGGCCCAGCGGGCTCCGATATAGGGAAATAAATAGGAAACAATTTTTAAAATTTTAAGAAATGCCACAACTAAACGTAATCGCCCCGCTTAATTTTTTCTAAAATAATTTTCTCAGTCTTAATTGGATCTTTAGGATCTACTGAAAAGTAACTTTGCTGTTCGCAACGCACTTTTTCTTTAAGGAGCCAGCGTAAAATATCAGATAAATCTTTATTTTTCTTATCTTTAAAAAATGGATCGTTTTCTAAAGCATCTTTGGCTTTTTTCAATGATCTAGCATCACCAGCATCTGATTCTTTCACTTTATAAGTATGTAAATCATATTTTTTAATATCACCTGGAAGCACACCTAAAAATCGTACATTTGGCGCACTGAAATCACTGTTACGAATAAGTGATGCCGCAGATCCTGCCTTTAACGTTCTGAAAATATTTTGTATCGTGTACGCATCCAGATCTCCGAAAAAATACATCGGTACATCAAGCTGGCTTTCAATTAATTTACACCAACCACGAACCCCATTTGAGGGAACCCCTTGAGCACCCATTAAAATACAATTATTTCTTTTTGTAAAACCCATGGCTTGCAAAGTTCCCGCAGTACCTTCAGATTCTACAACAAGACAAAAATCAATTTTCTTTTTAGCTTTTAGTTTTAAAGCTTGAGGTTTGTTTTTTGGTTGAAACGGAGACGTTCCCAAAGTGGATAAATCAATCACGGCTTTTTCACCATCAGTTAATGATTCAGTCACGACAAGCTGCTGTGAATAAGTTTGCCCGCCACGATCATTGGCAAAACAATTTAATTCTTCGCGGTAAACTTCCAACATATCACCAATAAAATCAATGATTGAATCCGATTCAGTTTGATCTTCAAAATCGAGGGATTTGTAATTATTACTGCCTTTGATATAGCCCTTACACATATAATACAATTCACGCTTCGTATTGACGGCGCCCATATTTAAATTTCTGAGTAAAATTTCTAAAATAAATAAAACCCGAGCTAATTTTTGCACTGAAGAAACATTTAATTCAGTTCGAACAACTTTATCACCTGGGGTTAAGTAGCCCACTTTTGCACTGTATTCAGAATTATCTAACGAAGTTTTAACAGCTTCAAGATAAGGTCGTTTTGAATTTTCTAAATCCTTCAGCATGCGATCAGCTAAAGCTTTTGCTTCTTTAGGGATATCGATTTTTAAATCACGAACTCTCATTAGAGCCATATTTTAGTCCTTGTTTTGTACTACTTTTTATTTTTTTTAGTTATTTTTTTTGAACTGCTGCTAGCTTTATTTTCTTTGGCCACCTGTTGAATATCTTCTTCAGATACTCCAGCTTTTTTAGCTTCACGCTTTTTTTGTTCAGCAAGTTTTGTTTGTGCCAGTTCTAATTCACTGACAGCACTTTCAGAATCGCGACCTAAAATTTTTCGAAGTCCTTCTTCAGCTTTTTTCTTTCGGCTTTCATGCGCACCTGAAATTAACATTAATTTTTCCACTAAAATGGGACCAAACTGTTCAATGTGTGCTAATTTTCTTTCAAGATCAGCTTCTTTGACTTCTTGTTTGATATGTTTTGATAATTTTTGACCAGCTTGCATGAGTGATTTTCGAATCTCTTCAACAAGCTCTTCAGATCCATCAATTGTTTCTTTTGAAGCATTTTTAAATTTAATAAAAGGCGAAACAACAGAAACTGCAAAAACATATGGACCCTGTGGTAATGAATCCTTCGGCTGCGATAAGCCGTAGGATTTCCAATTCACACTTTCAATGGCCCAAGTGACTGCACATCCTGATTTATCAAATTGCAAAGGAACTCGATTCGCAAAACGCAAAAGTTGCACTGGTGAATTTTCTTCACCGCGATTAATAAAGCGCGCTAAAGCCACTTCAATAACCACCGGTTTAAAATCACAAATCGTTGGTTTTCGTGTAACGACTGAGAAAAAATCAACTTCACCCAAACGTTTAATCGATTTTGAAAGTGAATCTTCACCCACTGTTAAAACAGATTTTGTTGACGGCGCCATCAATTCAGAATTTTGAATAGACTGAAAAACTTTCTTATAATCTTCGTCATTTAAAGATGTTAGCGGTTTTTCTAAAAGATTTTTAGGAAGTCCTTTTTTTACAAAATCCTGTAATGACTGATCTGAAATACGTGAAAATCCTGTTTTTAAAAACTTAGATAGCGTCGTTTTTCCAAATAAAGTCGAGTGCGTTATAAATTCACCCAATTTAAAAGTATGTGGATGTGGCAAAGTGGCTTGCGGAATTTCTGGTGATATATTACTGACCCGATCGACTTTGACCCAATCGCCATCGGCTAGCTTATATTTTATGGCTACGTGCGGGTTTAATAAAATAGTTCCTTCGATATATGTTAATAGTCCACCGTCACCATTTAATTGAATTCGACCATCTAAAACAAATTCACATCGGACACCATTGGTTTTTTTCCAATCAATCATTTCTTTATTTCGAATAATGCCCATATTAGTTTTAATATCCACATCAACTTGTGCAGAAATGGCTTTTTTCATCGATTTTGTTTTAGAAATGACCTGTGCACCTTTTGCATTTGTCATCTGCGCCCAAGTCGTAGCTGCTGAAATACCGATTCCTTGCTGTCCACGAGAACACTGACCACGTCCAAATTTACTAGAGGCTAAGTATTCACCAAAAACTTTAGATAGATCATCAGCCTCGATACCAGGTCCGTTATCTTCAACAACAATTTTTATTAAATCAGTGTTTTTAGTAGATCCATTACCAACTTTTGTGACAATAACTTCTAAATCTGGCAATATTTCATGCTGCTCGCAAGCATCTAATGAATTATCAACGGCCTCTTTAAGTGTTGTTAAAACAGCTTTCAAGGGCGATGAAAACCCCACTTGTTGCAAGTTTTTAGCAAAATACTCAGCTGTACTACTTTTAGTAATTTTATTACTCAAAACAAACCTCTTTAACTCAAATTAAGTTCGATTTTTCGAACCTGTCAGACTCACACTTTTCATTTGAGTGGTTTTTTACTAAGAAAATCAAGTAATTGGTGCTGACGCAATTAGTTAACATTAGATTTAGTGAACTTTAGGGCTAAATATAAAGCATGAAAAAAAATAGTGCTATCCTAATTTTAAGCAGCCTTGTCATCATGTTTTCACTTCAATCTTTCTCAGAAACAGTGAAAAATACCCTTAAAAACAATCAAAAAACGACTAAGAATGCTAACAGTTTTTGGGACAATGACGAGGAATCAGCCTTAAAAGAAGCGACTTTAAAGAAAAAACCTATACTGATCGATTTCTACGGCATTTGGTGCCCTCCTTGTAATATGTTAGATGAGTCTGTTTTTTCAACAAAAGAATTTAAAAAAGCAGCTGAAAAATTTGTACTTTTAAAAATGGATGCAGATTCTGAAAAATCTTGGATCTTAAAATCAAAATACAAAGTCGGTGGTTACCCAACAATCATCATAGCTAAAGTTGAAGATAATATTGCCGGAAATGAAATCGATCGCATCGTAGGTTATGAGCCTACTGAAAGTATTGTCAAAAAAATGAATGAATCCTTAATGCCAAATTCAGTTACAAAAAACGAACAACTCAATACATTACTCAAAAAAATGATAACTGACGCCGAAGTTGCCGACGATTCAGAAGCAGCGTTAAAATATACTAATGCCGGACTACTTATTAACCCTGAAGATATCAGTTTGAAAATTTCAAAGCTTTCTTATGAATCACAAAAAGATAAAGATTTAGCCGACAAAAAAGAATCTAAAAAAATCCTTATAGAAGCTTTCGACAAAAGAAAAAATTTAACACTTTCAGATCTTATTGCTGCTTATAACATTAAACCTAAAAAAGAAATTCTTGATGAAATGCTGTCGCGAGTTAATCCTGCAACACTTTTTGTTGATAATGAATCCTACAGCGAAGGTGACATTTACGGTATGGGTGCCGATTTAGGTGAAGCTGAAAAAAATGAAGCCTTGCAAAAAGTATATTATGGCATGGCTGCAGACTCTTATAAAAAAACACTCACTAAATACGGCGAAAATTCACGGGGTTTAAATTTGACCTATGTTTATTACTTAGCGAAATCAGGTAAAACGGAAGAGGCTGAAAACATCATAAATAAAATGATTTCGCTTTACCCAGATGAATTTACTTTTTATTACCAAGCAGCACAGTTACAGTTAGAAAATAAAAAATTTGGCACGGCTAAAGACATGATCAAAAAATCAATTGAAAAATCATACGGCGATAATAAATTAAGATCATTTGAGCGCGCTTTAGAAATTGGAATAACAACTTTTAAGTCAACAAAGGCTGATTTAGATCGAAATGATTTACAAACAACTATCACAACTTCAGAAAAATTTCTAGGGGAATTTAAACAACCCAAGGAATTGAAAGTACGCACAGATCGTTACATAAAAAAATTAGCGACTCAGATTGAGACTGCAAAAAAACTTTAGACTTTTACAAAAATTTATTTTTTCAATTCTTCCATGGCTAATTCAGAGCGTGTTTTATAGCCTTTTTTAGTATTGCAATCCTTGCACGAAGGCACGCAATTTTTTTTATCAGACTTTCCCCCGCGAACTATTGGAATCAGATGATCCATGGTTAAATCTGCAGTTTTAAACTGATTTTCACAGTGATAGCATTTGCCTTTACCTAACACTTGTCGCCACCAAATGGATTCGCGAAGTTCTTTAGCTTTAGCTTTTTCTTTTTTTCGATGGGCCTCGCTGGCTGGAGTAAAATAAATATCTTCAGACATTTCTACTGTCCATTTTGTCCAGAATAATTAATAGGAAAATAAAGTCGATTATCAAATAAGCCTTCGCTAAAATATTGTCTTGTTGCTTTTATTTTATTTTGTTTTTGTTCGTCTGTTAATTTTGATAACGAAAACAATTCATATTTACTATCAGCATATACAACGATAGATTTTTCAGAATTTGATTCTGCAATTATAGATCTGGCTAAATGATTTTTTTTCAATTGATGAACTCCAAGTAAATCTAAAACACTAGGTAAAATATCAATTTGTTGAACGAATTGAATCGAATTTATTTTTTTAAGATTTAAAGGATCAGAGGAATAAAATAATATTGGAATTTCATAGTTTTTTCGAATTGAAGTTTGCTGCTCTTTTGTTCCCATAACGAGTGGGCCAGTGTGATCAGCTGTAATAACAAACAATGTATCTGAATAATATTTTTGTTTTCGAGCGCATTCAAAAAAGTTTTTAAGTGCAAAATCAGTATAATGAATAGATTTTAACAAATCAGGCTCTAATGCTAAATTTGCACGTTGTAAAACTGGCTGAAATTTTTCTGGCAGTTTATAAGGCGTATGAGAACTCAAAGTAAACATGACAGATGCAAAGGGAGGTTTCATAAATGCTATTTCTTGACATGCATACTGAAGAAAGGGTTCATCAAAAATACCCCAAGTTTGATCGTCATCTTGTCGATTTAAAGTTTTATCAATATATTCATTTTTACCGTGGTATTTATCAAATCCAGCCGAGCGAGTAAACGAATCAAATCGCATAGTTCCATTATAACCACCATGAAAAAAACTTGTTTCATAGTTTTGATTTTTAAGCTCGGTCCCTAGGCCAACAAATTGATTAGCAGAAAATTCAGAGTTCACAAAAAATTCTTCCATAAGCGCTGGCACGCCCGCTAAAACCGCAGCCACGCCTTCTACAGATCTTCGACCATTTGCAAAAGCTGGTTTAAAAGCTAAAGCTTTTTGAGATAAACTGTATAAAAATGGTGTGTATTTTTCTGTCACATAATCAGAAGATAGACTTTCAATAATGATTACAATTACATTTTTGTTTTTGTAAGCACCAAATAACGCCGAATCATTTTGATTACTGTTGTTTAGATTTAACTGATTGAGCATTTCTTGAGTTTCAAAAAAATGTGACTTGGTTAGAACTGGCTGAGTTAAACTTTTGAGAAAAGTAAATGACGAGTTCAACACCAAAAGATGCGCTTGAGGATGGTGAATTTTTTTTGCATTGATAAAACTGATTGGTTTTTCTTGAAAACCTCCACGACCAGTAATAATTGCAAATACGATTAATACAATTGTCCAGAATGCTTTTGTATCATTTGAGGCCTTAGTTTCAAAATCTAAACTTTTAAATGTTATTGAAAATAAAAGAACAACTAAAACCACAAATAATAATACTAAAGGTGCATAATAGATCAAGTGACTTGCAAAACCCTCACTGGCAATAGTCAGCATGCTTTTAGTGAATCGACGTCCAGCAAAATTAACTAATTCAATATCCCCAACATTCATAGCTATTAATACAGAATGTACTATAAAAAGTAAAAAAGCGAAAAAACGACTTAAATTAAGAATATTCCAAAGAGAAAAAATAATCAAAAGCGAGACAACTGGGCCAATAATGACTAAATCAAACTGAAGCCCTTGTTTAAATGCTGAAATTAAATCAAGTTGGTCTAATGTTGAAAAATTTTTAAGATTCCAATACAAATAACAAGCCCGAAGTACAAAGTAGACACCTGTATACAAAGTAAAAAGCTTTAAAAAGCATTTAAATAAGGTGCCTGCTTCTTGCCAAAAATGATCTGAAGTGTTATGACTCATATATATGACAATAGAACAAATGACGCAAAGATTGCAAGTAACATATACAGATGCTGATCCTCAAACAGATATTCAAGTGAATGATCTTACAGGAACCTCAGATCATTGGCAGGTTTCAGTTAATAGCAAAGCGTTTAGAGGATTATCCCGCATTGAACAGCATCAACATGTAATGGCTGCTTTTGCCGCTGAGCTTAAAACTGGCGAAGTACATGCTTTAACAATAAAAACTTCATCAAAAAATTAATACTTTCACTAACGGAGAAAAATCATGTCAGAAGTAAAAACACAAATCGAAGATTTACTAAATAATAATAAAGTTGTCCTTTTTATGAAAGGAACTCAGCAGTTTCCTATGTGCGGGTTTTCTGCTCGTGCCACTGCCATTTTGCAGGATCTTGGTGTGCAGTTTAAAGATATTAATGTCATGGATAATGAAGCCATCAGGCAAGGTATCAAAGAGTACGGAAATTGGCCTACAATTCCACAACTTTATATTAATAAAAAATTAGTTGGCGGTAGCGACATCATGATGGAAATGTATGAAGCTGGCGAGTTACAAACACTTTTAAAAGATTAATTGAACTTATGCTTTGCAATGTGGCTCAGTGGGATCGCTTTATTCGCTTTTTTTTTGGAGTACTAACTCTCATTTACGCCGTTGCTGGTGGACCGCTTTGGTTTTATTTACTAGGTCTTTATTTTTTGACTACAGCAGGATGGGGTCTATGTATAATTTACTCTTATTTCAGAATTCGAACGCTCAGATAAAGCCTTAAAAAACATCTATTATTTGATATAAAAAGGAATTTATGAATCAAATCATGACGACTGTTCAAGCCAAATTAACTGAACTTCAATTACGACCTGAACAAATTAAAATTGATCAAGAATCCCTTCAATATTACGGAAAAGATTGGACGACTTATTATACAATCATTGCTTCGGCTGTGTTATTTCCACAAAGCACTGAAGATGTTGTAAAAATTGTTCTCTGGGCAATAAAAAATAAAATTGCTCTAGTGCCCTCTGGCGGAAGAACTGGTCTTAGCGGAGCCGCATGCGCAACGAATTCTGAAGTGATTGTAAGTTTTGAAAAAATGAATCAAATTTTAGAATTTAATCAAATCGAATCTTCTGTACGTATTCAGCCTGGATTAGTAACTGAAGACTTACAAAATTTTGCACTAGAAAAAAATCTTTATTACCCTGTTGACTTTGCAGCCACTGGATCTTCACAAATGGGCGGAAACATCGCCACAAATGCCGGTGGTATAAAAGTTGTTCGTTACGGCATGACACGCGATTGGGTCATAGGCTTAACTGTTGTCACAGGTACAGGTGAAGTTCTGCATTTAAATAATGCCCTTGTGAAAAATGCGACAGGTTATGATTTAAAAAATTTACTTATAGGATCTGAGGGAACACTTGGTTTAATTACTGAAGCTACGATTAAGTTAGCTCCTCCACCACCGCCAATAAAAGTTCTTGTGTTAGCGTTGGATCAAATGTCATCTGTGATGAAAGTTTTTAATTACTTTCGTCAAAACGAATACATTTTAGCGTATGAAATGTTTTCAGATATCGCTTTAAACTATGTTTTAGATTCCACTGGTTTACCGCGACCGTTCGAGACCATCAGTGATTTTTATGTGATTTGTGAATTAGAATGTAAAGATTCTCAGAGCGAAGAAAAGATTATAAAAACTTTTGAATATGCTCTTGAACAAGGTTGGATTATAGACGGAGTCATTTCGCAATCTGAAACTCAAGAAAAAACTTTTTGGCGCTACCGCGAAGATATTAGCGAATCACTTTCTAAATTTTCGCCTTACAAAAATGATATTTCAGTGACGATTTCTAAAGTTCCTGATTTTATGCAGGATTTAAATCAGATATTTACTTCGGCTTATCCTAATTGGACGGTAGTTTGGTTTGGTCATATTGGTGATGGTAATTTGCATATTAATATTTTACGTCCAACTGACATGACCAAAGACATTTTCGTAGCTGAATGTCGCAAAGTTGACGAACTAGTTTTTCAAACAGTTCAAAAACATGACGGGAGTATTTCAGCTGAGCATGGCGTGGGATTATCTAAAAAATCTTTTTTAAAATACACACGTTCAGAATCTGAAATTAAAATTATGAAAGAAATTAAAAAAATTTTTGATCCCAATGGAATTATTAACCCAGGCAAAATTTTTTAAATAACTAATCGTGTTTTTACGCTTTTATTTGATTTTTGTATTACTGAAACTAATTGTTCAGAGCTAATTAGGGACTGATCCATTTCAAGATCAACGACCATATAACCAATATCTGAGTTTGTTGATAAAAATTGCGCTTGTATATTTGCACCTGCTGCTGAAATATAAGAATTAAGTTCGCTTAAAACACCAGGTGCATTATGGTGCACGTTTAAAATTCGAGTCACATTTTTTTTTGCTAACATTTCAATTTGTGGAAAATTCACCGACCACGCTGTAGTTCCCTGCTGTAAAAATTTACGAAAACTTTCTGCCACTTCAAGACCGATAGCCAATTGAGCCTCTTCGGTGCTCCCACCAATATGCGGGGTTAAAATAACATTTTTCAAACCTTGCAGTGGTGTAGAAAATTTTTCTTTGTTAGAAGCAGGCTCAGTTGGAAAAACATCAATAGCACAACCTGAAAGGTGATCATTTTTTAAAGCATGAACTAAATCTTCAACAACTACGACTGTTCCGCGTGAAGCATTTATTAAATAACTGCCTTTTTTCATCAACTCAAGTTCTGATCTTCCGATCATATTTTTTGTTGATGTGTTTTCAGGAACATGCAAAGTGACGAAATCAGATTCCGCTAGAAGTTCCTCAAATTTATTTTTTGTCTGTGCATTGCCTAAAGGTAATTTTTTAATGACATCAAAAAAAATAACTTTCATCCCCAGGGATTCAGCCAATATGCTGACCTGACTTCCAATGTGTCCGTAGCCAACAATACCAATAGTTTTTCCACGAATTTCACGAGAACCATCAGCTGATTTCATCCACTCGCCCTCGTGAGCTAACTGACTTCGATCTGCAAGTTGCCGAGATAATGCAATCATTTCACAAATGACAAGCTCTGCCACAGATCGAGTATTACTGTGTGGCGCATTAAAAACAGGAATTCCATTTTTTGCTGCAGTCTCTAAATTAATTTGATTTGTCCCAATACAAAATGCACCAATAGTTAATAGATGTTTATTTTTTTCTAGTATTTCAGCAGTTAAATTTGATTTCGATCGAATTCCTAATACATCATATTGCGGTAAAAGTTTTAAGTACTCAGATTCACTGGGCGCATGAGGTATTGAGTCGACTTGAAAACCTTCACTGATCAATTTTGTTTGAGCTATCGAATGAATTCCTTCAGCGAGTAAAATTTTTAACTTTGACATAAAATAAGGGTATCACTCACAATAGGATTAGACAAAGTTTTCACACATCAGCCGAGGACCTTTATATGACCTCACAACTTAATTTACTTATTGCCGAGGACGATCCTCATTTAATAACAGCTCTTAAGCTACTTGTTCCGAATGATTTTAAAGTTTATGTTACTCAAAATCCAGACCTTATTCCAGATCATGTATTTTTTCACGCAGCCCTTGTGGATATGCATATTAAAACTGAACAAAATCAGATTCCTGATGGACCAAAATTGATTGAAAAATTAATTAAAAAAAATCCTCAAACTGAAATTATTTCTATGTCAGGAAATTTAAATCGTCAGAATATGGAAATGTCAATTAAAGCTGGAGCTCAACGTTTTTTGGCTAAACCATTAAGTCCAGATGAAGTCACTTTAGTTTTATCAAAAATTTTAGCCTATTGGCAAATTCGACAATTAAATTCTTCTAAAACCACATCCAAAGTCAAATTAATAGGCCTGTCTGACTATACTGAATCACTTCGAAAAAAAATTGCTTCATTGAAATCAGAAAAAAATCCGATTCTTATTCAGGGAGAAACTGGAACAGGCAAAGAAGTCAGTGCCGTTTTACTCAATCAACAAGAAGGTCAAATCCCTTTTGTGACGATTAACTGTTCGGCTATTACTGAAAATTTATTTGAATCTGAACTATTTGGTCATGTTAAAGGTGCTTTCACAGGTGCGGATCAAAACAAAATAGGACTTATTGAAGCTGCACATGGTGGAGATTTATTTTTAGATGAAATTGAAGCCTTACCATTATCTCAACAGGCTAAACTTTTACGATTTTTAGAAACTGGTGAAATCCGAAAATTAGGCGCTAAAGAAAACCAGTGGATTAACACTCGAGTCATAAGTGCTAGTAATGAAAATTTAAACCAATTAATTTCAGAAAAGAAATTCCGCGAAGATCTTTATTACCGGCTATCGGCCCATAAAATTGATCTACAGTCACTGAATGGCAGAGTGGACGATATTATCGAATTAGCTACGTATTTTATAGAACTAGAGAAACCAAAACGTAATAAAACATGGACGCCAGAGGCATTAAAAACATTATCATTATATTCTTGGCCTGGAAATATTCGTGAACTTAAACGAGTTTGTGAACAAATTACCTTATTAGCTCCACTGCCATTTATTACAAACGAAGATGTCATTCGTGTTTTACCAAAAGACGTGAGCCCAACAAATGAATCAAATGATTTTAAATTTACATTAAGTGAATACATTGCTCATGCTGAAAAGAAATTTATTGAATTTCATTTGTTACAAGAAAAAAATTTAGACCTCGTTGCAGAAACAATTAAAATTTCAAAATCTAATCTTTATAAAAAAATTAAGGACTATAACATAACTTATGAATAATCAAATAATTAGCACTGCCAATTGGATGAGCCCCGTTTATCAACAAACTGTACTTATTGTTCTTGGGGTCATATTTTTAGCAGCTATTATTAATTTTTTACTTCGCAGTAAAAATCAATACTCAATGGTGGCCTGGGCCTCTTTAAAAAGTTGGATTGTTTTTGCTCCGGTGATGTTTTTATTGATGGGATTGGGCTCACCGGCACCTATCATTTTATTAACTTTAGTGGCTATTTTCGGTGCTAAGGTTTTCTTTCAACTGATGGGCATGTTTCATAAAACTGCATTTGTTTTAATTTGCTATTTAGGAATTATTGGATTGGGTCTATGCAGTTATTACGACAATCTTACTTATTTTAATGAAATGCCAATGATTGTTTTAGGCCTTTGTTGTTTTGTTCCTCTTTTTCAAAAAGATTATAAAAATATGATCCAATATATTTCATTAACACTTCTGGGTTTCATTTTTCTGGGCTGGTCATTTTTACATTTAGGTCTTATTTTAAATTTTGAAAATGGAATTTATCAAGTGATGTATTTAATTATACTCACTGAATTTTGTGATAACACAAATTTAGCCATCAGTGGTTATTTTCGCGGTGACAAATTTTTACCGAAATTGAATTCTCGTCGCACACTACTCAGTACATTAACATCAATTATCTTAACCCTAGCGCTAGCTTACGGCATGCGACATCTACTGCCAGATCGCAGCGATCGCTATTGGCTGGCCTCTGGGGTTTTAGCTTCGCTTGGCGGGCTTGTGGGCGATCTTGTCATGGCTGTCGTCAGAAAAGATGCAGGAGTTAAAGCTGTAGGACCATTTATTATTGGACGAGGCGATTTTTTACAACGTATGGATCGACTTATTTTTGTTGCCCCGATTTTTTACTTTGTTATGTTGGCGCTAAAGTAGGTTTAAGATGAAAGAATGGAATTATGAAAATGATCAATGGACAAAACTTCCAGTACATCTAAAGCATCTTCCGCTTTTTACTCATCACTACGATTTATTTAGTCGTATGGTTCGCTTTATTTGGTCTTTGATTTTAAAAAACTGGTTTTATTCAATGTACATTCGCTTGCATGTGACTGGCGGATCGTTTAATGAACTTTATAAAACTCATAAAAAATTAATTATTATTTCAAATCATGCTTCTCATTTAGATGCGACTTCTATAGCAGCATGCATCCCCAGACGACACTGGTTTGATTTATATATAGCTGCCGCTAAAGATTATTTTTTTTCAAATATGTTATTTACTTTTTTTTCGCAGCATTGTTTAGGTGCTATTCCAATTGATCGTAAAGATAAAAAAGGTGAAGCCGTTCAGTTGATTATGACTTTACTTCGCGAGTTGGATCGCATGTGGCTGATTATTTTTCCAGAGGGAACCCGTTCAAAAGATGGCAAAGTGAATGAATTCAAACGCGGAGTCAGCATTTTTGCTGAAAAAACACAGACTCCAATTTTATTTTTATACATTGACGGAAATCTTCGACTTTGGCCAAAGGGCGCCATCTTCGCAAAGCCTGGAAAGCTTACCGTACATATCGGGCCGATTCAGCCTCCGACTTCTGATATCAAATTAGTTTATGCTAATTATTTAAAATGGGTCAAAACTATTGATCCAGATGTTGTTCCAGAAAATATCAGTTCAGAAGTAACAGATGACGATGATAGCACTGAATCAGAATTGGAATCAGAATTAGAAAATAATCGTGAAAGTTCACAGTCATGATACTGGATACCTTACAAGAAACTATTTCATTAAAAATTGCTGGCTATGATATATACCCCGTACCTACTGGTGAATTCGGTCTAGACGGCGGAGCCATGTTTGGAACAGTTCCTAAAATTTTATGGGAAAAAACAAATCCTGCAGATGAACAAAATCGAATAAAAATGGAAGCACGCGCTTTATTGTTAGTTTCAAAAAATAAAAAAATTCTGATTGATACAGGTAATGGTTCTGATTTTATAGCTAAATACGGAGAAAAATTGGGAAATAGTTTTTCAAAAATGTATAATTTAACTGAATCTGAAAACTCACTTACAAAATCATTACAGCGTTTACATTTAACAACTGATGATATTACAGATGTAGTTTTAACACATTTGCACTTTGACCATGCTGGAGGCGCTACGAGTGTTGTAGAAAATGAAATCAAGCCCGCTTTTAAAAATGCCAAATATTATCTGCAAACTACAAATTTAGAAACAGCAAAGAATCCAAATAAGCGCGAAAAGGCCAGTTACTTAGAAAATAATTATAAACCTCTGATTGAAAATCAGTGTTTAATTTTACTTAATAAATCTAAACATGAAAATTTACCACATATTTCTTTTCAAGTTTCTAACGGCCACACGATCGGACATCAGGCCGTAATTATTGCCGATGACCATCAGCAAATCATTTACTGTGGCGATGTCATCCCAACAGCAACACACGTAAGGCTTGCGTGGATAATGGGATATGATTTAAATCCTTTATTGCTCATGGAAGAAAAAAAAATTCTTTTAGAACGCTCTATTCAGAAAAAAACATATTATTTTTTTGAACATGATCCTTACTGTGATATCGCCATGGTCAAACCAGATAAAGACGATTTTAAAGTAGATCAAAAATTTTGGCTAAAAACAGAACAGAGCAATGCCTGATTATGCTGAAATTTTTTATAAAAAAACTTTCTGAAGAATTTAACGAAATTCGTTTTTCTGCATCAAGCTTAGCTTTTTCAACTTTATTATCATTGATTCCTTTTCTAATTGTAACACTTTCTTTTTTTCAATCCTTTGGGATGTTTGAAACAATTTACCCGCAAGTGGAATCATTAATTTTTGAATCTATGAAAGAAGCTACAGGGGTCACTGTGACAAAGTATTTAAAAAATACAATTACGAACGTGCATTTCTCAACTTTAGGATGGACTGGGGCATTATTTTTAGTGATATCTTCATTAGGCTTACTTAAAAATATTGATTACGCTTTTAATAAAATTTGGCATCTGAAAATGAAAAAAAGTTTTTGGAAACGCACAGGACTTTATTGGACCTTACTTTTGAGCACACCCATTGTTTTATTAGTATTAAGTACATTGAAATCAATTGATTATGTGAATTTTCTGAGTCATTCCTCGGAAAAAAATTTTTTGTTTTTTATTTACGGATCATTTATTCTTTGGGTTTTATATACGTTTATCCCGCAGACAAAAGTGAATTTTATTTGCTCATTGATCGCTGCTGTGAGCGCTAGTTTTTGTTTATCCATTGTTCAAAAATCATTTCTTTGGATGGCTATAAGGGTGTTTAAGCAAAATAAAATCTATGGATCATTAGTCTCATTTCCGATATTTCTGGTTTGGCTTCTAGTGATTTGGTACGTGATCCTATCTGGAGTTTCATTATGCGCTTTTTTACAGCAAAAAATCTTTAAAAGATCTTAACAAACCATTTTTTTTTTGATAACTTCTAAGATCATTTAAATCCAAATGGTTCCGTAGCTCAGCTGGATAGAGCAT
>JAYUJM010000102.1:0-5593 GCA_043765175.1 Pseudobdellovibrionaceae bacterium | reverse complement strand
CGGCATTTCCGCAATTGACACATTGTCTAAAGACATGCCATCAGCAAAGTTATACTCATTCCCAGAAAAGTGAGTTGAACCTGCCGCAACAGCGTTATGATTTTTTAAAATATCAAGACCCGGAAATTCTTTTGAATTAAAAAATAGTGACTTTTTTACTTTGGCTGAAATTCTAAAGTATTGATGTAGCCCGCCACCACCAGTGTTTACTGTTACAGTTTTGAAATTTGTTTCAAATTTATCTTTTATTTTATCGAATGTTTCAAGACCACCATGCTTTTTATCATAATCAAGGATTACTAAATTTTCATCTTCACTTGTACACACAGCTAAATTCGACTTACTGTATTTTGTGAAATGATCTGTGAGTTGCTGCTCGGTAGTAATTAAATCTAATTTGTATTTTTCTGCAATTGGATGCTTGCCTTTATGCTTGCAATTTGCTCCAGCAGAACAACTGCAAACGCCAGCACTAACTAGGCCATGTAATTTCACAAGTTTTAAGTTGTGTTGAATATATTTTTTAAATATTTCGATGTTCATTTTTTCTCCAAAAATAATAGAAAACCGAAAACTCGCATCATGCGAGCCTTCTGAATTTTTGTTTGATTGTTTGGAAGAAATCTGCGAAGTTAATCTTACGACGGATTAAGTACAGATACTCCAAGTTGCTCTAGAATCAAAGTCTTCATGGATTCCCGAGACGAAAAATTCTTTTGCCTGTTAAAATTGCGACTGACAATGGTTTAAATTAGCTACATGAAAACTGCCTTGATAAATTGTATTTGCTCTTCCAAGTCTTAAGAAAATTTAATTCATTAAGCGGAAGGCTTTTTTCATCATTACTAACGATTTGGTATAATAAAGCTCTATCGATATTTTCAGAATTACGTATCATTGAAAAATTATTATAGCTTAGATCAAAAATTTGATTTTCGTATGCATCTGAACTGAGTACTCTATTTATAATCTCATATTTATTTTCGATGCCAATGCGCTTTATTTCTTCGACATCGGCGGTCACCATTTCTTTAGAAAATAAGTAAACTTTTCTTTCAAGATAATGCAGAGACACTAAATAACCATCTTTACTAATAATTTTTATGAAATCAGAAGCGTACTGCGCTTCAAATTTTTCAAACTTTAACGACTCGCTTGAAGAGACTAAACTCCAATAATAGAGTATGTATTTATAATACCAGCTAAATAGATCATTTCGTGTGGAAGGTCTGTAATCGGATATGTGTACAAATTGGATAAATGATGAAGTTAATTTATTTAATAGTTCTGATGAAGTTAATTTAAAACTTCTTAAAAGCGAAAGTGCTTTTCCGTGATTGCTAAAGTTTAACAATTCTTTTATAAAACATCTCGGCAAAAATTTAATATGCACATTTTCTGGATTGATGTTTTTTTCAGCTAGAAAGAGAATAAATTTTTCTTTCTCTTCACGCCAACTTATAAAATCCGAAACGATTAATATTCCATAGTTTCCCTGCTTGTCATATATGAACAAACTTTTTAAAAGCAATGAAACTATAATTCCACTCTCATTTGAAAAAATAATTTTTGGACACATGCACAACTCCTCTGTTGGGTGGAGCTATACACTTTTTTAATATTACACAGCAAGCGAATCAGATTAAGGCTGGATTTTCAGCCCTAATCGAAAAATACTAGTGGGGCTTGTGCGCTTATTTTTGCAAATGACGTCTTAAATAACTTAAGTTGATTTGCGTTAATGTTCTTTAGCTTTTTAAGTTTGAAGATTTTTTCGTTTAAAGCCCATGAAATATATTTAGCATTTGGAATAACGCCAAGTTCTTCTTTTAGTGTTGAACAAACTGCAAATTTGATTAGTTCTCGTTTGCTTTTGTATTGATAAAATCCATTTGGAAATTTATTAAAATTTACATGTTGCACGCCTAATTTATTTAGAACTTTTTCTGCTAGATTTATGTTAAATATTTCATTGGGCAGCAGTCCTAAATTATTAGAGTTTCCTCGTATGAATGGAAAGTAAATAAACTTAACTTTTGGCAAAAGACTCATTGGGGATATAGGGCTTGGCAGGAGAAATCTAGTGTATATTTGCTTTTTAAACGCTAATTTTTCGATGATGCTTTCGGTATCTTCGTATCTACTCCAAAGATCAACA
The DNA here is from genome assembly GCA_043765175.1 of Pseudobdellovibrionaceae bacterium. Lineage (GTDB taxonomy): Bacteria > Bdellovibrionota > Bdellovibrionia > Bdellovibrionales > Bdellovibrionaceae > Pseudobdellovibrio. The sequence continues at coordinate 3,435 of JAYUJM010000102.1, read as the reverse complement.
TAGTATTTATTACGTCTGACAAATTGCCAAATTAACTTAGCTTCATAGTTATCGTAGTAGAATGCCAAGTTTTTCTCATCAAATTTTGGTTTGAGCACATCATCTGTTTTGGAAACCTTTGCGTAAATTATCTTAAACAGCGATATATTTTTTGACTCAAAAAGTTTATTTAAGTGGTGCTTCATAGCTTATTCTGGATTTAATCATTTCGCTTGTCATTCTCACTATTCGGATCAAAAATTTTTTTGGTCTTTGCGCTGGAAATAGAGGTGAAAATGCGTGTAATAATTTATTCTCGTGTGTCTACAGTCGATCAAAACCCTAAAATTCAAACCGATGAGCTCAAAAAATTTGTTGAAAGAAACGAGGGCTGGACCTTGGTCGATATTATTGAAGATCATGGGTTTTCGGGAAGCACGACAGATCGCCCTGGATTAAAGGATCTTATAAAGCGAGCAGGAAAAAAAGAATTTGATATTTTGATCATTAAAAAACTCGATAGACTTTTTAGATCAGTATCAGAAATTGTTTCGACTGTGACAGAACTTCAATATAGAAAGATCAGTCTTGTGTCACTTGACGATAATATTGACTTTAATTCGCCAAGTGGGAAGCTACATTTTCACCTAATTTCGGCAATGGCGGAGTTCGAAAAATCGCTCATTCAGGATAGGGTCCGAGCCTCTTTACGTTGGGCGCGCGAAAATGGCGTCGTGCTTGGAAGACCACAAAAACATAATCCAAATAAAATAATTGAATTAAGAAATACTGGAATGAGTTTTAGAAGCATCGCTAAAGAAACCGGAGCTCCGCTGGGAGTGGTTTCACGAGTCATTGCGAGCGCACTCAAAACCAAGGCTGGTTAAGTTCTTTTTGCGCTACGCTTGGATTGTTTTGTGAGCACATAAAATGCGAACGCAAAATAGAAGTTAAGAGTGCGGTTCAAATTACACAACTTGGTATAAACGGATGAATAATCAGAATTTAGTCTGACATATCAGCTAGTCCTAATTGTTCATCCAAATTTGATGAACAATGGAGTTATGGCTAGTAAATCATTTGGTGAAAATCTTGAAAAACTAATGAAGGAGCGGCGCTTTAGCGTCTCTGCTCTTGCCAAGCATCTTGAGGTTCCAGCTAAGACTGTGCATGAGTGGGTTGGCAAAGGCGGCAGAATGCCCAGAAATCCTGAAGTTCTTAAGAACATTGCTGGTATCTTAGATGTTTCAATTCACTTCTTATTATATGGTGCAGAAGACCCTAAATCTTCATTAACTCAGCTTCTCGATAAATCTGAAATTCACACAGGTCTTTATGAGATCACCATCAAAAGAGTAAGTCCTAAATAGGTTTAATTATTTATAGCTTAAGTCATCGTATACGGATGATAAATCAGATCGAGACTATACAAAATCACTTATAAAAATCAAAATATTCCATTCAATCAGAAAATATAATTTTGTTAGGATTGGTATGGATGTTTATTTTGCAAGACATAATTTAAGTGGCGGCGATGGTGTTACAAAAACACTGAAAGAAAACAATTTAATCGCATACCATTTTCTGAATGAATATTATGAAGATGTAGAAAATTATTCAGAACAATCTAGAGGGTTAACGCAGGCCTTCAATGCATTCCATGCTATTAGCAAAACTGGTTGTCTCATCGCTGCTGAGTATGGTGATTCTTCAAGTTTTGTAATCGCAAAAGTCAAACCAGGAACTAATTTAAAACCGTTAACAATCAAAAGCACAGACGGTGATTTAATTTTTAAAACCATTGAATTTAGTGAACCCAAAATTTGCTATTATGGAGATTTCCCGTTATTGGCAGCAATTAGACCTCCGTATACAACCGTATGTTCAACGGGAAGAAGTTTTAGTCAGCTTATCAAACATATTTACTTAGGTGAATCCTTAGAGTTGTCTGTAGACTTTATGCACCCGTCATCAATCGAGTTAATGTGTGAAGCATTTTTAAAGTCTGAAATGGTTCCAGAAAGTATTAGATTGGATTATGCGCTTCTCCGTACTGGAAAGACGATGCCCGCAATTGACATATATGGAAGATCTAAATCCGGCAACAAAGTCTATGCCCAGGTTACTTACTCAGCGGAGGCAATACATAAGGTAAAAGATTTGGTTAAGTTTGCAAGAGGAACTGGGCTAACGATTTATTTCTCAAGAGATAAAAATCTCCAACATGAAGGACTAACGCACCACTTTAATATTGATGAAGTCTTTCATAAATTTTTAGATTCAAATAATTCGATGTGGAAAAATATGATTAGAGAAATGATCGGATTGAAAATTAACTAAAACAGGAGATAAAGAAAATGAAACAAATAATTATACTTTTAACCTTAGTTTCAAATATTGCTTTTGCAGCAGATGAATGGTTTGGATGTGCAGAAAGCAAAGTTCGAGAAGAGTGTGATGAGTGCTTTAAATCAAAAGCTCCTGGTGATAAAATGAAGTGGCTCGAAGAGATGTATACTCCCTATGAAAAAGCCAACGAAGTTCGTGATAAAAATGGTAACTTACAAAGTATCAAAATTATAAAATCTCCGGGCAACAATACGGCCGAAGAAATTTTTTATTTCTACAAAGATAAGAAAAAGTGTGAGTTGGAATGTGGGAAAAGACACAATGAGCTTGTTGAGGCAAGCAAAGCACGAAAAGCTAATGAAGATAAAAAATTTGAAGATTATAAATAAAATGACAAAACGAATGCATTTATTCGTAGAAATTACTATTGTGTTATTTTAAGGCTTATTTGATGCAAATGAGTGTGTTGATGAAAAAAGATGATATTTTCATGATGTCGCAAGGACCTCTCGCGGAAGTAAAACGGCTTTTATCTTTCAAAATTCAAAAAATTTGTCAATTTATAACTTATGTTCAAAAAATTTTCTATGGCACAAAATTTAAACGAAACTTTTTTTGAACTAAGCTTCGTGCAGATGCCATTTTGTGATGGTACTCGGGTGTGGCTGGTTAGCCGAAAGCAAAGCGACCAAAAGCCTCATATTCTTGTAGCTTTCCCAAATAACAAGCTAAAGTCTTCAATTAAAAAGGCTATTCCGTTTTCAATAGGTCTGAAGCCAAAAGCATTTGCAAAAACATATCAAAAAGACAGCGTATCAGTAATTAACTGGATCATTGAAAATAGAAAGTGCCTAAATAAATATTGGCACAATCAAGATGGAATTAAGTTGTTGGAAAATTTAAAATTTGGCGAAGGATATGAAAATTGGTGGGTTATAAATCGGCAGAAAGTTGGCCAGTTTAAAATCCAAAATAAAGTTGTTAAAGTATTTTGTTTTCATGAATTATCTGGCAAAAAAGTCTTTAGAATTTATACAAACAATAATGCAGTAAAATACTGTATTCAATTTTCTGATTTGAAAATAATTGGAAACAAAAAAGCAGTAG
>JAYUJM010000101.1:0-22250 GCA_043765175.1 Pseudobdellovibrionaceae bacterium | reverse complement strand
AATGTAACAATCATTCCTAACTACGATAAACTAGATTCTTTATTTGATCATAAATCTGAACTTGAAACGACAGAAAAAGTAATGCCTTCATGGATGCAGAATAAAAATCAGTTCTGGAAACAATCAGATTTAGGCTTTAATCAGATTACTGGATTAGGAACAGTTGCGCCAAATAAAGAAATGGCTTTTGAAAAATTGCGTAATTCAGTTAATAGACACACTGATTGGTATGCAAGCGGATACAATGATCAAGTTGGGCCAGAAAAAACAGAAGCCTATTCTCCATTTGTTGCCAGCAGTTACGAAATGAGTGCTTCGGATGCTTTTACAGCTCCTGGTATTACAGTCAATTCACCTGCTGATGGTTGTAAACATTGGATGTTTGTTTTCAAACTAAGAAAAGATCAATGGTATAACAATCAGTCTATTGAACAAAACCAACCAGTTGATTTTAATACCCATTGGTTTGATGAGACAAGTTTAGGAACAAATCACTTGGCTGATTCTGAACGTGCTTTTGACCGATTAGGAACTGCTCTTGAAGGTGAAACAGACTCAATTTTGTATCTAAATAATTTAACAACAAGTGGCCAAGTTAAGCTCAATTGTGGCGCTGGTTTTATAAAAGCAGAATAATATTTCCCCAGTCTTCTGTTTTTAGTACGGGAATGTGATATTGTTTAAATTTTGCCAATGTCTCTTGATGGGGATGTTGGTATTTTGCATATCTAGCGCTGACATAAGCCGCTTTGAGTGATTTTAAGCTTTCAAGCATTTCAATACTGGTGCTTGTTCGACTGCCATGATGACCAACTATCATCGATTTTATAGAATCATCGAAAAAGTTTTTACTGAATAATTTCTTTTCAACACTTTGTGAGGCATCCCCTTGTAGAAGCAATTGATTAAACTTAAAAATAGGTGACTGGTCATTTTTATTTTTTGCAGATAAGTTAACTTTTATTAATTTAATTTCTGTAGTTTTTTTACAAAATTTATAATCTGAAATTTTTATTTCAAATGGCAAAACTGATGGTTTGTAAAGCCAACAAGTGCCAAGACTGTTTTTAGTAATAATTTTAAAAAATGAATAATGATCATAATCGGCATGGCTTAACATTAATCGGTTATATTTTTTTGAACAGTCTTGAAGATATTTTTTTTTTAAAGTTTTTAGTTTGTAATTTTCTCCGCCAAAATCGAAATGATCGCAAGCAGTATTAGTGACGTGACTGACCCATTGTCCTTGTCCAACATTTCTAATGACTAAATAGTTTATAAGAGTTGGAGACATTGAAATCAATGGATAGATTGAAACGATAAAAAAAATATTAAGTTTAAACACTTTTAACTCCGTGGTTTTTTAATAAATAAAATTAAATGAATCATAAGAATAATAATCCAATTGAGATTTATAACACTTGAGCTATTCCATAGGCCTTGTATTTGCTCCATTTCGAAACTGAGTGGAAGTTTTTCTAAAAACCATTTCAGACTTAAAATTGTCCAATTAAATAGGGGTTCTGCTGGATGAAATAAAGCTACTATTATCGAAAGTGGAAATAAAAATTTTTCTAAAAATGGAGTTAATGCAAAGCAAATTAGAATTACTAGCGGAGAACTGAAGCCAAAAAGTGAATAACAGAAAAAAAATAGAATATAAAATAAAAACTGTTTAATTATTGACGGAAACCAATTCATTTTTTGCTCATAAAGTTGAAAATTTAAAGCTGCTAGCCAACTCATTTGTAAACTCATTGAATTTACCCAATCAGAATGAAAAGCAATTGATAAAAGTCCGGCTAGCAGTAAACAGTAGTGCTTAGGCCAATAGTTATTTTCAAAATTTTTAGCAATAATTTCATGAATAAGCAGTGCAAAAAAACTTCTTACTACTGGTGGATTTAATAAACAAATCGCACAGTAGATAAATAGTAAAGTTATTTTAATCGCACTAGGTTTAATAAAATAATTTAAGAACTGACTCATAAGATTTAAATGTGAACCAGAAACCACAAATAAGTGTATGAGGCCGCTAGATATGTAAAGTTTGTAATCACTATTGTTACTAAAGCTTTGCCCGCAAGTTAAGGCAGACAATTCGGCTAAACTATTTGAATTCGAAGGTAAAATATTTAAACAAAGATCATGTAACCATAAGCTTGAGTCAAAGAGCGGAACTAAAAATGAAATACGTCCTAAAGTTAGAGTAAAAATTAGAATTATAAATACCAAAATAAGTAGCATACATGGTAGTCGCAAAAACAAAGCCAAACAGAATTTGTAAGAATTTTAAAATAAAATTTAAGACTCAGTTGCAAATTTGTTTAAATATATAAATATCAAGTAGTTAACACTGTTTATCTTTTCTGCATTCAGCTAAAACCTTGAATATTAACGGGTCTTAAGTCTAAAAACCTAAGTTATAAACAATTTATGTGGATAACTACTGTGACCAGAGTGAAAAATAAGGTAAATTAAAGTCATAAATGAAAGATTTATTTTATTTTTTAACAACGAGGTTTGAATGAAAAAGTTACTTATTGTATTTAGTTCATTTTTTGTGCTGTTAGCCCAAGGAGCTATTCCTTCTAAATCTGTTTATGAGCAGTTAACAGGAACAAAAAAAATGCAAAAGAATCAAATAAATACGATGTCAGAAAAGCGATTGGTTCCAGCAAAAATAATTGCATCTGCTCAAAAAGCACTTCTTCTTGCAAGGCAAAGTCGGCAAGAAAAAAATTATATTTTAGCAATAAAGCGATTTAATTTTATTTTAAAATATTATGGAAGAACTCAAGAAGCAAAGTTGGCATTAACAGAAAAAGCATCACTTTATCAAGAAATGGGTCTAACGGAACAAGCAGCGTACAACCAAAAAAAGGTCAGTCAGTTTAATAAAATTATGAAAAAATCTTCTGCAGGATTAAACAGTCAAACAAAGAATCAAACTAAATAAAGAATAATGACAATTCATTCATTCATCTTTATTTTAATATTTCTTCCTTTAGGCTCGATTCAGGCTCAGATATCTGAATCTGAATTGAATGAAGCTACAAAGGCTAGCAGTCCTTTTGTGGTTAATCCTGATCCATTGGATCCACTACCTTCGAAAAAAGAAAATATTAAAGACGGAGATGAAATAGTTCTCGATAACATTAAAGATATTATCGATGACAAAGTTAAGGTGAAGAAGAAAAAAATAATAAATATAAAAAGCAACAAAGATAAAAAATCAGAAGAATTAAAAGAAAATCAAATTTCTCAAGTTAAGCCAAAAGTAAGAAAAAAAAATAAAACAAAAAAATCTAAAGTAGTCACAAATAACGATGATCCAGAGCTAAAATTAGAACTCAATTTAAATTCAAGATACAAAAAATTTAACATTGAGCCAACTTCTGAGTTAAAGTGGTCACAAGCATCCAGTCAACAAAAAGTAAACGTCTACGAAGTCCACAAAAATGATACTCTGTTTACAATCAGTAAGGTCTTATTTGGGGACAGTCAGTTTTGGCCAAAAGTCTGGGCAGTGAATCGAAATGATATTTTAAATCCTCATTTTATTTATCCTGGCATGAAAATTTTTTTTCATTCTGGCGATGCCCGTTTTGCCCCTACGATATCTTTGGGATCACGAGCCAAAAATGATCCGCTTTATTATCGACAAAACACAGAATCAAGAACTGAGTTGATATCAAATGTTTCACAAGTTGAAAAAAATAATTTTCCAACTGAAATTCCTGAAAGTTTACCACTGACTAAGAACAATCGGTATTTTTTTAAAGATGAAAAAAAGACTATATTTGAAATTAGAGATATTCAGCGTAATGATGAGATAGATTTTGTGAATTCATATATTTTGACATCTAAAGAAATGACTTCAGATTTTAGTGTACCCAAAAAAAATCTCAGCGGTTTTATTTGTCGAGAAAATCAATATGTTGGTTCGATCGAAAAAGTAAACCTGTCGTCAGTAGAAGGTAAATATTTTTTAGTTAAGCAATTAAATAATCAATCTGTTTATTTGAAATCGACTTTGAAATACAAAGTGCTCGGTGAAGTTGTTGTCTCTGGCGAGAAAAACGAATTAAGAATATCAAGTTGCAGTGATTTAATGGACACCGAGACACTCTTGGTTTCAGAAGAAAAAATAACAGCAGTTGAACAGCCAACAGAAATCATATCTGGAAACACTCAAATTATCGACGGATTTGAATATAATTCCCAACAGTATTTTGCTGAAAACCAATTTATAGTTTTAAACGCAGAAAGTTTAAATATTGCTGAAGGTGGCACTGGAGTCATTTATTCAGATCAATTTGGTAAAAACATTGGTCAAATAAAAGTTTTACAAAGAGCTGGGACTTTAGCTATAGGAGTAATTACTCAAATGAGTGATTTAATTCAGCTGGGTGATCTAATTACTGAATAGGACAAATTTCAATCTTTGTATTTGTTTGAATCTCATTAAAAAATAAATCCATTTCATCGTTACGAATTGCAATACATCCTTGAGTCCAATTGTTATAGTTGATGACACTGGCTACTGCTTTAGAAAAGCCTAATTCTCCAATTTCATTTGAAATGCCATGGATCATAATATCCCCCCCTGCAGAAACATTATTTTTCTGGGCAAAAATTAAATCTGATTTTAAGGGGTAGTTAATGCGCAGTGCTTTATAAAAATTTGATTGCGGATTTTTCATTTCAAGATTGTAAGTTCCTTCTGGAGTTTTCATGTCACCTTCTTGGGCTTTTGGTCCGTTCGCGTATTTGCTTCCGAATGCCGTATGAAATGAAAATAAGACGGTATCATTACTTATTACAAATAATTTTCTTAAAGACTTTGAAATTAGCAATAATGTAATAGGATTTTTTTTATCAAGGATATCCTTAGGTTTTTGAATAGAAAATTTTTTTATATTTTTACAATTTTCAGGAGTGATAATAGTTTTTAAAGAAAGCTCTTTTAGATTTTGATTTGTTTGAGCAGGAAGCATACAAGAAAATATAAGTAATAGAAATAGAAGTATTATTTTTATCATAGCAAATTATACCAGTTTTTAAATAAAGTGGAATATATTTTGTATACATTACTTTTATGAAACAACAAATTGACGTAAATAGTACACAGATTTCAATACCTGGTTCTTCTGTAGAATATAAAGCCATTTATTTTAAAGCATTACAAATGATGAAAAACTATCGTAACACCGAACAGATAGATCAAAACAGCGCAGTAGTAACGATTCCAGATCAGGTTTTAAAACAAGCTTTACTTCATCTTCAGCGATTGATCAGTATTGGAGTTAAATTTACTTACCCTGGTGATTTTAATTACCCTCAAGTTTTCAACCAAATGATCGAGCGACCTTTGTTTTTAGAATATATTGGTAGTGCTTGTTGGAATGATCTAAAAATGATTTCTGTTGTTGGTTCTCGTGATTGTCATGATTTAACGGATCAGTGGATCAATTCAGAGTTGTTACTGTTTTTAAAAAACCAACCTGTTGGGTTAGTTAGTGGGGGTGCTCGTGGAGTCGATTTTAAATCACATTTAGTCAGTTTAAAAGCTGGTCGACCAACAATAGTTGTTCTTCCAAGTGGTTTAGGTTGGATTTATCCAAAAGAACTTTATTATATTCAAAAGCAAGTTATTGAAGCAGGTGGAGCTTTTATTTCTGAATTTGATTATGATTCACAAATAAGGAAATCTTATTTTTATCATCGTAATCGTCTTATAGCAGCCTTAGGTCAAGTTTGTTTAGTAGCGCAGGCTTCTACTCGCTCAGGTACAATGTTGACAGTTCACCATTCTTTACAAAATGGAAGACCTGTAATTACGATTCCAGCTCATCCAGGCCTTGTTCAATTTTCTGGAAATATAAAATTGATGTCCGAGGGTGCACCATTTATTGTAGATGCTACTGATTTAAATAATTTTTGGACTTCTGAAGCGTGGTCTAGTTAGGTTAGAATTCGATTTCCTTACCTGTAGGCTTCATACTTTAAATTTACACTACATGTAGTGTGTGCCTGTTAATTAGTCCTGCTTTTTATAAAAAATTAAAAAATCTTAAAATAAAATTTGAAAAGTTGTTCACTTACCCCTTAAGATATATCTAAGGGAGGGGCGATGTGGTCAAGGATGACCATGGTGGTATGGATGCTGCTGCATCGTCTCATTTTTTCTTTTCAAACAAGTTTCTGTTTTAATGAATAAGTTCCAAAAATAAAAAATATAATATTTGTAAGCCATGCTCCGAACGTTGGAGATAATTGATTATTTCGCGTTAGTCCTTCGAAAGTTAAATAAATGATCCAATATAAAATAATGAAGCCTACAGATAAAACAAAACCCGAAGTCTGTGTGCTTCGTCGATCATTTTGTATTCCAAAAGAAACTCCAATTAAAGCAAAGATAAAGCAAGCAAAACTTAACGCAATTCTTTTTTGAAGTTCAATTTGTAAAGACAAAAGTTCTTTATCTTTAGTCGAGACATGTTCAATTTTTTCTTTCAATTCAGAGATTGAAAGTGATTGAGCAGATTTGCTGCGTTCATTAATTTGAATAGGATCGTTTAAATTAATTTCATAGCTATCAAAATTAATAACAGTATGATTTTTTTGATTTTTGTGAATTTCGCCGTTTGAAAGTCTAAGAAGAATATTGTGTCCTGGATTAACAGTGTCAGGAATAATTTGTCCTGTCTCAGCGACGATAGTGACTGGAGATTTTTCGTCTTGATCATTAAAGATAAATAAATCTTTGATAATTCCTGTTTTGTTATCCACTTTATTTGCGTAGATGACCATATTAAAAAAACCTTCAGAAAAGGTCCCTTCTTTTATGGATGCAGCAGCTTTTGTATTGCTCAGTTCAGCGATTAATACTTCAAACTTTCTGTTCCCCCATGGAGCCATATAAAAAGCAGTTTGAGCTGAAATTAAGAAAACAGTACCAGCTAAAATAAATGCAGGAACTATTAGGCTTGCGCTTGAAGTTCCAATACTTTTTAAGGCAATTATTTCTGAGTTTTGTGAAAGACGATTATAAGTCATTAAAATACAAAATAATAAACTCATCGGTAATAAAATGGGTAAAAATGAAATACTCATATATCCAATCATACTTAATATCGTGGTCCAGTTTATACCATGAACTAAAACGAATTCTGTTAAACGAAGGGCCTGGAACATCAGAAGAATTGAAATAAAAATAATCAATCCTAAAAAGAATGAGGGTAGCATTTCACTTAAAAAATAAAGGATGACTCTGCGCGATCTCCACATAAGTGTTAATTTACATTATTTCTTTGCGTTGGTCATGTTTCGACTTTTAGAATAGACCTATGGATAGAGTATTAATTATAATTGATAATGTACAATTTAATGCCCACTTAGAGTACACCTTTCGAAAAGTTGGATATACGACAGAAACGCTTCAGAGTGAGTATAATTTATTTGAAAGAGTCTTATCATTTAATCCAGATGTCATCATTTGTCGTGGGTCCACTCAAAGATTGTCAGCATTAAAAATAGGAAAGAAACTTAAAGATAATGTTAAGTTTATGGGTAAAGTTATACTTATTTTTCCCGAAGGCGCTAAGCCAGATGCTGCAGCAAAGTCTCAAATCAAAGTTGATCTCGTTCTAGAAGAGCCTGCAAGTGCAATTAAAATTGTTGCAGCAGCGATGACCTTGGAAAAAACTGACCGCACAGCAATGAAAGAAAAATTATACAAACTTGTTTCAGATGATAAACAATACAGAAATGAAGAGCAGAGCTACTTAAAAACTTACGGTGTAACAATTGACGATGAAATTATTCATGTTCGATCTTCATCTGAAAAAAATACTTTAATGACTGAAGAGTCAACGACTCAGAATCAGACAACTTTGAGTGAAATTGGAGACGAAATATTAGTTCGTGAAGCTCGCTCTTCAATTCAGATAGACGAATATAATAAGATGATTGAAAATATTGATATAGACTTGAAAAAAGGGCTTAAAAAGCGCGATACTAAGAAGATTCTTAAAGATCAAAGGCAAAACTGGGGAATACCAGTGGGTCAAACTGAAACAAATCAAGATCTACTCAGACAGCAATTTGTGACAGAGCTTTTTAAGAAAAAATAATTAATTGTACTCAACAATATTTAAGGAGTTTAAAATGGGAAAAATGACAACTGCAGTAACAGACGCAAGTTTTGATAAAGATGTTATAAAAGCAAACGAAATAGTCCTCGTAGATTTCTGGGCTGAATGGTGTGGGCCTTGTCGTGCACTTGCTCCGAAGCTTGAAGAAATCGCACAAGAAATGTCAGGAACAGTCAAAGTTGTTAAAATGAATGTTGATGAAAATACTCAAACACCTGGTCAATTTGGCATTCGTGGAATTCCGGCTATGTTATTATTTAAAGGTGGTCAAAAAGTGGGTGAACTTGTTGGTAATCACCCTAAAGATAGTATAGTTGCGTTGATTAAAGAAAATTCTTAAGCGTTAAGTAACGAATCTAATTTGCCTTCGTCATCGAGGGCTTTTAGATCTGAATATCCACCAATAAGTTCATCATTGATAAAAATCATAGGAACAGTTTTATACCCTGTTTTGTCTTTCCAAGTTTGTAGCTCATCAAGATTATCAGTTAAATCAACAATTTCGTATTTTACATTTTTGTTATCAAGAAGTTGTTTTGCACGATCGCAATAAGGACATGGATTTTTTTTAATCATTACAATTTTAGCCATAGGGTCTCCGAAATTATTCTAAACTAGAAGTTCAGTTATTTTTGCTTTAAATTCAACTGGTTTTTTGATTATTTTTATAATTTGAAAAATTTCTTCCGTCTTTGGATCGCATGTTCTTAATTGATTCAGCCATTGTTTAGTGCGTGCAATTGCGTAATCACCATTAACTTCATTTTCACATAGGTTGTAAAATTGATTAATTAATTGATGAATATTTTTTTCGATTTGAATATTTTTTATTTCATTAAAAATGTATGGATTTCTTAAAGCTCCGCGACCAATCATAAAAGATTCTGTCTTCGTTACAGACAAGCAATTATTGAAATCTGAAGTATTCCAAATTTCGCCGTTACTGATAATGGGAATGTTTATTTTTTGTTTTATTAATGGAATCCATTCCCAGTAAGCAGGTGGTTTATACCCATCTGTTTTTGTGCGACAGTGCACTGTTATCCAAGAAGCTCCGGCTTGTGCAATTGCCGCTGCATTTTCAAGACACTGGCTTGGGTCATCAAACCCTAATCGCATTTTTGCTGAAACAGGGATATGTTCCGGAACATTTTTACGAACTGTGTGAACAATGTCGTAAAGTCGTTGTGTTGATTTAAGTAAGGTAGCCCCGCCATCATGACGATTCACTGTTTTAGCAGGACAACCAAAATTAAGATCAATACCCAAAGCACCAAGAGAAACAGCTCGCTGTGCATTTGCAGCTAGTGGTTCAGCTTGGCCACCTAAAAGTTGTAAGTAAACAGGAATTTTGGCAGCAGTCCTGCCGTCAGTTTTTAACTCGGGAAAAATTTTATAAAAAACATGATCTGGATAAAGTTGATCAGTGACTCGTAAAAATTCAGTGACACAAAAGTCAATGCCTCCAATTTGAGTCAATAAATCACGCATGACAAAATCAGTGACGCCCTCCATAGGCGCTAAGAAAAGTTTTATTTTAGAGGTTTCAATTTTAGGGGAACTCACGAATTCATTTTATTTAAAATAAACTGAAAATGCTGTTCTGTAACAGGTTGTATAGACAAACGCTGACCTTTTCTAATAACAAGCATGGTAGCTAATTCAGGAATTTTTTTTAATTCATCAAGTGAAAGTAATTGTTTGAATTCAGATTGAAATTTAATTTCAACACAATGCCAATTTGGCTTTTCTTTTGTGGCTTTAGGATCAAAATATTCAGATTTTTTATTAAATTGAGTTGGATCAGGTATAGCCTTTTTAGAAATCACAGCCGTACCAATAATACCAGGTGGAGCTGCATTTGAATGATAAAATAAAACTTGATCTCCAATTTTCATATCTACCACCATAAAATTTCTGGCTTGGTAATTTCTGACACCTTCCCAAAGGGTAGTTTTATTTTTTTTAAGATCTGAAATTGAGAAGGTTTCAGGCTCAGATTTCATTAGCCAAAAGTGTTTCGTGTTCATAGTGTTAGGTATATATTTTTTATGATCATATTGTCTAATGCTTTTTTAACAGCTAGAGTGCAAAGATGAAGAAAAAACAAAACAAAAAATTTATAATAATCACTGGTGCAAGCTCTGGCATTGGTGAAGCCTGTGCTTTGTTATTTGCAAAAGAAAAAAAATGCTTAATTATTTGTGGTCGCCGAAAAAAAAGACTTTTAGAAGTGCAAAAAGCTTGTTTAAATTTAGGATCACCGGAAGTCCTTGTTTTTAATCAGGACTTTCAATCGAATCAGTTAGCTGTAAATTTTAAAAAATTTTTAGCTCTACATAAGCCTATTAAAATTAACTCAATAATAAATAATGCAGGCCTTGCTGCTGGCGCTGATCTTGTTCAGAATGCAAAAATTTCTGATTGGGAAGCCATGATTAATACTAATATCAAGGCTGTTTTAATAATGACCTCATTAGCGCTACCTCAAATTATTGAAGAAGCAGGACATATTGTTAATTTAGGATCAGTGGCCGGTCGGTTGGTTTATGAAGGCGGTGCTGTTTATTGTGCCACTAAATTTGCGATTCGAGCATTTAGTGAAGGTTTACGAATGGATCTTAAAGGGACGGGAGTTCGAGTAACAAATATTGAGCCTGGCATGGTTAATTCAGAATTTAGTCTAGTTCGCTTAGGAAGTCAGCAAAAAGCTGAAGCAGTTTATCACGATATGATGCCACTCAGCGCCAGTGACATCGCAAATAATATTTTGTGGTGTTTACAACAACCCCCTCATGTTAACATTCAAGAATTAGTTATATACCCGACAGACCAGGCCAGCGTTGGACAAGTTGTTCGCGGTAAAAAAAGTATTCGTAAATTAAAAAAATAAGGACTTTTAAAATGTCAGATTTTAGAATTGAAAAAGACACCATGGGTGAAGTTAAAGTTCCTGCAAAGGCTTTATGGGGAGCACAGACTCAACGTTCAACTGAAAATTTTAAAATCGGTGGAGATCGTTTTCCACGTGAAATGATTTATGCTTTAGGTGTTCTTAAAAAATGTGCGGCACTGGCTAATGCAGAACTTGGTTTATTAAATAAAGAAAAATCAAAATTTATCGTAGCTGCTGCTGATGAAGTTATCTCAGGAGTTTTAGATTATGAGTTTCCTTTAGTTGTTTGGCAGACTGGTTCTGGGACTCAAACCAACATGAATGCCAATGAAGTAATAGCCAATCGTTCAATGACGATGCAGGGATTACCACTTCCATCAAAAGATATTCATCCAAATGATGATGTTAATAAAGGTCAAAGTTCTAATGATACATTTCCTACTGCAATGCATATTGCAGTAGCTGATAGGATTCATTTTAGATTAATTCCTATGCTTGAAAAAATGCAATCAGCGTTAGAAAAAAAATCGAACGAATTTAAATCAATCGTTAAAATCGGTCGAACACATTTGATGGATGCAACACCATTAACTTTAGGCCAAGAATTTTCAGGCTATGCAACTCAATTAAAAAATAGCATTCAGCGAATTAAAAATACGTTACCCCATTTGCATCAGTTAGCTCTTGGTGGAACAGCTGTAGGAACTGGATTAAATACTCACATTCAGTTTCCAATATTAGCTGCAGCAAAAATAGCTGCAGAAACAAATATACCTTTTGTCACAGCTCCAAATAAATTTGAAGCTTTAGCCAGTCATGATGCCTTAGTAGAAGTTCACGGAGCTTTAAAAACAGTGGCTGTGTCGTTAATGAAAATTGCCAATGATATTCGCTTGCTTGGAAGTGGTCCTCGATGCGGGTTTGGTGAATTAAGTTTACCCGAAAACGAACCAGGATCATCGATCATGCCGGGTAAAGTTAATCCCACTCAAAGCGAAGCCATGACAATGGTCTGCGCACAGGTTTTAGGTAATGATGTGGCAGTAAATATTGGTGGATCAAATGGACATTTTGAATTAAATGTTTTTAAACCACTGATTGTTTTTAATTGTTTAAATTCAATTCGATTGTTAGCAGATGCTTGTGATGGATTTGTAGATCACTGTGTCGTTGGAATTGAAGCTAACACGCAACAAATAAAAAAACATTTAGAAAATTCTTTAATGCTTGTGACAGCTTTGAACCCACATATTGGTTACGATAAGGCAGCTCTTATTGCAAAAACGGCTCATAAAAATGGAACAACTTTAAAAGAAGAATCTATTAAATTAGGATATTTAACAGCTGATCAATTTGATCAATATGTAAAACCTGAAACAATGATTGGTCCTATTTCTTAAATGGCGATGGATACTGAGTCATTACTTTATAGTAAATCAAAGTGGTTTTTATCAGATGATATACAGCCTTACGTTTTTGTTCGTCCTGAAAATAGCATAACTCAACCAGGTAGCCGACATATGACGGATTGGTTTAAAAATAAAAAACCAATTTTCAAAAATCCTTTAAATTTAAAAGAACTTAATTTTGCTGAAGGCATTTATCAATTAGAATGGAAGTCCTTTGGTGATAAACAGATGGCTATTCCACGCTGGGCTTTTTATGATTGTGCTGCCATGCCAGGATTTATTGCGGGATTCGCTGCCAAAACAAAATCATTACCAAAAAAAATATTAGATTTATTAAATTATTCTGAAGAAGAAGAATGGTGTCCCTTATCATTATTTATCATTATTCCTACAATGCGAAAAGGTGAATGGGTTGCCTATGATTTATGTGCAATAAATTCATTATTAGATCGAGAAGAACAGTACTACGGACTCGGTTTTTTATCTAAAGCCTTTGCTTTATGGTACGCCAATGTTGACCAATGTTCTGGGATGACTCAATGGGGAAGTCCATCATTACGTTTACACTCTCACTTTGGTGATATAGAAGTAATAGGGTCCTATGCACCGTTACACACTCATGCGCAAACAATGACTTACCGCTGTCAAGTAAACACTGAAAGTTGGGAGAAATTTTTTAGTAAACAGGAAAATTATTCTTTTTTAGAAAAACATCAATTAACTCATTTTTCTATAGATCCATCGAACGTTGAATCTATGATCGCTTTGCAAAATCGCATTCAAAATAATGAAGGACCATTTTTTTTAAATGCTACTGAAATTTCAAAAAACAAATTAACTGAACCATTTCAAATTTATCAGTTAAAGAAAGACACGAATGAGTGAATTAACACTGCCTCCGGTTGCTAAATCTTTTTATACTTTTTGCAAAAAATGCGATATTGATCGCTATCATAAAGTTTTAGCTCATACATCTGAAACAACTGCAAAAATTGAGTGCGAGGTGTGTCACAGTCGTAAAGCTTATAGTCTTCCAAAAGCAAAAACTGAAAAGATGCGTGCTGCACGTGCTTTAAAAACAGCTGGTGTTCGTAAGAATACTCATACTGGAGCTTACGAGGCCTATAATCAAAAATACATGGCTCAAGATCCAACTTCATTTAATATCAAAGCCACTTTTAAAGAGAATCAAAAAATTTCTCATGCAAAATTTGGTATTGGTTTCGTACAAAAAGTTTATACGGATAAAATAGATGTGATTTTTACTGATGAAGTTAAATCTTTAGTTCACAGTCGAACTTAACTTTAGCCACAAGAATATTTGAGTGTGTTAAATTGGAATGAAGGATTAAATCCTGAACAGCAGGCCGCCGTAAATCATAATTACGGCCCTTTGCTTATTTTAGCGGGTGCAGGATCTGGAAAAACAACGGTTCTGGTTTCTCGTACGGGTCGCATGATTAGTGAAAAAATAGCGCTTGCAAAAAACATATGTGTACTTACTTTTACGAATAAATCAGCACGTGAATTAAAACACCTGGTTCAAAAAAAAATTGGTCCTTTATCAAAAGGCCTCTGGGCTGGAACTTTTCATTCTTTTGGTTTACAATTACTTAGAAAGTATCATCAGCAATCAGGACTACCGGCGCAGTTTGGGGTTTTGGATCAGTCTGATTCACAGCATGTTTTAAAAGATCTTATTAAAAATATTAAAAATACGACTAAAGATAAATTCGATATTGATAAATTATTAAATCTTGTTCAAGTTTTACGAGCCGGAAAAAAACTTTCACCTGATTATTTACCTGAGTATCATGAAATGGCTGAAGTTTTAATGCCTCTTTACGAACGAGAACTTAAAAAATTAGGAGCCGTTGATTTTGAAGGTTTGTTATTGGAACCTTTAAGATTATTTAAAAAATATCCTGAAGTCCTACTTGCAACGCAAAATTTATATCAGCAAATGATGGTGGATGAGTTTCAAGACACTAATAAAGAACAATTAGAACTAGTTCATTTATTAACAGAAGTTCATAAAAATTTATGTGTTGTAGGCGATGATGATCAGTCTATCTATGGGTGGCGCGGGGCTGAAATTCAAAATATTTTACAATTTCCTCAGTCTTACCCGAAAAATGAATGTACTGTTGTTAAGTTAGAAAGAAATTATCGTTCAAGTTCCATGATTCTTGATTTAGGCAATGCCGTGATCCAAAAAAATGAAAAAAGGCATGGAAAAATTTTAAGATCCGAGAAAAAAAGTCAGAAAATTTTTATTAAACCTGAATTATTTATTTTAGATAATGAAGAAGAAGAAGCTGATTTCGTTTGTCGTGAAATTTCTAATTTTAAGTCTCAAAAAATCGAACTCAAAGAGATGGCCGTTTTATATCGATCAAACACACAAGGTGCATTTATCGAAACATCGTTACGAAAAAATCAAATTCCATATACTATTACAGGCGGAACTTCAATTTTTGATCGCAGGGAAGCTAAAGATTGGCTTTCGTTTTTAAAGCAATCATTAACAGATGATGAAATGAGTTACCGTCGAATTTTTAATGTGCCGCCCAGGGGTTTAGGTGACACTACAATTGATAAAATTGCAGACTACGCATTAAAAAATAATTTAAATTTTCCCCAGGCTGCTAAAAAATGGTCTCATGCAGGAATCACTGAAAAACAAGGCGAAGTGATTGAACAATTGAATAATTGGCTTTGGACTTTTCCCACAAGATTATTAGAGGACTCAACAATTGGTGAAACAATCGGGAAGCGTTTTGAATTTCTAGTCAGAGAAATCGGCTATAGAGATTATCTTATAAAAAATTCTGGGGATTCTTCGGGATCAGGATTAGCTTTTGATAAAAAGTGGCAGGTCGTCGAAATCGTAGGTCGTATTTTAGAAGGGTATTTGA
The DNA here is from genome assembly GCA_043765175.1 of Pseudobdellovibrionaceae bacterium. Lineage (GTDB taxonomy): Bacteria > Bdellovibrionota > Bdellovibrionia > Bdellovibrionales > Bdellovibrionaceae > Pseudobdellovibrio. The sequence continues at coordinate 6,868 of JAYUJM010000101.1, read as the reverse complement.
ATCGTAAAGGCCATGATTTAAAATCACTGAAAGATTTTATCGATAGCATGCAACTTCGTGATGATGTGAGTGAAGACGATGAAAAACAAAATAAAGTTCAGCTAATGACCTTTCATGCATCAAAAGGGTTAGAATTTCCTGTAGTACTTTTAGTTGGCTTAGAAGAAGATTTGCTTCCGCATAAAAGATTGGGTGGAAACATCGATGAAGAACGCAGACTTCTTTATGTCGGTATAACAAGAGCTCAAGAAAAATTAGTCATGAGTTACTGCCGCGAGCGAAAAAAACAAGGTCAGGTTAAAAAAGTAAGCCCATCACGATTTATTTTAGAAGTGGATCAAAAATTATTTGAATCTTTTGAAATGGGCTCACGTCCTGTGACAGGAATTGAGCGAGAAGATTTAGTAAAAAATTTTTTAAATCGTTTTACGAAGTAGTTCAGGTCAATGAGAGGAAAGAAATTTATATGAATCGCTATGAAAGAATAGAAAAAGTATTAAAAACATTGAATCCCATTTTTATGGAATTGAAAGATGACAGTCATAAACATGCAGGGCACGTTGCTGAACATGGAACTGTGACGGGTGATGGTGAAACTCATTATAAGCTTGTCTTAGTCAGTTCTGAATTCAATGGACTTAGTCGAATTGAGCGGCAACAGAAAGTAAATGCACTATTGGCTGATGAATTTAAAAATGGTCTTCATGCTTTTCAAATGAAATTGATGGGTGATGCTGAGTGGAGCGGTGAATAACTATCCTAGCTCAACCCAAGTGATTCCATCCCCACCAGATTCTGGGGTGCCTGCTTTCCATTTTTTGACATAAACCGAGCGTGATAAATAACTGCGAATAGATTTTTTTAAAGTATCTGTTCCGTGTCCATGAATAATTTTAATGCGATCTTCTTTTTGCATTGTTGCCAAATCTAAATTATTTTCTAAATCAGTTAATGCTTTTTCTACAGTTTGTCCGCGCAGATCAAGAACGCGATCGTGATCAATAAAAGCAGAAGCTTGAGCCCCACTTTTTCTAACCAGTTGATTTGTTGGATTTCCAGCTTTGTGTGCTGGTTTTAGTTCAGACCAATGAATTTGCAAACGTAAAGACTGTGATAAAATAAACACTTCACCCTTGCTGTTGGGGGCTGATTGAACAATGCCGTCTTGATTAATTCGTGTCACAAAAACTTTAGTTCCTGCGGGATATTTTTCTGCAAAATCTTGTACTGTTAAAATTTTTGAGTTGCTGTTTTCAACGGTAGTTGTTGATAGGCTTTGTTGACCTTTAACAATTTCTGGTAAGTTAAATTTAATTTCTTGAATTTTTCTGTGTTTATCTAAAGTTTCTTTGGCTGTAATTTCTGAAATTGCATTTTCGACTTTAACATGGGCTTGCTTTAAAGCTTTTTCAAGCTCTTTATCTTTTTTATTTTCAAATTGTTTAATTTGTTCATCAAGTTCATTTTTTTTATGTTCTAAATCTTTTAAATCTTTTTTGTATCTATTTTGTAAATTTGAAATGTCTTTTTTTAGATTTTCAATATCTTCAAGCTGTGAAATTTTCTGCTTTGCCAGTGGGGATAAATATTCATGGGCTTGATTTAATATACTTTGGTTTACACCCACACGCTGTGCTGTTAGAATAGCTAATGAATCCCCAGCAATTCCTGCCAGAAATTGATAACTGGGTTTTCCACTGGTCAAATCATATTCAAGCGATCCATTTTGAATTTGGCTTTCTGAGCTCCATCCAGTTTTAAGCGGTGACAAGTGCGATGTAATAATACCATAGACATTATTTTTTGCATATTCGTTGATAAAGGCCCTGGCTAAGGCGCTTCCTTCTTCAGGATCTGTAGAGCCACATATTTCATCCACTAAAATAAGTTGCTTAAAATTTTTAAGTTGAACCGCTTGATCTAAACTTTTTAAATGTGCAGCAAATGTACTGAGATCTTCATCAACGCTTTGAGCATCACCAATGGTAGTTGATATGTTTTCAAAAAAAGGTATCGATGAATTTTTGTTCGCACAAATGGGAAGACCACATCGGGCCATTTGTGCTGCAAGTCCTAGGGCTTTTAATAAAACAGTTTTGCCTCCGGCATTTGGGCCTGATAAAAGCAGAATACTTTTTTTAGAATCTAGATAAAGAGAATTAGTGATTGGCTTTTTGCCTGCAAGTGTTAACAGGGGATGATAAAGATCTTTTAAATCGATGAATGCATTTTCATCAGAATCAAGCCGGCAAGCTTTGGCACCGATTTGAGTCGACAATTGAGCTTTTGCAAATAATAAATCTGTTTGTTTTAAAATTTTAAAGCAAACTTCAAAATTATTTTTTTGAGTGCAAAGATAATTAGAAATTTCAATAAGTAATCTTTCAATTTCTTCTTCAATATCAACATCAATTTGTCGCAATCGATTGTTTTGTGGAATTATAGTTTCAGGTTCTATGAATACAGTTTGTTTTGATTGAGAACTGGCATGCACAACTCCTGGGACAAAATGTTTAAGTCCGCCTTTAATAGGTAAAACCCAACGTCCTTCACGGGTTGTGACGTAACGTTCTTGAAGCATGTGTTCAATATCTTGATCTTTAACTAAACGATCCATTTGATGTTGAATTTGTTTGGCCAGTTGGTCTTTTTCACGAGACAAATGGTATAATTTTTCAGAAGCATCCATTCTGATTTCAGAGTTTGGAGTCATCAATTGATCGATCGCGGAAAGGGGCTCTTCTGCATCAAAGATTTGATCATGAATTTCGGTAGCCCAAGCTGATCGGTTAATTTTTAAAGATTCTTTTAAGGCTAGAATTTCTAATATAAAATGTCTGACATCTTTGAGTTCTAAAAGTTTAAGAACAGCATTCTTTTTTAAACGTAAATACCAAATTTCAAATAAATCTAAACTTTCCATATGTGGGCGAATGCCCGAGGCTATAATTAGACTTGCACATTCAATTTCGTAAAAACTTTTTTCTGCTTGAGTGATCGTCTCTAAAGGCTTTAAAGTTTCAACTAAATCAAATCGAGTTATTTCTGCTGTTGAAAAATATCGTATTTTTTCAACGATGATTTCCCAGTCTAAATTTTTTACTGCAAAATTATTTTTTTTCATGACTCTCACTTTGTTTAAAACGTATTAAAAGAAGGCCTATCAAAACAATGAATAAAATAATCCAATCGTAATGACCCCATTTAGTATAAAAAGATTTTTCAGCTGAGGAAATATATTTTATTTCAAATGTGTGCATCCATTCAGTATTCATTTTTGATCGAGCCAAGATTGTTCCGTTGGCTAAAACAGCTGAACTAAAACCTGTATTTGTGGCACGAATAAGGGGCCTTCTGACTTCAATAGCTCGAGCCAAATTCATTGTCAGATGTTGATAAGGCTCAGACCAATCACCGTACCAAGAGTCGTTAGTGACATTAAAAATAAGATCTACATTTTTATTTGCAAGACCTCTGGAAAAGCCTGGATCCAAAGATTCATAACAAATTTGTGGACCTAATGCGATTGTTTGATTATTAGCCAAAGTAATGACTTGTTGAGTTGGTCCAGGACCGCGCTGATAATTACCGACAAAGGGAAATAAATTATAAAGAAAAGGAAACTGTTCGCCAAAAGGAAGATATTCGCCAAAGGCCAAAAGTTGAGATTTAAAATAGGGCTTAATTTGAAAAGAGTTTGGCTGTAAGAAAAAAACAGCATTTCTAATCATTATTTGATTTTGACTATTTTTTTGAAAAAGATCCTGTGAATAGGCACCTGTGATCAATGGGATATTCCATTCATTCACTTTAGACAATATTTTTGTTTGTAGGTTTCTTTGTAAGTAGACTGGGTCTAAAGAAATAGGAAGTGCTGTTTCCGGCCAAATAATAATTTGTGGTTTTTGAGTTTTATTTTGAAGATAAAAATCCACTAGATTGAGATATTTATTAACAACCACAGGTTGAAAATCTGCACCTAACTCAGATGCTAATTTTTCTTCATTACTAATGTTGGCTTGGGTGACAGCAATACTGATTGATTGGTTTGTTGAAGTCCATTTTTTAGCTTTACTGATCCCAACATAGCTTAAGCTGACGACTGAAATGAATAATAAGCCAATAATAGCCAAGGCCATTTTTTTTTCATTTTTAAATTGAATAAAAGCAATCAACAGAAAAGCTTGAAAAAGCATTATTAAAGAAGATAGACCATAAAATCCAATCGTGTCAGCTATTTGGAAAATAGGCCATTTCATCCAAAATAAAGTATATCCTAGATTCCATTCAAAGATACTGGGCCAAATTCTTTCAAGTAAAGCCAAAGTAAGTGCGTGAACAATTAAGTATTGATTTGTATTGAGTGAAAATCGACGTTTTAAAAAATGGCTCAGAGCTGCGGCTAGAGGAAAATAAAGATGCATAAAGGTTGCAAAAAGCAATAAGGCAATAACTGATACAGCCCATGGCAAATGGCCAAATTCATGAGCGGTATAAGCAATCCAATTAAAGCCGATTAATGAAAGTAAAAACTGCATCCACCAAGCATAGAAAAAATGTTGAACAAGTTGATTTTTCAAAGGGAGTAAAGAGTTTTTTTCTTGAAGTTGAGTCAAACCGTACCACAAGGGAAGATAACAAAATCCAACGGCCCATGCTGGAAATGGAATATAGCTTGTTCCAATTAAAATTCCTGATAGGGTAGCCCAGTAAAAAATATTCATATTTTGCTTGAAATTAGTTATTAACTTAGTCATCCTATATTTAGTAACATATGATAAACGAATTAACATCAGAAATTCAATTTAGAAGTCCATGCTGTCATAAGCTGTATTTTACAGATCGTGAAGATGTCGCATTTGATCTAAAACATTCTTATTTTGAATTTCATTGCGAAAGTTGTGAATCCGATTTTTATTTAAAAAATCAAAAAGACTCGACAGGTCTTTATTTGACTGAAAAACGTTTATCTCACGAATTTATCAATTGTTCTAAATGTTTGAAATTAAAAAATAAATTATCAGATGAATGTCCTCATTGTGGTGTTTTGGAAAGCCAATATAAAGAATTAATTAAATTAGAAAGTCCTAGATTGTATGAACTTAATAAAATTTGGGCAGAAATATTGACTCAATTTAATTCAGAGGATTTGCATCAAAAGTTTTTGAATCGATCTCAGCAATTGGCAGCGCTTAATTTTGCTGCTAAAAAATACCATGATTTACAATCCCATATTGGTCAAAATAAAGACTGTGAAAAGTATTTAAATCAAATTGAATTGCGACTGCTTAATCGTGATCAAGGGCTTGAAGTTGCAACTGAAATCAAAGAAAATTTTTGGCAGGGAATCAAAAAGAATTTTTTTGGTATTGAATACTCAGCAAGAAATTTTTTACTATTTTTTGCTATTTCAGGATTTATATTTTTTATTCTTAATATTGTGAAGCCAATGCTTCCATCAGTAAATGGAATTGTATTAGCAATGGTTGTCATGTCTGTTGGTCTTTGGTCAATTTCAAAAAATCAATCTAAGAATTACTAATTATTTTCATTAGGATCTTCTGTTGTATTTCCTAATTTTTTATTTTTATTTTTATTCAATTGATTAGAGTCACTTTTTTTGACGACTTTTAAAAACTCTTTGCCAAATTGTGACACTTCATTCAATGATTTAGTGTTTGTATTTAAATTGGGATCTTCAGATCCTTTCTCAGTTTTAAAAAGTGTTCGATCTTTTACAGATGCTGTATTTAGGCCTGAAAACCCAATCTTTTGTCCTTCTAAGATTGTCAGTGATTTAAATAAATTTAGTTGTCGTGATGTTCTTGTTTTTCCAACAAGTGAACTGGTGCTGTCACCAGTTGCTAAAATATAATTTTTAATTTCAGTAGCTTTGTTATACAAATCTTTATGAGCCATAACCAAAACGGCGGCACCCGTAACAAAAGCTGTTGCTTGTGAAGTTCCAGTCATTAAACCGTAGGTATTTTGTGGTAAACATGATAAGATATTCTGCCCTGGAGCCGCAATATCAACTGATTCTGTCCCGTAATTCGACGAAGATAATACTTCTGTTGTGGGATCGATGGCAGTCACAGAAATAATATTTTTAAGATGATAATCAGCAGGATAATAGGGGTTTTTATCAGAATTTGTTTTTTCGTTTCCTGCTGCAGCGACAAATAAAATTCCTTTAGCTTCAGCGCTAGCAACGGCATCGTGTTCTTCCTGCGAAAAATCGACTCCACCGCCAGAATAATTAATAATGTGTGCTCCCATTTTGACTGCATATTCAATTGATTTAATAGTATTTTTTAAATTATCGTTATTGGGAACTTTTGGATCAAAATATTTAAGTACCATTAAGCTTACTTTTGGAGAAATACCACTAATTCCTTTATTATTTCCTGCTTCAGCGCCGACGATTCCTGCGATATGTGTTCCGTGTCCATGATTGTCATCTAGCTTATTGTTTGATGATACAAAATTCCAGCCGTGCACATCATCAATAAAACCGTTATTATCATCATCTATACCATTTGTAGCTTTGTCTCGACCTTGGGTATCTTTTCCAGCTTCACCAGAGTTCGTCCAAAGATTGTTTTTTATGTCTTCGTGATTAGCATCAATTCCAGTGTCAATAATGGCGACTACAACTTTTTTATCACCTTGAGTGACACTCCAAGCCCTGGCTGCATCTGATTTTTTTAATCCCCAAGCTTGTTTAATTGCAGGATCATTAAATAAAGCTGAAGGTTCATTATTAATTTGTGAACTAGTTTCTTTTGCATTTTCAAGCTCAAGTAATCGTTCTGATTTATTTTTTGTTAGTTTGCTTTTTTTTGATTGTAAATCACGATCAGGATTT
>JAYUJM010000100.1:0-5628 GCA_043765175.1 Pseudobdellovibrionaceae bacterium | reverse complement strand
TTTTCCTCAACCTTTTTCAGGGCAAAACGAACTTTTAGCTCCTTTGAAGCTCAAAAATATCGTAGCCAGTTATTATAAACTGGAAAGCACTCAAGAATTATATATTTCTGAGGAAGCGATTTTATCTTCACATCAATTAAAACAAAAATATAATATCCCAGCACGATATATTGTTTTAGTTCCGTCAGCGGCTCATCCTTTTAAAAGATGGCCTCTTGAAAAATGGCAAAGCCTAATTCAGAAATTAGCAACAATTCATTTTGTCATTTTAGCAGGCCCCAAGGATCAATTTACAAATGCTTTGAATAAAAATTTGAATGTCACAAATTTAACTGGTCAAACTAGCTTGATTGAATCAGCGGCTATAATCTATGAAGCGCATCTGATCATAGCCAACGACACGGGCCTACTTCATTTCGCGGAACAACTTTCAAAACCAACGATTGCACTTATGGGAGCAGCTCCTTTTGGGTTTCCATCAAAAAAAACGACAACTATTTTTCACAAACCACCAGCTTGCTGGCCCTGTAGTAGGCATGGTCAAGGACCTTGCACTAACACTCTCTATCATCAGTGTATGAATGATATTTCAGTCGACGAAGTAGCTCAGAAAATAATTCCATTATGCAGCTAATACCTTTCATTCAAATCTATCGTTTGATTTACAATATATTAAAAATCTTAGCCGTATTCGTGAGACCATTTTTACCTTTAAAACTAAAAAAATGGATTGAGCTTAGAAACTCTCAAGAGTATTTAAATTGTAAATTAAAAAATTCAATATGGTTTCACGCCTCAAGCGGCGAAATAGAATACTGTAAATCAGTGATACGAGAAATTAAAAAAAAACATCCAAACCAACCCATCATTGTCAGCTACAGTTCGCCTTCAGCAGTCAAACTTATCCAGTCTTTAAAAAACGATGTTGAATGTTTTTTTCCGTTACCTTGGGATACACTAAAATTAAGTCAGAACTTAATGGATCACTTAAAACCTCGAGCTTTGATTTTTTCAAGAACTGATCTTTGGCCTGAATTAATTACTCAAGCAAAGCTTTATCACATACCTTTGATGGTCATATCGATGTACTCCAAATTAAATTTCTTAAATAGATTCACTTTGTCTTGGCTTTTAACTCAATTCACTCTCATATCTACTGTAAATAAAAAATTTTCAGAAGAGCTTAAAAATTTATCTGACCAAGATGTTCTTTTTCACAGTGATACTCGTTTTGATCAAGCTTTTTTTCGTTTACAGCAAGCCAGTCGAATCCCCACTTTCATTAAAAATAAGAAAATTGTTTTTGCTTCAACTTGGCCCGAAGATGACACAGTCATTCTACCTGTTATTGATGACCTCATTAAAAAAAACCTTTTTGATCAAATTATTATATGCCCCCATGAAACTCATCGATCCCCCTTTTACAAGAATTACTTTCAAAATAGCAAGCCCCTTTTATTAAGTCAGGAATTATTCAATCCAAGTATTAAAAATTCAAAATTGCTTATTATAGATCAAGTTGGATATCTAGCTGATATTTATCGTCAGACAGAATTTGCATTTGTAGGTGGATCGTTCAGAAAAAAAATTCACTCTGTCCTTGAACCGCTCTTAGCAAATAATATCATTTTTTTCGGACCACAATTTCAAAATAACCCTGAAGCTGTTGAAACCGAATTACAAAGATTAACTTTTTGCCTAAAGACTTCAACTGAAATGATTCAGTTTATTGAAAATATTAAAACTGAAGAAAAATTAGAACTAAAAATAAAAATAAATAAATATAACCAATCTCAGTTAGGCTCAACAGCTTATATCGTTCAAGAAATAATGAAAAAATTAGATACTGACCAAAAGGATAAAATATGAAAGAAAATGTTAGAAACGACCCTCATTTTTTTGCACTACGAGATAAACCATTGAAACACAACTTTCAAAAAGGTGATGTTTTGGTTCTTTTTGGGGAGCTTTTTCAACGTGGCTATGCGAATGGCTTAGTTGATCTTGCGGAATCTTATCAAATGACTATTGTTAGAACTACTGTTGGAAGACGAGATCATGATGGAAATAGCAGACCACTCACTCAAGAAGAAATAGATTTAATTCCTCAGCCATTTATTAATATCTCACTTGAAGCTGGTTTTGATTTTGAATTAGACCAAAACGGTCAGTGTCCTAACGACTACTTAAAATCTGTGAAACTCACTGAATGGACTCAAGCAAAAATTCCAGACTCAACAATTCAAGAATCACTTAAAAATGGACAGGCTCGCTTTCGAGCCAGCATTAAAAAGTTTATCGTTGAACTTGAACAAATCATTCGCCCGGCCATTGAAAGCGGTCGACATATTCATTTCGCCCATACGATGGCCGGAGGCGTACCACGAGTCAAAATCGTTATGCCACTGATGAATAGAGTCTTTAAAGGCAAAGAAGATCGCTTTTTGACTTCGCAAGAATTTTTAGAATCTAATATTGGTCAATTTATGCTTCTTAATTTTAATGAAATCACAGCAAAAACTTTTGATATTTTGATTGAAGAATCAACTGAATTAAGACTTAAAATCGAAAAACATAATGGCACTGTAAGTTATGTAGCTTATGGATATCATGGCACTGAAATTATGGTTGAAAATGATTTACGTTGGCAATCCTACGCTCCTTATATTCAAGGATGGGCTAAAGTTGAGCTTGAAAATTATTCTAAAAAATGGAGTCAATTAGGAGTTCAATGTTGTGTTTACAATTGTCCAGAAATTTTGACAAATTCAAGTTCAATCTTTAAAGGTGTCGAAATTCCACTTTATAATCTTATACGAAGTTTACAAAAAATAAAACCAAATCATCTGATGACAAAAAAGATAACTGAAGATTGCCAGAATATTTTAAAAAATCCCGACGATTTAAATCTTATTTTCAAAGCCATTGACGACTACATTAACTTTTCTGAAGAAGTCGGCACAAGTCAGTATAAAAATTGGCCCCAGCATTCACAAAAAGATCAGCTTGCAAAAACTCTTCAACTTTCTGACTATGTTGTGTCTTTACATCAAAATGAAAATCAACTGATGACAGCTGTATTGAGTGAGTTGATCTTTAAATCTTGTGGATTCATTATGCTTCATGATGGCTTTAAACCCAAAAATTCAGTTTCATGGATTGGCCATGATGCTATTGTTAACTGTATGGATTAAAATTTATTTTTATACATCATCGACTCAACTGGCTGATTGGTCGGTTGATTATATTTAGCAGAGCTTTTTTTGTTATAGTAATTATTAATGTCGCCTTTGACCTCAAAATAAATCAATTGTCCGATAGGCATACCTGCATAAACTCGAACCGGTTGTTTCACAGAAATTTCCAAAGTCCAATAATTGCAAAAACCAACATCGCCCTTACCTGCCGTTGCGTGAATATCAATTCCAAGACGACCTATACTTGATTTACCTTCAAGAAATGGCACATGAGCATGGGTTTCTGTGTACTCCATAGTGACACCTAAATAGAATCTTGAAGGCGTTAAAATGTAGCCTTCAGAAGGAATTTCAAATGGTGTGATTTTATTATGAATCTTTGCATCAAGAACTTCAGAATCATAAAGTGCGAGCGTTTTTCCTAAGTGAACATCGTAAGAATTTGTTCCGAGCTTAGATAAATCAAAGGGCTCAATTTTTATGAGCCCTTGATCAATATTTTTTAAAATTTCATTATCAGTGAGTATCATTCAATCTGTTAATAATACTGAAAAACTACTTCGTCTCGCGATGAACAGTATGTTTTTGCATATTTGGATTGTATTTCTTTTTCTCAAGGCGACCTGGTGTCTTAGTTTTATTTTTTGTAGTAGTGTATCTTGAAACTGGCTTTCCAGCAGCTTTAGCTTCTGTACATTCTAACGTTACGATAATTCGACCTGATTTTTTTGCCATAAATAACTCCAAATAAAAATAACTAATAAACTTCGAAAGATAACTATATAAAAAGATTTCAGTCACAGAGTCAATCACTAACCAAGCAACTTAGCTGTGTGTCTAAAAAAAGGGCTAATTTGCAGCTTTATTTGTACTTTCAAATATTTTATCTGCCGATTGAGCTATAAAACCTTGATAATTAATTCCGTTTTTTAAAGGGTAACGCTTTGCAAACTCATAATAACAAGAAGGTATTTTAAAAGCACCATCTTCAAAATTCACTTCAATTAAATTTGCTAAAGTTGAACTTTGCTCTAATAACTCCTGAGGCGTACCTTTAATTTCCCCACCGGACGAATTTAAAGAATAACCCAAATTTTTAATAAACAGATTTACATCTTTTAGTTCTTTAAAGTTTTTTAAATGATTCACACTCACTGTGAAGTGATTGGGTCTAAATCCAAAAGCATATAACCAAGAAGCGTATTCGCTTTCTTCAGCTAGACGGGCGTAAATTTCGTAACGTTTTTTCCAAAAAGTTCCACCATATACAAATGTTTCATTATCAATGGAATCTAAAGGAAATTCTTCAATAATTTTTGAATAAATTTCGTTCACGAAAGGACTCATTTTTTCAAGCTCTAATTCTGAAATAAATATCTTAGGAAAATCAGGATTTAATTTATTTTCAAAATGCTGCGCATAGAGTTTTTTTTCTTTGAAAAAATATTCACCATTTGCAAAATATCCATATTTTTCGAAATGTCGAGCTAATGACTTGATTCCTAATTTTGAATGATTGACTGTTCTTAAAGCAATATGATCATTCACAAGAACTTCATTTTTGCTTTCAAAAGCATTTGAAATTTCACGAGCTTGAGGATTCATCAAGCAGTAGTCATTCCACATGTTTTTAAGATATTGATCTAACCCCGTCGTCGAAAATTCGTTTTTTTGATTCATAAATATCCTTATTTCGTAAACAATTTATTGTTTTAAATATTGTCTTTTTTACACGGGCATTTTTGCAGGCTTACTAAATTGCTTATAGAAACACTCAAAACGACAATAGTAATTTTAAACACCAAAAGACTAATTATCTACTCAAAATGTAACATTTAATTGACCCCATTGGTATATTTTTTTAAAATATTAGAGTGAAAACACTAATTAAAAAACCAAACCTAAGCCTCGTCTCTATTTTAACTTTGACTGTTTGCGCCACTAGCTTAGCTGCTCCTGCTAAAAAAAAGCTTGTTGCAAAAAATCTTGAAGTCCAGCCAACCTCTCAAGTTATTCAGAAAATAAATGCAACCGAGACCACAAAGCCCTCGAATCACTTAGCACAAATATCCCTAGTGGCAGATAGTCTTCAAAATGCGAGTTTAATTGATATAGGCTACAAATACCAAAACTCAGATTTACATCAGGTCGATTTTCAAGCTGGGCATTACCCTTCAACAAAACTCAGCTATATTGCGCTACCGCTCGCTTTCGCTACAATTAAAACAGCGACTGACTTAAAAAATCAGTTTCAATTAAGCATCGGACGAAAACCTCTATCACAAAACGCACTTGATCAAAATTTTAACCTTGGAATTATGAACCCGACATTTTCTTTAGATCAAATCAATTACAAAACTCAAGGTCTTGTAGGACTTCATTCCACTTTACAAGTGAATAATAATTTTAGTCTTGGCGCAGTCTATTCAGC
>JAYUJM010000099.1:0-5667 GCA_043765175.1 Pseudobdellovibrionaceae bacterium | reverse complement strand
GCGGGTTTGAGTCCCGTCTCCCGCTCCAAATTTTTTTCTTAAATTTGGAGCTTTCCTGGATACCGCAAACGTTCTAAATACTTAACAACACACAGAGTGAAAAGAGATAAAATTAATTTATTTCATGGTATTTCAACGTATTTCAAACTTTGTTGACAGATTGTGAACAGGCTGTTGACAGATTTTTACTGCCTATAGAGTCAAAGTGAAAGCTTCATTTAACTCAAAAGACAGGCAGCTCATTTGTCTAAATCCACTTTAATTTGATCAAGACATTTTAAAAAGGAGTTTTTATGTCAGGAGTCGTTCAATTTATCAGATCAATTATTCTATTGGCTTTTATCCTCGGTGCCGCTGGCACACTGGTCGAAGCCACTGACTTTATTGGAAATGCAGCTGTTAAATCCCATCAACATGATGGCTTGAGTTTTAAGTGGCTGAATCAGCAATTACAAGGAAACTAATCCACTTTAATTAAAAAGCACCATACTAACGGTGGTGCCTTGACTAACTATGGATTGAATCGAAAATTTACCGCCAAGGCTTTCGATAAACTGTTTGGCGTAATATATTCCAATTCCATTTCCGTTTGTTTTACCTTGCGTAAAGCCTTTAACACCAATTTTTTGTAAATTGTCTGCTGAAATTCCACAGCCTGAGTCTTGAACTTGAATTTCAACTGATTTATCATTCGAAGTAATAGCTATGAATACTTCTGACAGATTACCTGACGCTTCAATTGCATTATTCACAATATTTGAAATTGATCTTTCTAAATCCAGCGTGCTGACATTTTTAAGTATAATATTTTCTGAATCAGACTTAAATTGAATTTTAACTGAATGGTCAAACAAAATATTTTTTTGAGATATGATTTCTAGTATAATTTGGTTTAAATCAGACATCTCATCATTTTGAGAAGTCGTTGATCGATCGTCTTCTATAACAATTTTTGTTTTATTTAAAATATCTGAAGCAATTGATTTCACTTTTTTTATTGAAGATGCCAAAGCATTTGCATGCTTTTCACTAAGTCCTCTCATCTCACCTGTTATTATTTCAATATTACTCATTGTCGCAGTAATATCGTGACCTACTCGCGACGCTATTTCTGACATCAAAGCTTTATTTTGACTTCTAATTGCCAGTTGCTCGGCAGTTTCAATTTGAGCTTGTTTATTTTTCCACCAAGCCGATAATTTTGGAAATTCTTGATTCACAATTTCTGAAATTTTATCTTTTGAAGTAAAATCATTAATGACTTGTTTAAGTATCTTTTCACGTTTTAAAGATTCATTTTTTTCAACAGCCCTGATAGACACAATTAAAATTACCATCATCAACAAAAACAATGTCACTAATCCTAAAAAGGCATAACTAAATAAAGTCGACTGCACATCAAAAATCAAAAACATATTTTCTCGTTTTGGAATTTGATAAAATGCACGGTAATGCAAAAAGCCACTGCGTACTGTTACAACCTCTGAAGTCATCATCGGAAATTCAATATTGCTAATCTGAAAAGCATTTCCGAAATGAATACGGTCTTCAACAGTATCCTTTTCTAACTTAACTAATTTGACTGCCTTGATATAATCACTTGATAAAAGCACCCTTTGATTTTTGGTTGTAGATGTTAAAAGATTTCCTTCTTGAATAGATACAGCTTCAGATTTTACCCAGCTTAATAGCAATTCGTTTCCAACAGATTTTAAATAAAAATCAAAAGCAAAATAAAGTAATAAAATAACAGTACAGACCACTAATAAAAAAACTTTGACCACTTTACGGTTAGCTGAACTACCTAAAGACATAATCTCTCTAATTCTCCACCAATGAATGGAGGTTGATTTTTGAAGAAACAGCGATGAACAAAGTAATCATTGCTATACTCATGTTCTACGATTTCATCGATGGAAAGCTCAGGCAAAGTTATCGGGATGTGACCTTTTGAAGATAATCTTTTTTTAACGATTTGATCCCCATGACCTAAGCCAAAGTAAGCTAATCTTTTTTCATAAAATGACTTTGGAACTATTTTAGACTCCTTCATTTTTAGAATCACCAAACCATGACGATAAAGTTCATCTAAAGATCTAAGTATGACTTCATTCATGACTAAACCACAAGCTCCACCTGAAATATAGCCACCGGATTTTAATTGAGCGATCAATATAACAACTTTATTCTCCTCTAAACCCAAAACATCTGGTTCAATCAATAAAATTTCAGTTACCTGACACTCAGTTTGAATTTGAATCACATAGTTTTTAATTTCGCTATTATCAGAAGTCAAATGAAGTGGATTTATTTGAAAACTAATCTGTTTATCACCCCACCAAGTAGACCAAACGTAGCGTTCAATAGCTTCTGCGAGTGCAGCTTCACGTACTTTTATTTCTGCATCCTGAAAACACTTAGGATAAGCTGCAAATCCATCTGAACGCTCAGTCATACAAGATTTTAAACCTATTTTGTTTCCAGAAATAAAAGCCTGATGCTCTATTCTTTCAGATAATGCTTTCATCAGTGCAGTTTCTGGCAAGTGCGAAAAACCAGTCGTAGATTGCTCAGACATAAGACTGTCAGACCTAACATCATGGCATTCTACCCAGAATCGCCCAGCTACTTTTGCCATATTGATACTTTTAGGTAGATTTCTTTTTGTTTTTAAAACATTAATCATTTTTCCAGCTAATGCTTTATCTGACTTATTTATTTGATTATTCATCGTTTAATCCAATTTAAAAACTTGCCATGGAGCTGGCGAAGTAATTGAAGTTGGAGCTTCAGCTAATAATGATTTATTTTTAGAAGCATAAAAACGCCGAACATGCGTGAACACATTAAAAATAGACTGTTTATAGATGTAGCGATTAATATTTTCAAAAGCTTCACTGTGTGAATTTAGCTGTAAATTTGATTTTAAATTTCGAATTAACGTCTGAAGCTTCTCATCTCGTGTCGCAAAATTTAAAACTTCATGCATATTAGGTGTCATGAGCATTTGTATATCGCCTGCAGGATCTAGGGGCCAAAATCCAGTTTGAAAATTAATAACTGAAACTTTTCCCTGCATAAATAAATCATCTTCAATACTTTGGGTTTCAGTAATTATTGGCTCAGTTTTTTTAATGCCCATTTCATCAAATACTGAATCCATAATTTCAACAAATAATGTTCTTTGACCTGTTGGAGGCTTACTCCAATAAATAGGCTCCTGACTAAATTTTTCTTTACAAGCTGTTACTATTTCCGGTGAAAATTCTGCTATTGTAAAAGATGACTCAAGATTTTGTTTGTTTAAAAAACCTGGCAATAAATCTGTCACAAAACTGTATTCTATTTTTCGTTTGCCCTGGGCTATTTTTTCATACGTTCGACGAAAACTTTGTGCAAAATAATGTCTACAGTGCTGATCTTTGAAAGCGCCTGCTTCTGAATTTAAAACAACAGCTGCCATCCGTGAAGTCGGCATGTACTTAATTACTAGGACATCACTGATTAATTTCATTTCATTAACTTTGTAGCGAATTTCATTACCAGCTAGTATAGTATGATCGTCAAAATTTTTAAAGCTTTCTAAAGCTTCAGTTGGAAGCATGTATTTAAAAGTTATTTTATCAGGAGCTTTAGCTAATTGTTCCACAGTTAATGAGCGTTTTTCGAAATGAACTTCATTTTTATTTTGTTCAGTTAATTTATAATGGCCGCTATAAGGAATTTCAGCACAGTTTAATTTATTGGTTCTGACATCTATACAATTTTTTGGAATGATCGAGAAAATTTCTAAACAAAATCTAAATTGTGGATGCTTTTGTTTTTTTGAAAAACGTATTTTAATCGATTGACCGTCAATTTTAATACCTGATGGTAAAGTCGTAAGGGCCATTTTACTTTTCAGCCAATCTTGGACACCAGCAATATCTTCAATGACAGGAAATTTTGGCCGTGTGTAGATCATTCGCACCACAGAGAAAGCTACATCCTCAGAACTGATGATAGATCCGTCAGAATATTTTAATCCTGACTTAAGCTTCCAAACCATTGTTTGTATTTCATCATCGTAATCATAAGAATCTAATATACTACTTTGAAGCTCACCATTAATATTAATCTCCATCGGAGTCGCATAAAGCATTCGAGCTACTAGTAAATTCACTGTCTGATCAGCGTCAAGTGGATCAAGCGAACGATACATTGGTGTATCAGTAATTACAAAAGTATAGGCTAAATTTTTATCGGTACTTTTATTTCGTATCTGATTTTCCAAAACTACTACCCCTGTTATTAAAATTAAAATAATGATGACTAATTTTTTCAATGCTTTTCCCCTATTGTTTTTGTCGAGGATCACGATCCTGAGTCGATATCTGCATCTCAGAAGAATTTCTTAAATTAACAATAGACTCTTTTTCAACTTCAGTACGAAGCCAACTCATAAATGCATCTGCTTCAGGATCACTTGAATTATCTAATAATGCTATAACTTGACTGCTATTATATTGAAATCGATCTGAAGTAGAATTTGGTAATAAAACCTGCCAACGCACTAATTCAGCAATTGTTTTGGCATCTAAAATTTGCTCTAGAGTATGTGATCTGACATAATAACTTTGAGCGACTGCTTTTGTTCCCACTATCATTATTAACCCAGCCAGTACATTTGAAATTTCTATTTTTGATTTACTCATTGATTAGTTCCCCCATTTTTTGATCTAAATTAAAAAGATGCTTTTCTAAAACTTTGATTCTAGTTGCCACTGACGACGGTGCAATTTGTAGCACTGACGTTGATGCTGCTTTTACAGAGCCACCAGATTTTCTAATCGAAGTGTTAATATAATCAAGTTCATCTTGATATTGCTTTTTCATAAACCCTTTATAGCTTGGGGTCATATCATCATCAACTTCGTTCGGACTAAATGCGTTTCGAATCTTAGGATTTAAATCCTCAGGCGTTATTCTAGATTTTCCTAAAGACACCCATCGTTCAACTTCATTTTTAAGATCCCGGACATTGCCCTTCCACGAATAAGATTCTAAACAGCGAATGGTTTTAGCTAACACCATAATGTGGCTTGCTTTAAATGATTTAAGAAAATAGCTGACCAATACCCCGATATCGTCTCGACGTTCTCGAAGGGCCGGCACTTTTATTGGTAGTACGTGCAATCGATAATAAAAATCTTCCCTGAATTTTCCGTCTAAAATCGCTTTTTCAAGGTTTACATGCGTTGCTGTTATGATTCTGATATTCACATCAATAGACTTCAATGATCCTACTGGGGTCAGTTTTCGTTCTTGTATAACCCGAAGTAGTTTTACTTGCAGGTCTAGCTTCAGATCCCCGATTTCATCTAAAAATAAAGTTCCACCATCTGCTGACTTAATTAAACCTTCGCTATCATGAGTAGCACCAGTATAAGATCCTTTTTTATGACCGAACAGATGACTTTCAATTAAATTTTCAGGAATGGCATTTACGTTAATAGCCACGAAGGGTTTATTTTTTCGATCAGATAAATTATGAATTGCAACCGCCACCAATTCTCTACCAGAGCCCGATTCACCAGAAATAAAAACATTAATCGTAGATTTAGCTGCCGCCTGAATAAGGCGAGTAACTTGAAACATTGCATTTGATTTTCCAATAATACCCACAGA
>JAYUJM010000098.1:0-5716 GCA_043765175.1 Pseudobdellovibrionaceae bacterium | reverse complement strand
GATCTAATATACCTTTGCTGATGGTTTAAAATTAGTAATTGAAACGGCTCCTGCAAAATTCGATGAGTCAGTAGATGTTGCAGTTCGTTTAGGAATTGATCCAAAGCAATCTGATCAACAGGTTCGTGGAGCCATTGCGCTTCCTCATGGGTTAGGTAAAAATGTACGAGTTGTAGTTTTTGCTAAGGGACCAAAAGAAGCTGATGCAAAAAATGCTGGAGCTGACTTTGTTGGAGCTGAAGATCTTGTTGAAAAAATTAACGGTGGTTGGTTAGATTTTGATAAATGTATTGCGACTCCGGATATGATGGCGACCGTTTCAAAAGTGGCTAAAGTTCTTGGACCTCGTGGTTTAATGCCAAATCCGAAAGTAGGCACTGTTACAATGAATGTTGCAGAAGCCGTAACAGCAGAAAAAAAAGGTAAACTTGATTTTCGTGTTGATAAAGCTGGTATCGTTCATGTTTCTATCGGTCGCAAATCAATGGGTGCTGCAAAGTTAAAAGATAATTTTGATGCATTTATGTCAGCGATAGTTAAAGCAAAGCCATCAACTTCAAAAGGTATTTATTTGCGATCAATATTTGCGGCATCAACTATGGGACCAAGCGTTCGTCTAGATGCAAATGAAGCTATGTTAGGCTCTGAAGAATAATTTTTATTTTGATCGACTCCTAAGTCGTTTGTTTTCAAATGCATTCATTTGAACGTCCAAGTCGACGTTAAAGCGTCAGTGACAGTTGGAGTTTTGATCTTGAAACTTAATTATTTAAACTCATGTGAGTTTGCTTTTCCAACCGAGACGGGCTTATAACCGCAGAGATGACTTAACCCAGTTATCAAAGTGAAAAATAAATCCGACCTGATGCACTTAATTCTTATGAAGGGAGACTCTTCAATGCTTCGAACTGAAAAGGACACAGACATCAATGTGATCGTTGAAAAAATATCGAAGGCTAAAGGAGCTTTTATCGTAGACTTTAAGGGCATGAAAGTGGAGCAAGTTACGTCATTGCGTAAAAAGCTACACGCTGCTGAGTCTGAGATGAAGGTTGTTAGAAATACTTTAGCACTTCGGGCATTCAAAGATCATCCAAATGCAGAAAAAGCTTTTTCAAGCTCAATGACTGGTACGAATGCAATTGTTTTTGCATTTAACGAAGTTGTTGGAGTTGCGAAAACTTTAGCTGATTTTGGAAAAGATGTAGAAGCTCTAAAAATAAAATCAGGAATGATGGATGGTGAAGCGCTTGATGGTAAAAAAATCATGTTCTTGGCTACATTGCCTGGCAAAGATCAATTGCGCGCTCAGCTCTTGATGTTATTTAAAGAGCCTTCGGCACGATTGGCACGAGTACTAAACGAATACGCAACTAAAAACGGCGCTGGACCAACTGCTTCAACAGAAGCTGCGGCCGCACCACAAGCTTAATATTTTTCGGAGGTTAAAATGGCTATGACAAATGAACAATTAATTACTGAGTTATCAAACAAATCTGTGATCGAAATCGCTGAATTAGTAAAGCAACTTGAAGAGAAGTGGGGCGTTTCTGCTGCTGCTCCTGTAATGGTTGCTGGTGCAGGCGCTGGCGCTGCAGCAGTTGAAGAGAAAACTGCTTTTGACGTTATTTTAGTTGATGCTGGTGCCAACAAAATTAATGTTATTAAAGAAGTTCGGGCTATTACTGGTTTAGGTTTAGCTGAAGCAAAAGCTTTAGTTGAAGCTGGCGGTAAAGCTGTTAAAGAAGGCGCTTCTAAAGAAGATGCTGAAAAAATCAAAAAGGCACTTGAAGCAGCTGGTGCGAAAGTTACTGTTAAGTAATTTTTCCTGTAATTTATTGAAGAGTGCTTTTGAAAAAAAGCACTTCTTCTTAAATTTTTATATTTATTTTAATTTTTTAATATTTAATGTGGGTCTTGAAGTTTCCCCCCGAAGTGAACCTTCCTAATAATTTAGCTCTTTATCTCGGAGAAAAAAATAATGAATAAGACTCCTGTTACAGCTTCGAATGTTCGAATTCGTAAGTCGTTCACAAAAAACAAACAAACAATTGAAATCCCTAATTTGATCGAACTACAAAAAAGATCTTACGAGGCTTTTTTATTAAAAGATGTCGACGCTGATCGACGCGGCATGGACGGACTGAATGGCGTATTTCAATCAGTGTTTCCTATCGCAGATTTTAACAATACGTCATCTTTAGAGTTCGTAGCTTATACGCTAGAGCCATCTAAATATGATGTCGACGAGTGTCGTCAACGTGGGATGACTTTTGCCGCTCCGGTAAAAGTAACTTTAAGATTGATTGTTTTTGATGTAGATGAAGAAACTGAAGCGCGAAGTATTCGTGACGTCAAAGAGCAAGAGGTTTACTTAGGTGAAATTCCATTAATGACAGCGAATGGTTCATTTATTATCAATGGAACTGAACGTGTTGTTGTTTCTCAGTTGCACCGTTCGCCAGGTGTGTTTTTTGATCACGATGGTGGTAAAAATGCAGCTTCAGGTAAATTAATTTATTCTGCACGGGTTATTCCATACCGTGGATCTTGGTTAGATTTTGAATTTGATCAAAAAGATGTGATTCATGTACGAATTGATCGTCGTCGTAAGTTCCCTGCAACAATTTTATTGAAAGCATTAGGCTATAGTACCGAAAAATTATTAGAATTTTTCTACGATACTGATGAAATTTTTGCTAAAGGCAAAAGTTTATTTCGTAAACTTGATATTGAAAGAATGTCTGGTCAGCGTGCCATTGCTGATATAGCAAACCCAAAAACGGGAGAAATTTTAGTTAAAGCAGGTCGACGTATAACTCGTGCCATTGTAAAATTAGTTAAAGATTTAGATTTAACTGAAGTTGAAGTTCAACCTCAAGATTTAGAAGGAAAAGTTTTAGCAAAACCACTTATTGATGAATCAACAGGCGAAATTATTGCTGATGCAAATACTGAGCTTTCATTATCACTTATTAAAAAAGCTATGGCTGTGGGAATCGATAATTTTTATCTCATATTCTTTGATGGCTTAACTGTAGGGCCATTTTTAAGAAATACTTTATTAGTTGATAAAATTTCAAATAAAGATGAGGCCTTAATTGAAATATATAAACGCTTACGCCCAGGTGAGCCTGCAGTTTTAGAAGCTGCTGAAGCTTATTTTAATCGATTGTTTTTTGATCCAGAAGCTTATGATTTATCAGAAGTTGGTCGTATTAAAATCAACCACAAGTTCTCAATTCCAATGGAAGAGTGTCCTCCATCTTTTAGAGTACTTACACATAAAGATATTTTATCAACTGTTAAGACTTTGATCGATTTAAAAAACGGTCGTGGCATAGTTGATGATATTGATCACTTAGGAAATCGTCGTGTTCGTTCTGTGGGTGAATTATTAGAAAATCAATACCGTATCGGTTTAGTTCGCATGGAGCGTGCAATTAAAGAAAGAATGTCGCTTCAAGATATTGAAGTGATGATGCCGCATGATCTAGTGAATGCAAAACCTGTGAACGCAGTTGTTAAAGAATTTTTTGGATCTTCTCAGTTGTCTCAATTTATGGATCAAACAAATCCATTATCAGAAATAACTCATAAAAGAAGATTATCGGCTCTTGGGCCCGGCGGTTTAACTCGTGATCGCGCTGGTTTTGAAGTTCGCGACGTTCACTCAACTCACTATGGACGAATTTGCCCTATCGAAACTCCAGAGGGACCAAACATTGGGTTGATCGCTTCATTATCGACATACGCTCGGATTAACAGTTACGGATTTATTGAAACTCCATATAAAAAAGTTGATGCTGGAAAAATTTCTAAAGATATTTATTATATGTCAGCACTTGAAGAAGCAGGACATCATATTGCTCAAGCTCCGACAGATATGGCATTTAGCAAAGAGCTTGCAGCTGGTAATCATACTGTTCGCCGTGATGGGGAGTATGAGTTAGTTGATAAAGATAAAATTTCTTTGATGGATGTGTCTCCTTCTCAGTTAGTTTCAATTGCAGCATCTCTTATTCCATTCTTAGAGCATGATGATGCGAACAGAGCCTTGATGGGATCGAACATGCAACGTCAAGCTGTTCCATTGTTAAGATCGAAAGCTCCGCTGGTTGGAACTGGTGTTGAACGACTGGTTGCTCGTGACTCAGGGACTTCAGTTGTTGCAAACAATGAAGGTATTGTTGAAGAAGTTGATGCTTCTAGAATTGTTGTTCGTCGTTTGGCTAAAGGTGGAGAGCTTGGAGCAAACGTTGATATTTATAATTTAACTAAGTATCAAAGAACAAATCAGAATACATGTTTTAATCAAAAGCCAATTGTAAAAAGTGGAGATAAAGTTTTCAAAGGCGATATCATTGCAGATGGTCCTTCGACAGAATTAGGTGAATTAGCGCTTGGACAAAACATCCGTGTCGCGTTCACTCCGTGGATGGGCTATAACTTTGAAGATTCTATTTTGATTTCTGAAAGACTACTTCAAGAAGATACTTACACTTCAGTTCACATTGAAGAATTTGAATGTGTGGCCCGAGATACTAAACTTGGTAAAGAAGAAATAACTCGCGATATCGCAAACGTTGGCGAAGAAGCTTTAAAAGATTTAGATTCTTCAGGTATCATTCGTATTGGTGCTGAAGTGAAGCCTGGATTCATATTAGTTGGTAAAGTGACGCCTAAGGGTGAAACTCAATTATCTCCAGAAGAAAAACTTTTACGAGCTATCTTTGGAGAAAAAGCTGGAGACGTTCGTGATACTTCATTGCGAGTGCCATCTGGTGTTTACGGAACAGTGATCGATGCTCAAGTTTATTCTCGTGAAGGATCTGATCGTGATGAGCGTTTAGCTTCAATTATTGAAGAAAAAAGAAAAAAATTAGAAAAAGATTTAGGTATTGAACAAAATGTTATTCGAAATAATGCCATCGAGAAATTACGTGAAATCGTTGTCGGTAAAAAAACAACAGGAATTTTATTGAATGAAGATGGATCTCAAAAATTATTGAATAAGGGTCAAGATATTACAAATGCTGACCTTGAAACAATTCCTTTTGAGTTATTAAGTTATATTCCGCTTGATACTGAATTAGAATTTCAAGTGAATAAAATTATTGATGGATCAAGAAATCAATTAGATGCAGTTAAATTGGTTTTCAATGAGAAAATTGATCGACTTAAAAAAGGCGACGAACTTCCTCCGGGAGTCATCAAAATGGTTAAGGTTTACGTGGCTATTAAGCGTAAATTACAAGTTGGTGATAAGTTCGCAGGGCGACATGGTAATAAGGGTGTTGTATCTAAAGTTTTACCAATGGAAGACATGCCTTATTTAGCAGATGGCAGCCCTGTAGACATGGTTTTAAACCCACTCGGCGTACCTTCGCGAATGAACATCGGTCAAATACTTGAGGTTCACTTAGGCTGGGCTGCGCACAATTTAGGTAAGCAAATCGAAGAGCATTTAGAAAAATTTAATGCAGATCAGTTGCGAACTAAAATGAAAGATATTTATGACGATACTGAAATCAATGAAAAGATTGATAAAGCAGATGATGCATCATTGAAAAAAATGGCAAATGCGTTAAAGAACGGTATTCACGTTGGAACTCCAGTATTTGATGGAGCCAGTGAAGCAGATGTTAGAGATTTGGTGAAGAAAGCTCAATTGCCGTCCATGCAATCTATTTTGTTTGATGGTCGTTCAGGTGAA
>JAYUJM010000097.1:0-23763 GCA_043765175.1 Pseudobdellovibrionaceae bacterium | reverse complement strand
AAAGTGATGGCTGAAGATTTTGAAAACACAAAAAAATTTGGCAGCTAATCTTAATTATTAAGTTTTATCTTTGATACAATAAATTTTAAAACAGAATCTTTATTTGAATTTGGATCAAATGTATAAACTTCTGTAGAGGCATCGTTCGGTTTGTAAATAAAAGCCTGTTGTCCTTTTTCGCAAACTCCTAAACATGATGATGTCATAACTCTAATTTTTAATTGATCACTACTGTCATTTTTCAAATCGGTTCTCAGTTCAGATTTGAGTTTTTCAGCAAAGTTTTCGTCAGAAAAACTCAGCCCACATTTAGTACACAAAAACAATCCACCAATTGAATACTTTAATTTATTTTTTGCTAACATATTTATCCTTTTGAATTAATTCATCAAGCTTAAGCTGAACTATTTTTCCTAATTCGTTGCGTGGAAGTGGTTGATCTAGTGCCATATGTCTTTTAATTTTTTCATGGGATAATACAATCTGATTGAATTGTTCAATGTCATTCTGAACATCCAAATTAAATGATAACAACGTAATTTGATTTTCATTTTTATTATTAACAGTTGTTGTTAAATACCAATTCATATTTTGATTTAAATTAAAAAACACTTCTCTTAGATAGTTCAATGAAACATTAAATCCATTAATTTTAAAATTCTCGCTGTTTCTTTTGATAAATTTAAATCTATTGTTTTCTATACTAACATGATCTTGTGTTTCATATTCAGTTTCGTTTATTTTTTGACAACTGATTTGCTCATTATTTTTTTGCAAACAATAACTTGCTATTGAATCAATATGCAAAATCAGCTTTTCACTTTTGTCTGTTTTGATAATAACTCCCTCAAACAAGCTGTACCAGCCATTATTATCTTTTTGCCAAGCAAACATTGAAGAGGTTTCAGTCATACCAAATGTAATAATTAACGGCCACCCTAACTCTTGAGCTTGCTCTTGAATTCTTTTTGAGATTTGCGATGCACCTATAAATACAAATTTAATGACTTCAGGGGCGCGTATTTTTTGTGTTACTAAATCATACACTTGAGAAGGTACAAGCGAAATGATTTGAATTTGATTTTCATTTAACCAATCTACAGAAAAGTCTTTCCATTGACTGATAAAAACTTTTGCTCCTGCAAGTTGAGCTCGAGCTAGGATCGCCAAGCCGCCTACATGATATGTTGGAAGCACGCATCCCCAATTCATCGCCTGACTTAAATTAAATTGTTTATTTACTCGTTGGGCTGAATTTAAGAAATTATCTTTTTTTATAGCATATATTTTAAGACTTGAATTAACAGTTTGAGTACTGCCAGAACTCGATATCAAAAAATACCCCTTTTTTGATATGTTTGTTTGAAAATAATCAACCAAATTCCAAAGCCATTTTTTGTTTTGTTCATCCAATTGATGATTTATGAAAATATGATTTTCAGACTGAGAATCAAAATCCAGCGTAGGTTCCCAAATCAACTGGTTAAGCTGTTTTTCAAATCCAATTCCATATCCATCACTTCGATAATAAATACTATTCTGTGTTTGTGAAAAAAACTGGTGAAAAAGAGTATGTTCATAAAAATCCAGCGTTAAAAATCCGTGAATCATATCAGGATACTTTTGTGCTTCAATAAGCCCATGCGCTAAACCTATTGGATGATCCATACTTGATGTCATATATTTAAAATCAAAATCATTTCTTTGACGAGATGGTTTTAAGATACGCGTTGGCCAAATATCAGATTTTTGAAAATCAGATGCTAAAGGTAAAGTTGACTTAGACCAGGATTTCAAATCGAATGGAAAAGGATCTTCAATGCATTCAATTTTTTTAATAACTTCGGGCTTCAAATTTTCACAAAATTCTTGATACAACTTTTCAGTCAAACAGGAATTAAAATCAATTCGAATGGTATTAAAACAATCACTAAATTGATTTAAAAATTTTGAAAAATCTGAAATTTGATTATCGCCTTTGATTTTAACAACATCAATTTTTTCTTTTGGCCGAATAAAATTTTTATATTCTGATACTAGAGAATGACATTGAACTGGCATAGCTTGATTTAATTGAATTTTGTTTTTTCTGGCTTGCAAATCAATTTCTGCCAGCTCATAAGCTCTTTGATAGAGGGGACCTTTTTGTAAAATTTCTTCTGATAAGCTTAAATCACCAAGACTAACCCAGGGACAAATGTCAGCGACACCAAAGTTTCCTAGCTTATCCACAATTTTTATTAAAGCTCCATGTTGATAAGTATCTTGAGTTACAGAATTTGGAGTTTTAATTCTTTTTAATTTATAGTAATGATAAAAAATTTGTCTACTCAAAGATTAAATCCTTGTGCCTAGAAAAAATAAAATACTAAATAATAAACCATAGGCTGACGACTGAGCCAGATATTGATTGTATTTTGCACTGGGTTCATTTTTATAAATTTTATAAATCAACGAAACAGCTAAAGGCAATAGCATTAGAGGCAGTAGAAAAAAATACATTTTGTTTTGCATCAACCAATAAATCCCTAAAAATAAAGGCGAAAGAATTAGAAAATAGATCCAGTATTTAGATTTCTCGATTCCCCATCTAACAGCTAAGGTTCGTTTATTGACTAAACGGTCAGTCATGACATCACGAAGATTATTTATTGAAATAAGTATTGCGCTTAATAAACCAACTTGCAGACCTAAAATAAATGCACTGATTGTATAATGACCTGTTAAAATAAAATAAAAACCACCGACAGCGATGAGTCCAAAAAAGAGTATCACAAATAAATCCCCAAGACCTTTATAAGCCAATGGATATGGACCAGAAGTGTAGGCATATCCCATTAAAACTGAAATTGATCCGATAATGAGTATTGGCCAACCACCGACAAAAACTAACGGAATGCCAAAAAGAATTGAAAGAAAAAAGCAGAAAGTAGCTGCTGACATCACTTGCTTAAACGTAAAAATTCCAGATTGAGTAACACGATGTGGACCTATTCGATCGCTATTATCAGCACCTTTTTTAAAATCCATGGCATCGTTTACTAAGTTAGTACCAATTTGTATTAAAAAGCTTGATAAAATAGCATATAAAACAATTTGATACTTTATTAATATATCTTCAGACAATACTAGGCCTATGCATGTTATTATAGGTATTAATGAGGCTGTTAATGTTTTTGGACGAGCAGCTAATACCCAAGACTTAAACTGTTTCATTCCAATAATTTATGTGATTACCGACATTGACGCAAATCTTTTTTAAGTTTGAATAGTCGCAAAACTCAGACTAGATTCAATTTGAATATTTAGAGGTATTTATGTCAGAAAGCTTAATTTTTGGTATCATTGGTTTCTTTTTTGGTTCCGTCGTCGTCGGTTTCTTGATTTACAATTATCAAAGTCGAAAAATATATGAATGGCAGACAAAATTTAATGCTGAACAAAATATTCATCAAAATTTAATTTCAAGTCAGTCTCAATTGCTTGAAACTCAAAAAAGTGAAACAAATAGCTTAAAACAGCAAATGATCTTACAGTTTGAAAACTTAGCCCATAAAATATTTGATGATAAAACGAATCAATTCTCAGATCAAAATCAAAAGCAACTTTCAAGTTTACTTGATCCGCTTAAAGAACGTATTAAGGATTTTGAAAAAAAAGTAGAAGACACTTACTCGCAAGAACGTTTTGAACGCGGCCACCTTAAAGGCGAAATTTCAAAATTAATTGAACTCAATCATTCAATGTCCAAAGAAGCTCAGAATTTAGTTCTTGCCTTAAAAGGTGAAAATAAAACTCAAGGCAACTGGGGTGAACTTATTTTAGAAAACATCTTAGAGCGCTCAGGTTTACGAAAAGGAGAAGAATATTTCACTCAAGAAACTCTGCGTGGAACCAACGGTGAAATGTTAAGACCTGATGTGATTGTGAACCTTCCTGATGGAAAACATTTAATTGTAGATTCAAAGATGACTTTGAATGCCTATGAAAATTATTGCTCAGCTGAAGATGAAGCCACAAAACAAAAAGCAGGCCTGATGCATGTTGATTCACTCAAAAGACACGTGAATGAATTATCAGAAAAAAAATATCATCTTGCTGATAAAATGATAACACCTGATTTTGTTATTTTATTTATGCCCCTTGAACCTGCATTTTCACTGGCCTTTCAATTGAAACCAGAAATATTTTCAACAGCGTGGGATAAACACATTGCTATAGTAAGCCCTACAACCTTACTGGCAACACTCAGAACAATTTCATATTCATGGAAACAAGATAGACAACAAAAAAACGCTTTTGAAATCGCAAAACGTGGCGGCGATCTTTACGATAAATTCGCTGGCCTTGTTGTGGATCTTGATACAGTTAGTAAAAAAATTAAATCCCTTTCAGAGTCACAGGAACAAGTCATGAATAAAATCACGACGGGAAAAGGTAATTTAATTTCACAAGTTGAAAAATTAAAAGAATTGGGAGCTAAAGCTGAAAAGTCGCTTCCCCTAATTAGTGAATAGCACCAAAATACACTGTACTATCGTTTGGTGATCACCAAAATACACTGTATTATTGTTTGGTGACGTTTAAAAAAGGAAAACAAAATGCTACAAAAACTAAAATCTATAAAACTAACAACTTGGATTCTGATTGCGCTCATAGTAGGAATTGCAGTGGGTTATTTTTTACCCGAAACACTTCCCTACATTAAACCTTTTCGATCACTATTTATAAATGCAATTAAATGCATAATAGCTCCGTTAATTTTTTCTTCTATTGTCATGGGAATCAATGCCGCAGGAAATACTAAAAGCTTAGGTCGAACTGGATTTAAAGCCATTGTGTACTTTGAAATTGCAACGACAGTTGCCTTGTTCATCGGATTAATATTTGTCAATTTATTCAGACCCGGTGATGGTTTAACTATTACTCAAACCATTACTGATACAGTAAAAAACGCCAGTGAAACAAAAATGAGTTTTGCAGGCTTTATTGAACATTTATTACCACACAATTTCGCAGAAGCTGTCGTTAAAGGCGATGTCTTACAAATTGTTTTATTTTCCTGTTTATTTGGCGTAGCTGTCATGCTTTCTAAAGAAAAGGGTCAACCGGTCCTTAAATTTTGTGAAAGTTTAAATCAAGTGATGTTTAAATTTACTGACATCATCATGATACTTGCACCTATCGGAGTAGGAGCAGCCACTGCAGCAAGTGTCGCCGAACATGGAATTGCAGTTATGATTCCTATGATGAAGTTAGTGGGAACTCTTTATTTAGCACTGATTGTATTTTGCTTAGTTGTTATTTGGCCTGCATTAATTTATTCAAAAGTAAAAATAATGGCTTTTCTAAAAGAATTAAAACCTGCAATTATTTTAGCATTTTTTACCACATCAAGCGAATCAGCTTACCCTGCCGCACTTGAATCTTTAGAAAAAATGGGAGTCAAAAATAAAATTTCAAGTTTCGTTTTACCCTTAGGTTACAGTTTTAATTTGGATGGATCGACTTTGTATTTAGCTATCGCTTCCGTTTTTGTCGCACAAGCTGCAGGAATTGAGCTGACGTTAACAACTCAAATCACAATGATGTTGACCCTTATGTTAACAACTAAAGGCGTAGCAGCAGTACCACGCGCTTCGTTAGTAGTTCTATCAGGAACACTGACAGCTTTTGGTTTACCTCTTGAAGGCATCGCTTTAATTTTAGGTGTCGATGAATTCATGGACATGGCCCGCACTTCAGTGAACCTACTAGGTAACTGCGTAGCTACGACTGTTGTTTCACGTTGGGAAGGTGAAGAGCTGAATGCGGAGTTTCAGGCTTAGGGTTCTTTATGTTAAACTGGGTCTACTTTTTGACCCAGTTTTTTAATAAACTAGTCTATTTTTTGTATAAGAAATGGTCTTAAGCGAATTTAACTAAACAACCCTGCCCTGGTTAAGTTCAATGATTTGATCATAACCTTTCAATGTCGATAACCTGTGAGCAATTGTGACTAAAGTAATTCCATAAAGAGAAGTTCGAATCACTTGCTGGATGAAAGCATCTGTTTCGATATCAACACTGGCAGTAGCTTCATCTAAGAAAATTATTTTTACTTTCATTAGTAGCGCTCGTGCTAAACAAATTAACTGACGCTGTCCTTGTGATAAATTAGAACCATTTTCAGTAACAAGATGATTTAATTGATCAGGTAATTTTTGAATAAAATTTATAAGTCCTACTTTTTCCAAAACATGAAAAATTTCTTCGTCTGTTTTTTCAGTATAGCGATCCAAATTAGATCGTAATGTTCCCATAAATAAAGAAGGATCTTGAGGAATAACTGAAAGTGATTTTCTTAATTGATCAAGTGGATAATCTCTAATCGAATGCCCGTCTAATAAAATATCTCCTGATTCAAAATGAACAAAGCGATACACAGCTTGAAACAATGTTGATTTTCCAGAGCCTGTGCGGCCTATAATACCAATTTTTTTACCAGACTGAATCTTAAATGAGACTCCATTTAGTACTAATGGAAGATGTTCTGCATATCTTAAGTATATATTTTTAAATTCAAGACTGCCAGTTTTCGGCAATAATTCAGGCACTTCAGTGCTAAACGATTTTTCCTGTTCAAGTTCTTGGTAAAAATTTAAACGCTCAACAGAGGTCATTCGTGATTCTAAGTCAGAAAAAATACGAATTCCCCAATTTAAATATCTCCAAAGTTGTAAAGCATACAAAGTTACTAAACCTGCAACTCCTGCAGAAATCCAACGTTGCTGACTTGAATAAATAATAGCTAACAACGTAATTAATGAAATCGTAGCACCCACAAGCGGTAGTCTTGTTGAAAACCATCGATTCACAATGACATGATTATAAAATGCTTGAGTTGATTTTTGTAGTTTAATTAAAAAATCATCTTTAAAATAATCTTCTTTTTTAAATGCACGTATGACTGAGAGTCCCTGAAGTGTTTCTTTAAAGTGAGAATAACGAGGAGATCTAGCTAAAGAATCAAGTCGCTTAACTTCTCTGGCTGTTAAACGGTATTTGTTTTGTAAAATATAATAGTAAAATATGATAGGACCTAAAAAAATTAAAGTTAATGGCAGTGTTATCACAATTAATAGAAATGATGTTAATACTTGAAGCATTGCGCTGAGTGTTTGCTCAAAAGTCCATTGAATATGAATATCCACAGATTCGACATCGCGTGAAAACCGCTGCAAAATTCTTCCTGTGGGCGTACTATCAAAAAAACGAACATCTGTTTTAAGCAATGACTTTAGCGTCGCATCATGAAAATGAATTCCAGATTTAATTCCACGCCACATCCAAAAAAAGTTATTATAATAAAAAATAACCATCATAAAAAGCCCAATCATTCCATAGACTAAAATTAAAACTTTGACGTCGATATTTATATTATTTTGTGTTAACCATCCCTTTTGCACAAGCGGAGCAAATACTGAAATTAATGCAGACAACAGAAGTGAAATTAAAATCCATTTTTTATAACGTCCTTGTCCACCCAAAGAGGAAATGTAAGAAGTATAAATGGATTTATCGACAGCACCAATGACTCGATCCTCATCGACAGTTATACGATGGTTATCTGTTTGAGCTACAACTGAAACTTCAGATTTTTTCGATAAATCAAGCAGTTGTTCACTTTTTTTATTTTCAATCTCTGTGCGAACAAAAGACTTAAATTCTTTAGATTCAGCTAATAATTCATCAAATTTTCCTACTTTAATTTCACCTTTATTGACAAAAAAGATACGATCAAACTTATCTAAATGTGAAAGCCTATGAGTAACAACGATTCTTGTTTTACTGTCCCATTCACCAAAAATTAATTTTTCACAGATTTGATTTTCTGTATTTACGTCCACCGCAGAGAGTGGGTCATCTAATAAAATTAAATCTGCATTAGCTAAAAAGCAGCGAGCTAAACAAACACGATGGCGTTGACCACCTGAAAGATTAACCCCTTTTTCACCTATTTCAGTATCAAGTCCACTTTGAAAGTTTTGAATATCTTGTCGCAAAGCAGACAATTCAATTGCTTTTTCTAATAAAATTGGTGAAATATTTTTTGCGCCGAAAATGATATTTTCTCGAAGTGTCGCATTTAAAATAAATGGTTCCTGAGATTGATAAGCTATTTTCCATTCATTGGGAATATTTATTTCACCACTTTTAGCTGCGTATTCTTTGAGAATCATATCAAGAATAGTCGTTTTACCAGACGCCACTGCACCTATGATAGCTATTGACTCGTGTTTATTAATTGTAAAATTAATATTATTAAATAAACTTTGATTTTGACTGTATGCAAATTCAACTTTTTTAAAATCAATACTCTGATTTACATTATCCTGATTTTTAATAAGTTGATCAACAGATTCAGTTTTTAAAAAGTCAGTTATACGCTTTCCACTGACAAAAATATTTATAAATCGACTAATAAATTTTGACAGTCCACCAAATTGATCTTCCATCACAGCAAAAATCGAAATACATGTTAAAACTAAGGCTAAATCTATTTTAAATCCGCGCAAATAATGAGTGTACAATGCACAAAATAATACAACTGTAGAAATTGAAACATACATCAACCCCCATAAGTTTTCAGCTTTGTATAATTTCAAACGTGATTGAATTTCATCATTTCTGACATTAGAAATTTCACTAATAACACTTTTTTCCCAGTTAAAATATTTAACGACTCGAATAGCATTTAAAACTTGTGCCATAATTGAAATACGTTGATCTCGGTACTTCATTTGTTCTTCTTCAAGTACTGTAAATTTTTTGGCTAACTGCTGAGTTAACGGAATTAATCCGGCCATGACAATTATCGCAACTAATGCTGACCAGCCCATATAATAAAAAAGCATCGCTGAGCAACCGACAAGTAGTAAAACTGAATTAAATAAATCAATAGATACCATTGATAAATCACCTACAGCTTCTGCATCTGAACTCATCAGGTTAACTATTTCTCCGATTTGTTTTTCTTGTTTTGAAGTATTTGAAATTTTTAAAGCATGATTATAAATTTTTTTGTTTAAAAGGTTACTGCTAATTTGAAAAAAATTAATATTACGATAAAAATAATGTTGAATAATTAAACCA
The DNA here is from genome assembly GCA_043765175.1 of Pseudobdellovibrionaceae bacterium. GTDB lineage: Bacteria > Bdellovibrionota > Bdellovibrionia > Bdellovibrionales > Bdellovibrionaceae > Pseudobdellovibrio. The sequence goes on along the minus strand of JAYUJM010000097.1, from coordinate 14,628 downwards.
TGTCCAGCACCAGAAAGACCTAAACCAATCGCTATTCCAATCAATTTATACAAGTTTTGATCTGTCCAAACTAATTTTCCTTCATTTAAATTCTGAAGCAAAGTCATAAACTGATGAATAAAAAATGGAGTACTAAAAGAGCATAAACTGGCTAATATTTGCAAAAAAACACAAATCCAAAAAAAACTTTTTGAAGCTTTAATTAATGAGAAATACAATCCGCGATTTGATGACCAATCAATAACTTGTTGGTTCCAGTTTGTAGTATATGCGCTAATGTGACTTGGCAAAGCGATATGATCATTTTCAGTAATACCGTTTTGTTTAGCAAGATTTATTAATTTTCGAGCCTGAGTAAAAAAAATACGATCAAAAATAGACATCCTGTTAGGATGTCAAAGATTAGATCTCTTGGTCAATTGAAGTTTTAGAATTAATTTTTACTGCAAAATCAAGAGTCTTAGACAACGACTTAATTGATGTTTCTGGTTGGCGAACAACACGGCTTTGCAATTTTACAAAAATAGGCTCGCGAATCGCATATGTGTTATCCTGCAAGACACATTGTCTGGCAATTTTCTCATTTTGATTAATAACAATAGGCGCTTTTATATTTGCAGTCATCTGTGTAGGGTCATCAGGAATTGTAATTATATTCATGAAAACTGGATTCTGATCTGCCTTTAACTTTAAAAATTCAATTTCAGATTTTGTTAATTTAGAATGATAATTATGACCAAAAATTTCAGGCTCTAATATCGGAAATGCTATTGAGGATAATTCACAACTTTGTAGCCATGCAAAAATATCATCATTAGGATCATCAAGTAATACGAAGTTTCTTAGATCTTGAAAACCAAGTAACCCTTCTGGAAAAGTAAACAAATCATCTTTTTGAACTTCAACTTCTCCAAAACGAGTCGTATTAATAATCACTCAGTACCCCTTGTATGCTTTTTATTTACAAAATCTAAACTGCTATTTGCTCATGTTTAATTTATCAAAAACGTTTTTACATTGCAGCATCAAAATAACAGTTTATTTCATTTAACCTATTTTAACAATGCTCTAATATAAGACAATTCATATAAATAAATGGTTAATTAAATACTGGACTTAAATCGAGCAGACATCAATTTTTTTATTTTTCTAACGCTTCGTATTGCAAATAAAGAATTTAAACTACTTATTCAGGCTTTAGTAATTTGGAAATATTTTTAATTTTATCAGACGATACTTGAACTGACTGTTGGTTTTGATCTTGAATAGCCATGTAAACTTCTTCACGATGAATCTTAGTATCTTTTGGAGCTTCAATTCCAAGACGAACTTGTTTACCTTTAATCTGAACTACACGTATTTTAATATGATCATCGATGGCGATACTTTCGCCTAACTTCCTTGTAAGCACGAGCATGTGACGAACTCCTTCTGTCTACACTCTAAATGTTTTAAGCTTGTTAAGACTTCTAACGTAGAAAGTCAAGAAGGCTTTGATTCATAATTTTATTTGAGGTCTCAAGAGTTGCTTTTAAAGCAGTATCAGATTTACTTAAATCTGTCATAACCTTAAATAAATCTGCATCTTCAATTAGCGAATTTTGAGTTTTATTATCAATTATCGTTTTTTGAGTTCCATCACTTGTTGCATCCATCTGATTCAATCGGCCGCCGATTTCAGCACGACCCAGATTAATTTGATTAAGTGCCTTATCTAAAGGCTCTAGTATTTCTTGAATAGATGTTTTATCATTTGTTCTTAATGCCGATTCTAAAGTTGTAATAATTGAAAAAATATTTACGCCTGTTTCGCTTTGGATCGGCAACTGTTCCACAAGGATGTTTTGCTCATTGTTTGCATCATTATCTAATCTTTGAGTTCTACCTATACTTGCAGGACCTCTAACTTCAACCTGACCTTGTTCAATATTTTCAATTTTTTGATCTAAATTCAGATCTTGTTGTGATAATTTAAAGTCTCGTAACTCTTCAACTGTTTTTGGAACTTCCCAGTTTCTTTTCAATGCTCCGTCATAACCCAAATCTTTTCCTAGAAAGACCTGCGCGCCAGAAATATTTAATGGTAAAAATTGACCTTTTTGATTTTGAATTTGAATTTGACCGTTATCACCCTGGTAAGTTCCATCTTGATTAAATGGATTATCTAAAGTTTTATGTCCGCCAAATAAGTAGCGCTCACCAAGTCTTCGATTCGACATTTCTACAACAGAACTATAAATTTGCGATACTTCTTCTGCAATCATAGCCCTTGGCAATCCACCATTTGTATCAGAAGCTCCCTGTAGTGCTAATTCTTTAGCTCGCACTAAGACTTCACCTAATTGAGACAAAGTGGATTCTGTATTTTCTAAAAAAGTTTTTGCAAACAAAATATTTCGATCAAATTGCTCTAAGTTTTTATTTTCAGTTCTGTTTTGTAAAACTTTAGCAGCACCAATGGGATCATCTGATGGTTTATTTATTCTTTTCATCGAAGCTGCTTGATTTTGTAACTCTGACAGTTCAGTACGATTTTTCTGAATATTTTTTAGAAATTGATCTTGATTCATTTTATCAGAAACTCGCATTTATCAATTCCTTTCTAATTAGAAAATTCGAACTATCGCTTTAAATTAAGAACTGTATCAAACATTTCATCAGCAATTTTAATCATTCTAGCAGAAGCTTCATAACTTTTTTGGTATTCAATCATTTTAGCAGCTTCTTCATCAAGACTTACACCACTGATGCTTTCACGCATATTTTTTAACTGATCTAAACTATTTTTTTGAGAATCTAATGCAGAGCTTGCCTTCTGAGAAAGAAGCCCTACTTCGCCAACTTTTGCATTATAAAAATCGTCGAAGCTAAACATACCCTCTTGCATTAAAGGTCTGAACTGCAATTGTTGAATGACATTTGCAGTGGCATTATCTCCGGGCGAATCTATTTTAGACGCTGCAGCTATTCTTCCTACATCACGCTTAATTTCTTCACTGAGTTTTAAATTTTGTAAATCAAAACTGCCATCGACTGGTAAATCAAAAAATTGATTTCCTGTCGTATTATATCGATCGAATCCTTCGACATGCGCAGTATTCACATTTTCTGCAATATTAAAAATTAAATTATTAAGATCATTACTTAAACTTGATAGTTGACCTTCACGCATTTCCAAAGCGCCGCCAATCGCACCTTTTCGAAATTGATCAGTTATATCAACTTGTGCGCCCCCTTGTGATAATTCGTTATAAATAACTGTTTTATCATTAGCATCAGTATAACTTTTAAGTTCTGTTGAAGACGTGCCTGCCACTAATATTCCAGTCTGCCCAGCAGTAATATTAATCATTCCTGATACAGGATCTTCCCCATAACTTATATCTAATTTTTCCGATAGTTTTTTAACTAACAAATCACGACGATCGCGTTCATCGTTTGCTCCACCACCGTCTGCAATTTCAATCGAAGAAATTTTAGAATTTAAACCTGCAATTTCTTTAGCTAAAGAATTGACTTCGCTGACAGAACTACCAATTGTTTTATTTAAATCATTTCCAAGACCGTCTAACTGTCGCTGAGCATTTTGAAATGTTTGTATGAGTGTTTCAGCTGACTGACGTACTTGTGTTCGGTTGATAGCACTTTCAGGGTTATTTGCTAACTCACGAAATGATCCAAAAAAATTTCCAACAGCGTCGTTAATTCCTTTCACAGATTGTTCGTTTAAAACATTTTCTAACTGAGACAATGATTGAGCTTGGCCTTCAAGATAAGCAAAACGACTGCCCTCTTGTTCTAATTGTTTTTCTATCCATGGATTATTGATTCTAGTAATTGCGCTGGCTCTAGCTCCGGTTCCTAAACGATATCGACCTTCATCAACAGCAGGATTTGTGGCTGTTTCTACGCGCTGACGAGAATAACCCTCTGTCGATTTATTTGTAATATTGTGTGAAGCCGTTTGTAAGGCCGTTTGGCTGACTGCCATTCCACGTTTACCAATATCCATCAAGCCATGAATCTTTGCCATTCTAAGCTACGCTTCCCGACTCACTAAATGACCTGAACGATCAGATCCATTTTGAATCTGACCTTTATTCTGATATGTTTTTCGACCCATATAAGTTTCTTTTAAATTATTTAAAGCACCATTAACATTTTTTAGAGCCAGTTGAGCAATCTGGGCATTTTGAAAGTTAATTTCAGAAAGTCTTTTAATAATTAATTCCAAAGCCGCATGCTGTGAACGTAATTTATCAGAAACTTGACCTTCTAAATGTTTAGCGATATCTAACAATCTTGGCTCGTCAGCATTAATTTTTAACTCGTGACAAATTTCACGAGCAAATGACTGACGTTTCAAATCACTTTGATTTATTTTCTGAAGAATAATTTCTTTCTGAAACTGACACTCGTTCATCTGCAGAATATTTGCATCAATAAGAATTTTTTTTTCAGATCTGACTAATTCTAAAAGCTGACGATAGCTTTTTGTTAAATCTTCAAGTATTAATATTAATTCATTCGTGTTCATAAGATCCTCTTCCTTGAGTTTCTTAACTTCAATTTAAATGTACTAAATTTTAGTCGTTGTTTGACTGACCTAAAGCTAACAATCCATCATTAATCATTCGATCAGCAACAGCTTGAGCATCGACTTTATATTTTCCATCGTCGATCAATTTTCTAAATTTTTCTACTTTGTCCATATCAACATCTGGCGTAGCTAAGGCAATATCTTTGGCCTGTTTTATATCTTTTGCACGATCAGATAAATCAAGCTGGACAGCTTCATTTTTACTTTTTACTAAGTTTTTAACATCTTCAGCTTGTTTAACTTGGGAGTGAGTAGAAAGCGCTTCAAGCTGCGTACCTTTTGCTTTTGAAGAATCGGTCGCCTTATCTGACTTTGAAAATTGATCCGTTGTATTTAAATTTTGGCCAACTTTATTATGCGTAATTTTCATAAAACCTCCAGAAGTTGTTACTTCTTATCTACTCTTAAATTAGTGTATCATACTAATACGAACGCACCAAAATGATTCTATCCTAGATCTTTATTAAAACGAACAGTCCAAAACAAAGGGCTGGTTATTTTTGCTAAACCAATTTCTTGACCGGCTTGTAATTTGTCATTCATAGACAAATTACGCGACTTCTCACTAGCCGCACCTTGCATCGAAATGAGACTTTCAAGCCCATTGTCGTGTTTAATCTTATAAATTGAAGTTCCATCGTTCATCATTTGCTTTTGATGCAAAGTTCCTGCCCAGGGTGAACTGACCACTTGATTTTGTTTTTCATCACTTTGGTTAAACTGAAAAGAAAGTTCTTTAATATTATTTTTTTCTTTTTCTATTTGAATCATTTCTGAAGATTTATTTAACTCAATGGGGCCGCTTGGTTTTTCGACTGACTTAAGTGAATCTAGTTCACTACCATAGCGATCAAGAAGTTGCTTGTAGATCATATCCGATAAGCCAAAGGTTCCTGTTTTTGACCACTCTTTACTGTACTCATCGTCTAATTGTTCTTCAAATATTTTTTCTGCATTATTTTTCTTAAATAAACCTTCATCAGCAAAACGAGTCGATTTCATTTGTTTGATCATCTCTTTTAAAAAATGCTTTTCATAGAGATCTGCAACTTCTTTTAATTTTTCTTTGCTTGCGGATGGATTCTGATTTTCAAGCGAATAATTTTTTACTATCTTTGAAATTTCAGTCATTTAAACTCCACATTTTTTAAAATCTATAATATTTCTAGTTCGCCTTGAAGAGCACCTGCAGACTTAATCGAATGTAAAATTGAAATTAAATCTTTTGGTGAGACACCTAATCTGTTAAGCGCTTGAACTAAATCACCAACACTGGTGCTGCTTTCTAATAAAGTTAATTTATCTTCCGAGGCTACAGGTTTCTTTGTTTTTTCATCGATGATTTTTAAATTAATATTTCCATGGCTAATTCCTATTTTTGAAATTCTTACTTTTTCGCCAATAACAATAGTTCCTGTTTTTTCATTAATTACTACTCTTGCTTTTTGATCAGGATTAATTTCTATGTTTTCAACTGTAGCCATCAACTCAACACCTTTTGTTTCGTAGGCAGACGGAGTTACAATATCTATTGTTCCAGCATCTTTAGCAGATGCATATTGCCCACCAAGTTCTTTATTGATTGTTAAAATGGCTCGTGCAGCAGTTGTAAAATCTGGGTTATGTAAAGTCATCCGATACATTTTTCGAGATGAAAAATCAGCCTCGATATCTCGTTCGATAATAGCACCATTTGGAATACGCCCAACAGTTGTGTGCAAATCCTTACCATCACCTAATACAGAAACTGCACCTTGAGCAACTGCGTAAATTTGATCATTTCCCGCCCGAATAGGAGATTGAATGAGTGTACCGCCAACTAAAGAGGTCGCATCTCCAATAGAACTGATAGTAATATCCAAAGGGTTACCTGCCTTTGCAAAAGGCGGAAGCTTTGCAGTGATAATAACCGCTGCTACATTTTTTCCGGCAGCTTGTTCAGGTGTAACTTTAACACCTAATTTTTCAATAAATCGACCGAAAGATTTATTTGTATAATCTGTCTGTGTATCACCAGTTCCTTTTAATCCAATAACTAAACCATATCCAATTAATTGGTTTTCTCGCACACCTCGTAAACTTGCAATATCTTTTAAACGAGCTGCATTTGTTGTTATTGCAATAAAACTTACAACGCACATTAATTTAGTTTTCATAATATCACTTCCTAAAATTTTTCTGTTTTCTTGATATGAATAACATCAAATTGCGGATCTAACAGTTTTGATGAGTTTATTCCTAAATCGTCAAAATCTTCAGGACGAACTAAGCCTGTAGCAATAACTTTGTAAGGCCGTTTCTTAATGGTTAATAACTGCTGACCACTAATTCGATACATTCCCTCAGCTGTTTTTTCGATAATTTTAGAAGGAATTAAATCGACTTCCTTCAGATCAGGCTTTTCTTCTTTTTTAGCTACAGTCAGCTCTTCTTTCTTATTCAGATCAGTATTTATTTCTGCAGGCATACGTTTTTTTACGTTTTCTTCTGCCATTTTTTGAATATCGTCATCTTTAGGATTTTCACCTGCTTTATTTTCACTGATAATTTTTTCTTTTTCTTTATCAATTTCAGCTAGCCTAGTTTTTTCTTTTTCAGCTTTAAGCTGATCCAGTTCTTTTCGTTTCTGTTCGTTTTCAGCTTGTTGCTTTTGTTTTTCCAGTTCATTAAGCAAATCTTGAATAATAGTTACTTTTAATTCCAATTGTTTAAGTGCCGCACCTTCCATTTTTATTCGCGTTGGATCACCTTGTCGGCGTTGCTTATTTTGTGCAAATAAATAACTTGTTTGACCTTCCATCACCCATAACGAACCAGCACCTGCTTGCAAACCAGATTCATCTTCCATTTTTTGCTTAGTCATACGGCTGTATTCACGATCTGTTACCGGAGCATAATTTGGGTCTGTCGAATACTTTGCGACTGGTTCATTGTCAACGGCAGGCTCTGGTTTAATTTCTGCTTGAGGCTTGTTACTTACTGTCGAACAACCAACACAAATTAAAGCAGTCCATAAATAAATAATTTTTTTTACATTATTCAATTTGCACCAATCCTTTTTCTAAAACTTTAGCACTAAATATTTTTTGCGAATCTAAATTTTTGAAACGAATGATATCTCCGATCATTCCTGATTCTTCAGCAACTGCTGATAAAGATACTTGAATTTGAGTGTTATCATAAATTGCTTTAACAATTTGTCCTTTTTTTAAAACAAGCTCTTTTTTAAAATCCTGTGCATTTAAAATTTGACCAGAACTAATATAGCGATTCGTCTGCTTGCCGCTTAATTCCTGCATACTTGTTATGATCGAGCGGATACTTGAAACTTCGCGAACTTCTTTAGTCACCATTTGTTCTGTAATTGATTCATTTGACTTAATATCTTGTTTTGAAACAAATATATTTTGATACTTTTTTAATTCGATGGTCACCCATCCTTTTTGCATAGCAGGACTTGTTGAAAAGATAGGAATCATTAAACTTTTTTTATTGAGATCAATATTCAGATCAAGATCCCAACTTGAATCGATATTTTTTGGAACCGAACTAATGCTAATTTTAAAATCGCAAGTTTCACAATTATTACTTGATACTGACAAAATTTTATTTTTTATTTTACGTTCTAATTCCATTCTAGAAATACTTTGTGTTGATTTAATTAATTTAATCTCGCGAGGAATTATAAATCGAGCATCAATTTGTCTAATTTTTTTTGCAAATTCACTTTGTAAAATTTTTTCAGTTTTGCTATCTGCAATAACTATATTTTTTAAAGATTCAAGCAATGCTGGGCTTACATTTTTAGTTTCAACTATATCGTAGGCACTGATCTGCATTCTTGGCGAAATTTCAACGGCTGAAGAAACTGTAATTTCACCAGTTTTTGCAATAATAAATTGAGAATATACAAAAAATAAAAAAACACAAGTTCGCATTATCTGATACTCACTGCTGTTTGTAACATTTGATCTGATGTTTGTATGACTTTCGAATTAGTCTCATAGGCTCGTTGAGCAGCAATCATATTAACCATTTCATCAACGATATTTACATTACTTGATTCAAGTTCTCCTTGCGATAAAAATCCAGTTCCAACTGTGCCTGGTCTATAAGTGTTTGCCTGACCGCTTGCTGGCGTTGGCATGTAAATATTTTTTCCCATGCTTTTAAGTCCTGCTGGATTAATAAAATTAGCAATATCAATTTGTCCCAAAGATTGGGATTGCTCATTTGCTTTAGTCAAGCATCTTACTTCGCCTGCAGGTGTAATTTCTAAACTTATTGCATCGATTGGAATCGTAATGTCTGGTAAAAGTGTATTTCCGTTCTTATCAACAATCTTACCTGTAGCGTCTTTTTTAAAAGCGCCATCACGTGTATAACCAATTTCACCATCAGAAGTTCTGACTTGGAAAAAGCCACTTCCTTCAATATTTATATCGAGTGGATTTTTAGTAATCTGAACAGATCCTTGATCAAAATCTTTTTGAATCGAGGCTGTTCTAACACCTAAGCCTGTTTGAACTCCAGTTGGAGTCACTGACTGCTCGCCAGTTGCTTGTCCAGGATCTTTTAAGTTATGATAAATTAAATCTTCAAACTCAGCGCGCCCTTTTTTAAAACCACTCGTGCTCACATTGGCAATATTATTTGCTATAACATCCAAATTTGTTTGCTGTGCGGCCATTCCAGTTGCTGCTGTATTTAAACTTTTTATCATGCAAATCTCCTTAAATTAATAATTATTACTAACCTTTTGTGTTTCCTACTTGATTAATCAATTTGTCTTCCATCTGGTCATAGGCTTGAATTGCTTTTTGTGTTCCTTCAAAAACTCTTTGAGCCATAATCATATCTGTCATTTCAGCCACAATATTAACATTACTTGTTTCTAAATAACCCTGCTTCAATGAAGCATACTGAACGCTTGTTTTTTGAGGATCTAAATTTGACTTGAAGCTATAATAATTACTTCCCATTTTTTGTAAGGCATCTGTATTATTCACTTTTACTATCGATAATTTTCCTATTTTTTTTTCACCATCAAAAACTTCACCTGCATCTGTAATAATAGGAACTGAACCTTGATTAAATCGAATATCTTGAGAGCCAGTGTCATCAGGCAATTCAAATTTGACTTGATGCCCTTCTTTTGTAACGAGTTGTCCTTCACCATTAACTGTGAAGTTTCCTGCACGAGTTAATCTGTCACCAGTGTCTGTTGAAATTTCAAAAAATCCCTCACCGTCAATGGCGACATCTAATTTTCCTCCAGTGTGTTTTAAACTACCTTGTTCAAAATTAGTAAATGTACCTGTTGAGTCTACAAAACTTTTATCCGTGCCATTCGCATTAAATTCGGGACTGATTGAACTAGAAGTTATTGCCGAATTCAAAATAACAGGATCTTTTTCGATCGCCGTTAAATACTCTCCAAAAGTCTGTTGATCTTTTTTAAATCCAGTCGTGTTTACATTGGCTATATTATTTGCGATCGTATCAATTTTTAATGTTTGTGCTAGTGATCCACTCAGAGCAGAATATATACCTTTAAAACTCACTCTTTCCTCCAACGCATTTAAAATTATTTTTTTACTGCAATAGATGCAAAGCAACCATAATGCCAGACTCATAAACTCGACTTAAATCAGATAGGGTGTTATTGCAATGTAACACAATCTATATAAAGGAATTTTTTTCCATTTTTAAAATTATCAATGTCATCTTTTTGACTTTTTTAAATTCCAATATGTCAAAATGAAAGCCAGACTTTAGTACTTTTTTATAGACTATCACTAACAGATTTTTTTAATTTCTGAAATACTATTAAAATGATGAAAAATCAAAAAATAATGCTTTTGCCTTTAATAATTTTTATTTCAATTTCTACATTTGGAAGCATTCCAAAAAACACATCTCAAACCCTCTCTTTAAAACAAAAATTAGATCTTTTAGAAAAAAAGCAAACTGGAAAAACTGATCATTTTATTTTTGATTTGCCAGTGACATACAATTCAAACGTGAGCCGATGGATAACTTATTTCCAAACAAATGGAAAAAGATTTTTTAAAAATTGGTTAGAAAAATCATCTAAATATATGCCAGGAATTCAAAACCAACTTAAATCAGCAGGACTTCCAACTGATTTAGCTTATATGGTTATGATTGAAAGTGGCTTCTCTGCCACTGCCGTGAGTACAGCGAACGCTGTTGGTCCTTGGCAGTTTATCTCAAGCACGGGAAAAAATTACGGCCTTAATCAAAACTATTGGCTTGATGAAAGAAGAGATCTTGAAAAAAGTACCCAAGCTGCAATTCGTTATTTAAAAGACCTCCATTCTGAATTTGGATCTTGGTATCTTGTTGCAGCAAGCTATAATATGGGCGAAGGCGGTTTAAGAAATCGTATTAAAAAATACAAAACGTCAGACTATTGGGAATTAGTTAACCGCGGAGCACTTCCTAAAGAAACACAAGAGTATGTACCAAAAATTTTAGCAGCGATGATGATCTCAAAAGCTCCAAATTTATATGGGTTTCGTGAACTAGATAATGAACGTCAACTCACATATGAATCTGTTTTAGCTCCTGCTGGTATTGATTTAGATTTACTTGCCGATCACCTTTCAGTCACACGAAAAGCGATCAGGGAATTAAACCCACATATTACAGCGGGTTATATCCCAAAATATGTACCGGGCTACTCACTCAAAATTCCTCAGGGTTCGTCGCTACTAGCTAAAGATTATTTTCGTACTCATGATAAAAAAATATTGATAGATTAAAAAAATGCTCATCGTTCAAAAATATGGCGGCGTAACTTTAGAAACTCCTGAAAAAATTAAGGCAGCAGCATTACGTATTTCCAATATTAAAAATACAAATCATCAAGTTGTAGCTGTTGTTAGCGCCATGGGTAAAACAACAAATCAGCTTCTTGATTTATCACAACAAGTTTCTAAAACACCACTGCTTCGCGAGCTTGACATGCTATTATCCGTTGGTGAACGAATTAGTATGTCATTAGTTAGTATCGCCTTGAATGATCTAGGTCATCAAGCTATTAGCTTAACAGGGAGCCAAGCTGGAATATTAACAACAGATTTACATTTAAATGCGATGATCACTGACGTAAAAGCTCATCGTGTATCTGAGGCTTTAGAAAAAAATAAAATAGTTATTATTGCAGGTTTTCAAGGGGTAAGCCCCGTTACAAAAGAAATTACAACTTTAGGCCGCGGCGGAACTGATACAACGGCCGTAGCAATGGCAATTTATTTGAAAGCTGATCGCTGTGAAATCTTAAAAGATGTCGATAGTATTTTCTCAGCTGACCCTAAACTGATTCCAAAAGCGAAACCAATTAAAAAATTAAGTTATGGTGTATTGCTAGAAATGACTTTTTGGGGAGCTCAAGTATTACATTATAGATCCGTTGAATTAGCTTTTTTAAATCAAGTTAATTTGTATATTGGACCTGCTTCTGAGAACCCAAATCATCAATCGACTGAAAGTGAAAAAATTGGCACTGCGGTCAACAAGGATATTATGTTTGAAACTACAAAACCTATTGCCGTAAATTCACATCAATCTGTTTTTAAAATTAGTATATTGCAAACAGATGAATTTAAAAATTTATCTCACAAAAAAAGTAGTTTTGATTTTTTAATTTCAGTTTTTCGTGATCATCAAATTGCCACACCGCAAATACTTCATGGCTACGTCATCGAAAATGAAATGAAGATTTATATCACTGCCCCGAATGAGTCTTTAATGTTAATAAAAAATTTAGCTTTAAAAAATCAATTCTTTAAACTTGAATCTCAAAGCTTATGTTCAGTCAGCTTAACTTGTACAGGATCTTCATTAAATGAAGTTCTTCTGCAAAGCCAGGATAAATTAGATGAAAAAAATATTGAAATTTTGGCATTCACTCAGTCATCAATGAGCTTAAATTTTTTTATTGATCAAAAAGATAAAGCTTCTGCAGTCGAAGCCTTGCATCAATTAATAAATTAATTTGAATTTATTTTTTTACATTCCAATAAAGGAACGAATATTTCGGTTATAACCTTCATTTGCTTGTTTGAAAATATCACCGTTTTTTTGATTTGATAAACAAACACGCTGCCCCTTTGCATCTGTATAACATCTAACATTACTAGCAACATCTCGACCTGCTAAGTTATTTTCTTTTTTCTTAAAACTAGCAGAATTAAATCCACTATTCTTAGAGTCACTTCCAGAGTAATTTTTATGACCAGATCCACCACCAAAAAAATTACCTACAGTATTTTTAACAGCTTTAAATAATCCGCCAATCCCTTTATCCTCTGGCTCAGGTTCACCTTTTTTCTTTGCATTAGGATCTTGACCAGCAGATCCGCCGCCACTGCCGCCGCCTCCTGCGCCACCACCTTGAGCAGCTTCAAACATAGGTTTAGCTTTGTCATCACCTGCAGGCCCTACTGGTGGATTCAAAGCTGCTGCACCATTTTTCAAATTCATATCTAGTTTTCCGATTCCACTACCAACACCTAAACCAGAAAGTTCTCCACCAACTTTACCTCCTGCGCTATAACCAGGAACTGTAGCCAAACCATTTAATCGAGGATTTTGATTATTCACATTTGTCGTAGGATTTGCACCACCATTACATTTTGCATCTTGTGGATTAAACAAACAAAAACAGTTCGGATGTTGTCGATCAACGGCACAATCTACAGGACAACGCGGATCCCTAGGATTTTTCAAACATATTTCTGTTATTGGATTTGCGACGACAGTGGAATCAATTTGCTTTTGACATTCAACTGCCTGTTGATTCGCTTGCATATTAGCATTAACAGCAGAGCCTAAAATATTTATTGATTCTTTAACTTTTGATTGTTGAATTCCATCGCACTCATTACCGATTTCTTTAATTTGTGAATATAAATCCTGAGATTCTTCTTCTAAACTTTGTTTTTGATCAACAGTAAAATTAGTTTGATCACACATACTCATAATTTGTGAATAATTTTTAACTTGAAGAATATCACTGCAACTACTTAAACATGTTTTTTTTTCATTTTCACAATTAGTTTTAATATAATTAAAATTATAAGCCCCCGTCGCCGTAGCAGCTGCCATTTTTTGACATGTTGAAAGTGCACTTTTATTTATTAAAGCATTTGCTCCTGCTTGCGAAGCCGCTGTAATAACTTGCTTTGCAGGTTGTGTATACTGAGCATTCTCTTGACTTTTTGAGTCGCATGTATTCACTAATTTATCTTTTGTGATTTCACATTTAGAAATACGATCACTTAATGTTTGCAATGATGCGCATGTAAATTCTGAACTGGCTGAAGCTTTTTCATTATTTCCAGAAGGGCATGTTCTACCGGCGCTATCGCGTTCAAGTGAAAAGTCACCTCCATCACGAGCAGAAGTGTCTTTATAAGTACAGACACAGTGGATTTCTTTTTCGCCAGGTTTGGTTGGGTTATCATGTAACTGCTTTGTTGAGTTCGTCGGGCATTGCTTTTCAGATGAGGTATTTTGCGATACAGCTTTACATCGATTACCATCAACTTCTGAGTTTTGAATCACTTTATCATTTTCATTATCGTAGCAACTACCTGCTGCTAGTTTGCAGAAATTCCTATCTTTTAAATTCGCTACAACAATTTCACCACCACTAGATTTACAGGCATTGACTCTTTTATTCATTTTTTCTATGCACTCTTTATCGTATACTACTTGATTATGGTCATCTGAATTTTGAGAGCAATTATTATCTATAAAACCTTCAATATCTGAATTACTATATCCGCCCCACGCCCCGCCAGTAAATATGATCACAAAATAAAATAAAATCAAAGTTAACTTATTCCCCATAGTTACCTCGCATACAGCTTATTCGGATTAATCAAATAAATACTTTAGTCTTGCGTGACCACATAGCGATTCTGTCACAAGTTAATTACATAGCGACTTTGTCAGTCCTGTTGAGTCATTGGGCAAGTATTTTTGTCAAATTATTC
>JAYUJM010000096.1:0-87848 GCA_043765175.1 Pseudobdellovibrionaceae bacterium | reverse complement strand
TTGGCAACCCACCATCCCAAATATCACTGAATGTGCGGACCTCATCATCATCTCCAAAAATTTTATTATAATCTTTCCCTGAAAAAAAAGGGGGATCGACGTAAATTAGATCTATCGACTCACTTGGAAGTGCCCGCATGACAGCCAAATTATCGCCCCAAATTAACTTGTTTTCAAATCGCTTTACGCGGCCACCGTAATCAATAGATTCAGTTGTCAAAAAAGGGAGATCATCTTTAGTTTTAAATGCTTCTCGAAAGTTTTTTCCATCAAAGCCAACAGGAATATCAAAGTTTGGCATATGGCCAAAGCGTTTTGTGTAGTCAAGATCTAGTGAAGACTCGTGTGGCTTTTGATAGTCGATGACTTCTTTACGACGCTTCTTTTTCTTTTCTTGAACTTTCTCAGGTCCAAATTCTTTTAATAAAGCAGTCCAGTTCTCTAAAGATTTTTTCTCAGCACTTCCGTTCATCCCGTCATAGAGTTCTGCAAATGAGACCTCGAACCTTTTGTTATAATGCTTGAAATCAAAGACTGAAAGAAACTTTAGATTTGTTACAACAACAAAATCTTTTTTTCCAGAATCTGCAGACAATAAATAATCTCTGCCATGCTGGTCAAAGAACTCCGCCAGATCTTCGGTTGATGTTGGTAAAACAAATAACGCCCAAGGGTAGTAAGTTTCGCTTTGCGGAACAAAGCATGCAAAATCTTTATATTTTAAACTTGGAAAAAAATCATTTTCATCGGTTCCCATAGCATAGTTTAGAAAATATTTTCCTGCCTCAAATAATTCAGCAGTTCCTATAATCGAACCATTTCGAAAAAATTGATCAATATTGTTTGACTTAGATTTTCTAGTTAAAAAGTTTAGAAAGTCTGTAAATTTATTTGTATTCTTAGCAACTGCGACAGACGCAGGGGATGATTTTTTAACCTTCATTGATTTTCCCTTCAATATAGGTTTCTATTGTGTTCTGTTTACATCTTAAATTGTAGATCAAAGAATTGACGCTGGAAAAACGTATTGCGAATTATGCTAACTAAAATGTTGTCCACTTGGAGCCTAGAGACCTTAAAAAAAGTCTATCGACTTATGTTCAATGTGAATTTTATGCCGAGACGTTTGTCTACGGACTTTGGTTTAATCTGCCTTATTGATTCAATTTGCCATCCCCATTTAGGCTTTTTGTCGGACCAGGCCCATGGTGAATCGTGATCTACGCCATGGCTTTTTTTGTCTTTGTAAAAATCTTTTGAATTTTTATATTGAAAGCTTTTTTTAAATACTATTATAGCCACTGATCTTGATTTGAATTTTCCTATTTTCCCTGGTGTTTCGATCATTAGCATCTCTTGACCAAGATACTTAGGCGGAATTGGGTATGTACGCGTCTCAACAGTTTTTTCCCCACACAAGATAAGCTGCGAAATAGGATATTGAATATTAATACCCGTGAGACTCTTCTTTTTCATAGATTAAGCTCGATAGTTTGTATTTTATTTTTCTTTTTTGGTCCAAGAGATTCATGTAATCGTTCAGAATTTGGAGATGATACTTTGTGACTTGTATATTTCAGGCGGGTTTCAAATGAAAGCTCTCTCGCATCAGTTTTAAACGACGCTATTTTTCCTTTTACATTACAGCAATCTTTTTTGTTGGACCACAGATCCTGGTCTTTCCAAAAATGATTCTCGCCATTGCCAATGTAGCAGGTTGTAAAATCAATTGCGTTTGACTGACATCGTGATTTAATCTGTTCATAGTAATATCTAATTTCCTTATCAGAGAAATGGAAGTCCCTGGCCGACTTATTTACAAGATTTTTGCGGTAATAGCTTCTTAGACTAATTCCAGTCGCCTTTTCAATATTATTGATTGCAAATGAACTCAGTCTTACAAAACCTGCGAGTACTGCTGGCACCTTATGTTCTGCAAGGGCATCGATCATTTCAAATGAACTATATTCAAATTTCGGTACTTCACCCTCCCATTTAAAACTTGGGTCAGTAAAATAACCATCTGGGTAAATTGGAAACAATGGATTGATCCTGACTGTTGTCCAAATGCCACCCTCACTCAATTTTTTTAGTGCTTTCAGTCGTCGCTTTGCGGAAGGCGCACCTGGCTCAATTTTTTTGATCATTTCGTCATTGATGGAAGACATACTGAATTGAACAGCGCCTAATTTAGGATCGAGCAATTTAATATAGTCATCGTTAGCCACAAGGTCGGATCTTGTAAAAATAATGTATGGGTAATTATAATATTTTAATATTTTTAGCAGCTCCTGCGTAATTTTATACTTTTGATCAATCCACATGAATGAGTCGCTCATTGATCCGATTCGCAAAGGAATACGTTTTTCTAATACTTCACGCCATTTATTTTTTTTATCAGTTTCAAATACAGTATAGAAGACTTTACGTATTTCATTTAAATCGACAGGTACAGGTATAGGGTTGTTCCAATACCCATGCATAGTTAATTCAGCCTTAGCGTAGCAATAAACGCATTCATGAATACAACCACGCCCGTAAGTATCGATTTCAAACGAATATAAACACTGCTGACAAGTCGAGTGTGAATTAACTAACCTGAACGCAGTTTTCATGGTGATACCACCACGAATTGGCTTATCTTTAAATCTGACCTCAAGCTCGCGATAAGCCGTGTAGTCAAATTCAGATTTATATGCAGACAACTCATCTAACTTTTCGGCTTCTTTAACCAACGCATCATAAACTGGTGTTTCTTCAACAGGTTCCTCAACAATATCCAAATCTTTGATACTTGGTCTAAATGGAAACTGAACTAGATTACTTGTTTCAACAAATTGCTGAGTTCCATCATCGTTATGTTGAGACATGTTGATCTCCTTTTTTTACAGTTTTAGATTTTGAATTATTCAGTGGTTTAATTTGAACTGTTGGGTTTTCGATAAAACGCGTGATCGACATTCTGGCCAAGCTTGAAAAATCTAAAAATGTATTTTGTTTCAGAAATTCATCAATTTTTGATAAGTCTTTTTTATCAAATCTGACGGTACGTACTGTTTTAATCATAGGTATTCCTTAATAAATATTGAATACGATGTAATACGCCGTCATACTTGAGTCATCTTTGTGTTCTTCAGGTTATAAAGATTTCTAAACTTGCTATTAATTTAAGCGCCTATTTCAACCATTTTTAGTCAAAACCACAAAATGATCGATAATATCCATATGCTTACATCAAAACAAAAACTTTTCATCCAAGAGTATCTAGTTGATAAAAATTCGGCTGCTGCGGCTCGCAGGGCTGGCTACAGCGTTAAAAGTGCCGACAAGATTGGTCATCAGCTACTAGAGAATACTAGAGTTTCTGCGCAGCTAAAAATCGAACTAGACAAACGAATGGAAAAGATTGAAGTCAGCAGCACCAATATTTTGCAAGAAATGGCTAAAATTGCCTTTTTTAAATTCGTCGATATCTTCGAAGTCGACGAAAATAACGAATTAAGACTTAAAGATTTAAAAAAAATGGGCATCAATTCAGCCTGTGCCATTAAAAGTATATCAACTGGCAAAGCTGGTACGGTCAGTATTCAATTTTACGATAAGGTTGCCGCACTTAGGTTGCTGGGCGATTACTTCAAACTATGGGAAGGTAATGAGTCTCGTGAAAGCCCAGTGGGCGACAATGGTGAAACAGGTATGCAACGTATTATGCGAATTATTAAAGAGCGAGCACAAAAAGAACGAGATGCCGCAGCAAAAAAGACGGAGTCCGCTACTTAAAAGGAATAAATCGCCCGAATGAATTTGCTAGTTTTGTAGTTTCTTTTAGTAGTGGTATCAATTGCTGCTGAATTAATTTATCTAGCTTTTCATCGTCAGTTTCAGAAAATTCATGAACACCTAAAATTTTTGGTTCACCGTATGGAATATCATTAATTATCATATAAGCTTTAAACACAACTTTGCTTTTATCTTTAAATACAGTTTTTTCTTTTTTAATGTCGTATGTGTAAATAAACTTCACAGGTTTATGTGTTTTAAACACAAGTATTCCGAGCAGAATTGTTGAAGTTGCACAAAAAAATAGAATCAAATACAGCAGGTTACTTTCGATCATTTTAAGCCTTTGTTAAACAATACGTATTATCGGACGTACTACTTATCGGTAGTAATTACAAAATATGTAGATGGAAAAAGATTTAGCTTCTGAAAAGTTCCTAAAAAAGCTTGGATTACATTTAAGATCAATTCGCCTTAAAAAAGGCTGGACTTTGGAACAGACCGAAGAACACGGCTGGCCATCATGGCGACATTTACAAAAAATAGAATCTGGGAAGAATATTACAGTTACTACGTTGTGGAAGCTATCACGCGTTTATAAAACTTCTTTGTCAGACGTCTTCACCGCGCTTGAGCTCTAGATCTCTGTAGAAATTTTTAACTAATGGCGTATATACTTTTAAATTTTTACCTTTTCTTGTCTTTTTATTAACATCGTAAAGATAAAAAATAGACTCCTTAGTTACTGTTATATTTGATTCAAATTCTTTAAAAGCAACAATCAGTGATTTTATTTCTGGATAGTCGTCAGGTGTTTTAAAGTCTTCTTTTTTAATTGTTCTTGTTCCATGAGTAGCTCGCACTAAATTGTGTGCAAAAAATGCGGCTCGTGTTTTTGAACAATTAACATTTTTTTCAGTCTTGCCAGTTTCAACATTTTTCTTATCTATTTTAAATTCACCATTTGCTTGTAGCCTATAAAAATAAACCATCGCACTTAAAGTGGCTTGCAATGGTCTAATTTTTATATAACTACCTTTGGTTCTTCTTTCATTTCTAAGTTGCTCAGTGCTGGGCTTCAGATTAATACGAAATGCAGTTATCATTAGATCATAAAAACTTTCACAAACTATTTCATTAGGTTCAATTTTAAGATCAACAAGAGCGTTCGTTAAATACTTTTCGATTTTAAAAAGCTGCATATCAGTTTTTTTAATATTTGATATTTTTTTTTCACGAGTATCATTTTTAGAACTTCGCCCAGCTAGTATTTCTTTATAAAGATCCAATTTAAATGTTCCCACTTTTCCTTCCTACTTTTTCAAAGGCCACCTCTGCTATCGTCCATAATTAGTTAGAAATAACATATTTTTTCGAAGGAGGAAAAATGAAAAAGAATCTGAACATAAAAACTGCTATCTGGATATGCGGTATTTCACAAGCCGACTTAGCCAGATTAGCCAACATATCAAGCGAAGCACGACTATCGCGGATTATAAACGGAAGGATAAAACCAACTGAGGAAGAAATAAGCAGACTGGCGACGGTTTTACACACCCGCCTCGGCAAAGAGGATTTCGAAATGTTTGGAGGCTGCAAATGAATTTAATCAACATAGCCGAAGCATCGCAATTTTTAAATCTTAAAAAAAGCCGTTTAAGGCACATGGTTTTCACAAAACAGATTCCATTCATTAAAATAGGCGCATCAGTGATGTTTAATAAATCTGACTTAGAAATTTGGCTTTCTGGAAAAAAACACGAGGCAAAAAATGACTAGCAACGAATACGTTTATCTTGCACAAAAAGTTATTCTAAGTTTGCGATCAAATCTACGAGCACTGTCAAAATTATATCTGCGTGAATTTGAAAACAGTATTAGCTTGAAAAATCAAGTTTCAGCACAAATTTTCGAACTCATGCGTTTATTGGCAAAAATCATAACACAAATTTCAAATTTATATGGAGGATATTAAAAATGGGAAATCTAAAACTGTTTTCAGAGTATGGAAAAAATTTAAAAGAAATTAGTTGGCTGGTCTCAGGTATGCTTACAGAAGGTGGAACTTCATTATTAGCGGGTGATCCCAAGTCAGGAAAGAGTCAGTTCGTTAGACATCTGATTTCATCATTACTAAATAAAACCGAATTTTTAAACAGTGAAATAACTAACATAGATAAAATTATTTATTTAGCCTTAGAAGAAACGCCAAATGAATTAAAAAAGTATATTAATGATCTCGGGATTGATGACACTCGCGAGGATTTAATTATTGGCGACAGGGCATGGTCAACTGGCAAAGAAAATATTTTAGAATTGGAAGCAGACATAAAAAAATTCAAACCGTCACTTTGCATAATTGATACTTTTGTCGCCTATTCAGATTTAAATGATATGAATGATTACGCTAAAGTGTACAAAGCACTGCAAGCCATAGCTCAAATAGCGCGGCAAGAGAATTGCCACATTTTAATTGTTCATCATAAAAACAAAGGCGATGCGAGTGGAGCGAAATCAATTATGGGGTCACAGGCATTCTTTGGTGCTGTCGATTCGGCACTTTTGTTATCTGGAGAAGGAGACCATAAAACATTGAATATAGAGCCAAGATATACTGCACGAAGAGAAATTACATTTACGATGTCGCCGTCAGAAATCTCAAACATAACAGACAATTTAAAAGGTATTACATGCAAAGAAGCATTGTTAGTTAAAATAAAATCGAATGAGGGTGGGTACGAGTTCAGAAGCTTTTCTGGATTTTCAAAACAGGCTAAGCAGCTCGCAAAGTCACAACTACTAGAGGAAGGACTAATTAACGAAGTTAGCGGCATCTCAGGTAAGCCAACAATGCTTTTTTTAAATCAAATGCCCAATTAAAAACATCTGGTTCCCCTTAGGGGCCCCTATAGGGAACCAGACATTGCCCGTCATCTTAAATAATTGATCCCAAAAAAATAATACGATAAACATCTCTGATCGGCATTGCCTTTCAGTAAGGCATTGCTTTGCTCTTTGAAAATAAAAAAGCAAGTCAGAGGTGTCACTTTAACAAGGAGATACCCAGTGGAAGAATATAAAACTACAAAAGGCGAAAAACGATTCAGAGATAAAATTTGGGTTAATGGAAGCCTAATCAAAAGTTCAAGTTTTCATAAAAAAACAGATTGCATCAAATGGAAAGCCGAGCAAATTTCAAATAAAGCAAAACAACAAGTTTATGGTGATAATAAACTTCATGTTAAAATTACTTTTGCAGAGTTTTCAGAGCGTTGGCTTGCAGCAAAAACTGCGGCTGATTTAGCAAGGGCAACTTTAAAAAAATACAAAGATTTTTGTCGTGTGCATTTTATTCCAGAATTTGGAAGTTGTGATTTAAAATCAATTCAAAAAAGCGATATTCAGGATTTTCAACTTAAGCTCAGAAAAACACACAACGCCAAAGGTACGAATTTAATTATGACAGGGTTAAAATCTGTTTTTAATGAAGCCATCAAAGAAGAGTATTTAATTAAAAGCCCCTGCGCATTTGTTAAAAATTTATCTGTAGATAAGCGATTACCTGCGTTTTGGACAGAGGCAGATATAAATCAATTTCAAAAATATACTAAAAGCCATGAGTATTATAATTTGATTACATTTGCTATTAATACGGGTCTGCGCAAAGGCGAATTAGCGGCTCTTTGTTGGGATAGAATTAATTTTGATGAGGGTTTAATTATTATCTCTAGAACTCGTGATAAAGATGAGTTTAAAGAGCGTACAAAGCCAAATCAAATTCGTGTTATGCCAATGAGTGAAATATGTCGCGCAATTTTATTGAATCTACATCAACAAAATAAAGATAAGTCTAAATTTGTATTTCTTGATAAGTTGGATGATCCATTTAAGCCGCATCATATTTCAAGATTACTTCGTGATCTTCAAAAAAAGGCTGGTATTAAAAATGAAATCAGATTTCATGATTTAAGACATACCTTTGCGAGTCTGTATATCAAGGATGGTCGAAGCATTTATGATCTGCAAAAGCTATTGGGACATTCAACAGTAGTCATGACAGAAAACTATGCTCATCATTCAAAAGATCATTTGCAAAATGCTGTAAAAGGATTTCGGTTGGGTAAGCTAGATGAGTAAAACCAAACATTAAATACAAAAACACATGGGTTGGTCCAAATTCAGCCCATCATGTGTTTTAAAATTTGTTTTTGTTCTGTGATTTCCAGCCTTTAGAAAAGACTGGTAGGGAGTACAGGATTCGAACCTGCGACATCCACCTTGTAAGGGTGGCGCTCTACCAACTGAGCTAACTCCCTATTGGTAAATAAATTTGAGATACAAACATAACTTTCACTGACCATAGAAACAAGTAATTTCTATGGTTTTTTTATTTATACTATTTTCTGCAGCTAATACTAGTTTTTGATGTAATTTTTTTAAGCACCAAACTAGTTTCGTTGCTTAAATCAAAAAGAAGTTTTGAATCAACTGGTTCTGATTCATCTTCACTGAGTTTATAATATACTGTAGCACCAAGCATTTTTGATTCACATAGGTTTTTTTCAGAACTAATATCAAAACCTAAATCTTTAGCGCTGAACATGGCCATTTGAATCATTACATCTCCACGAAGAAAAACTCGTAGTACATTTTCTATGTCACTTATTAAACCAATTCCTTTGACGGCAGGCTTTTTACAATTTTTAGTATCAAAAATTTGAACAGCCAATTGTTTCGTTGATTCAGTAGTCCTGACAACTTTAAATTGAAAATTTAAATGTTTTATTTTTTCATCTATAGAGATCCAAGTTCCTTGAATGGAATTCCACGGAAATGGTTTTGCAAAAGACCAGGGAAAAGCATCAACGCCACCTTGTGGTTTTGTTTCTGATCCACAAGACAAGATTTCTTGACCGAAAGCTTGTCTTGGAGACTGAGCTTGTAAATTAAAGCTAAATAAAAAAACAGAGCACAAAATCAGTAATTTCATAAGTTTTCCCCTCTATTAACAACAGCACTTTGAACTTTTACAGTTTTATTTAAAAAATAACCGTTTTTAGATCTAAAAATATATTTTGGATGATCAAAGTCTGGTTCAATCATTTTTCTTAATCGTTTAATAGTCACATATATTTTATTATCATGAACATCTTGGTTATAAGTTTGTTTCCAAACGTGTTCCACAAGGTATTCCTTAGAAAAAATTTCACCTTGTTTTGATATAAACAACTTTAATAGATCTAAAAGTATAAATTGATTTTTAAAATCAATTTTTCCTAATTTTTTCTCTAATACTTGGTGGTTATTAAAATCAAAGGCTAAGTCAAACTCATCCGTTTGGTTTGTTTTAAAAAATTTAGAATATTCTTTTATTGTATTCAGGATAAGAACACTATTTATTGGAAGCACTGATTTCTGAGCTAGATCAAAATAAATTTTAGCTGTTTCAATTTGCCCGGTTTCACATAAACAAATACCAATATTTGTTATTATTACAGTTACCACGCTAATTTGTTTAGAAATTTTTGTTAATTCGTAAGCTTTCCAAAGAACTTCAAGCGCCTGATCATATTTTTTTAAATCCATTAATATTAAAGCATTTGCTGAGAACACACTTGTTTTTAGGTCATTGTTATCTAAGAACTGCATAAAGATATTTAGATTATAAATTTCTTTAATAGCTTCATCGTATTTTTTTTGTTTTCTTAAACAAATACAAATTCCTAAGATTGCATAGCATATGTCTTCTTTATGATTATATTTTAAAGCGAGTTCTAAAGATTTTTTAAAATACTCATTAGCAGAGTCTACTTGATCTTTATATGAGGCTGCTATTCCAAAAACATAGTAAGCACGAGACGTAATTTCAATATTATCTCGCATAACTACATCATGAAGTCGCTCTTTTAAAGCAGAGACCTGATCGAATTCACCGCGTTCAGCATAAATGCGTAGAATATTTTGAATAGCTTTAAAATATTGAGGGTACTGTTTTGTTGATAAAAATTCATTCGAAGCATTGTACAAATGCGGAAGTGCTTCGGTGTAATCACCACGATCACAATAGAGTTTTCCTAATTCATACGATTCTTCGGCATTCATTGAACTGTCCTTAATGAAGAGGCGAAATTACAGATTCTTAATAAAATCGTCAAATGAATAATAAATTATGTTTCTATTTAATCATTTTTAAGACTTTATTTATAATTATCCTATAAATATCAATATGTTATGAAAAAATGAAAAAAGGGCTAAATATAAAAGCCCCATTTTTATTCAAAATGGGGCTTTATAGCAAATAACCTAGAAAGTCTTTAATCAGTGAGCATGATCGTGTTGGCCAGTGTAATTAGCTTTCACTCCGAAAGCTCTTTCGTTTTGCATTTTGAAAAGCTCTTTTGGACTTTTAATTTCTAAAGCGTTAATTAAGACCTGATCAACATGGTCTACAAGAATAATTTTTAATTCTTTAAGTACTTCTTTTGGAATGTCTTTAAGATCTTTTTCATTTTCTTTTGGACAAATAATTGTTTTTATTCCTCCGCGATGAGCAGCTAATATTTTTTCCTTCAGACCACCAATAGGAAGAACCTTTCCACGTAACGAGATTTCTCCGGTCATAGCCACAGTTCGTTTAACAGGAATTTTCATGATCGCAGAAACTATAGAAGTTGTTAAAGCTATACCTGCAGAAGGACCGTCTTTGGGAGTAGCGCCATCTGGAAAGTGAATATGAATATCAATATTTTCATAAAATTCTTTATCCATTCCGAATAAAGGACCTCTTGATCGAGCGTATGACATTGCAGCTACGCATGATTCTTTCATGACATCCCCTAATTGACCAGTCACTGTAAATTTTCCTTTTCCTGGTACTGCGCTGACTTCTACTGCTAATAAATCTCCGCCAACTTCTGTCCAAGCCATTCCATTAGTTAATCCGATTTCATTTTGTTTTTCAATTTCGCCGTGTCTGTTTTTATGAGGACCGATAAGCTCAATTACTTTTTCAGGAGTGACTAAATAAATAGTTTCTTTTTTAGAAAATTTAGTTACTTTTTTATTAGACTTTGAATTTTTATTTTTTTCAATAGTTGTAGATTTAGAAGATTCTTTTCTGAATTTTTCTAACTCATTTGAAAGGACGATATCTTTTGCAACTTTTCTAAAAACATTTGCAAATTCGCGTTCTAAATTTCTAACTCCAGATTCACGAGTATAATATCTGATTACATCTCGCACTGCTTTATCTTGAATACTAATGTTAAAATCTTTCAAACCATGATTTTCAATTTGTTTAGGTATTAAATAGTTTCTAGCAATATGAAATTTTTCTTGCTCAATGTAACCATCTAAATAAATAATTTCCATACGATCTAAAAGAGGTCTTGGTACAGCTCCTAAATTGTTAGCAGTAGCAACAAACATGACGTTTGATAAATCGTATTCTAACTCTAAATAGTGGTCTGAAAATGAAGAATTTTGTTCAGGATCTAAAACTTCCAACATTGCTGAAGCTGGATCGCCACGAAAGTCATTCGCCATTTTGTCGATTTCATCTAAAAGTAAAACAGGATTTCCTTTATCAACTTTTCTAAGTGCTTGTAAAATTTTACCGGGCATAGCGCCTACATACGTTTTTCTGTGACCGCGAATTTCAGCTTCATCACGTATTCCGCCTAAACTGATTCTTGCAAATGGACGATTAAGGGATTCAGCAATTGATCTTGCTAAGGACGTTTTGCCGACTCCAGGGGGGCCAGCTAAACAAATAATAGGACCACGCATATTTTTTGATAATGACAAAACAGCTAAATATTCTAAAATTCGATCTTTAACTTTTTCTAAGCCCCAGTGATCATGATCAAGAATTTTTTTAGCATTTCGAACATCATGTTTATCAACTGAATAGTCTTGCCATGGAAGCGATAAAACCCAATCGATGTAGTTTCGAACAACAGTAGCTTCGGCACTCATAGGAGACATTAATTTTAGTTTTTTAATTTCTTTATTTACTTTATCTTTTGCATCTTGTGGCATTTTTTTGTCTTTGCACTTCAATGAAAGGTCTTCAAGTTCAGCTTGATAATCGTCTTTTTCGCCAAGCTCTTTTTGAATCGCTTGCATTTGTTCATTCAAATAATATTCTTTTTGAGATTTCTCCATTTGTTTTTTAACTCGAGTTCGAATTTTTTTCTCGACCTCAAGAATTTCAATTTCACTGGTCATTAAATTAAGCAAGTGTTCTAGTCGCTTATTTGGATCTAAAATTTCTAGTACATTTTGTTTGTCTTCTAGTTTTAAATTAAGTTGGGCCACTATAATATCAGATAGTTCACTTGCGCTTTCTATACTTGATACGCGCATTAATATTTCTGGTGGAATTCGTTTGTTTAATTTAACGTAGGTTTCAAAAGTAGATTTTACAGATCTGACGAGCGCTGAAGACTCTGTGACATTATCGCTGTCTTCATCAATAATTTCGCAGTTCACAACGAAAAAATTGTCATTTTTAACAAAATTTTTAATTCGAGCGCGTTTTTTTCCTTCAACAAGAACTTTGACAGTGCCATCTGGCAAACGAAGCAATTGAATAATTGTTCCTACCGTTCCTATAGAATAAATATCCTTTTCTTCTGGATTATTTGTTTTAGCGTCTTTCTGAGCTGCCAACAAAATATCTGTTTGTTTGCTCATGGCATCTTCAAGAGCACTAATGCTTTTTTCACGTCCTACAAAGAGCGGCATCATCATATGTGGAAATATAATGAGATCTCGTAGCGGAAGCAGAGGTAGTTGTTGATTTGATGTGTTGGCCATGAAAACTCCTTCCTTGAAGTTTGCTTGGAATTTAGATCCGAGCTTTGATCTAAAGGGTTAACTTTTGCAAGTTACAATTTAGATCTTATTTCATTTTAAAAGTTTAAATAAATACTGCAAAGAAAAAGTGATAGAACGGTGAAAATAAAAATAACAGGATAAAAGTCTTGTTATTTGTAAGAGTAATTTTTACTCATTTGAACAATAAAATAAAAAAAGATTAATTTACATTAACCTTTTTTTAAATGAATTAGTAATTAAAGTGGTTGTAAAGCATAATTAGGAACTATTTTTTCCCCAGTACGAAATCCAGCTATTCCATCTATTTTTATTCCAGCAGGGTGTTTATAATCTCTGGTTACAACGCCTTCATCTACTAGAAATACTCCTTGAGTAATTGCGTCTTTAAATAACTTATATGAATCTCCAGATTTTCCAGATTCACCGCTTTTACCTGTGCGTATAGGTAAAGCTTCTGGATACTGATCAACGTCATAAGTTCCTTCATCAATATATTGATCGCTTTTTACACCACGTGCTTGAACTGCTTCAGCAGTACTAACATTTGGATTTTTTACTCGCACATCTTCTTTTGTTAAAATCCAATTCCAACGCAATGGAGTTTGTTGTCCTTCATAACGAGTCAAAGTCTCATCCGCTAAACCTTCTTTAGCATAAATTTTAATAAGTGCAGTTCCTGCAGGAACCAAAGATTGTAAATAAGCAACGGCTCTATTTTCATGACGAGTACAACCATGAGAACGCATGTCAGAAAATGTTTTACCTAAAAAGCCAACTAAACCCTTACCGTGTGCCACTTTAATAAAATGATCTTCATCAGAACCCCAGCCAATAGTTCCATGTATCCACTGTCCAGTTGATGTTGGATCCATGATAGCTGCATACCAACCAAAAGCACCACGCATTTCACCAATACCATTAGGCATTACTTTTGGTTTAAACCATTTTCCATATCCACCTTTAGGAGTTTCAGGAAAAGTTGGATCATACCAGCTTGGATATTTTACAGGAGAATTATTGTCTTGATAAAACTTAACCCAATGAGAAATATTTTGAACTCCGACATCGCTACGCATGTCATCACCACCAACAACCATTTCAGTTTCAAAAACTAAACGATTTTTAGTTCCATTGATACAGACTTTTGTTTCTAGATTTTCTTGACATTTTTCATAGACACGAGTTCTTTCCGTGGCAATATTTTGGACTATAAAATATTTTCTTGCAGGGTTAACTAGGGCGATATTACGATCGCCAACAGCTTCTGATGTTGCTATTACTTTTGAAGTACAAGCTAATATGCTTGCACTGAGTAATCCTATATAAATTATTTTTTTCATAAAATCTCCTTGTTATGAATTATTAGTTAGTAAATAAATTAAGCGCTTTCGCTTTGTTTTTTATTGCGCTCTGCTTCTTCCTTAATTTTCATTTCCTCATCACTGTAATAGACCATTTTAGCTTGTGCGGCTTCAAGAATTACTTTTTCGTCAACGATCACTTCTTTGACGTTTTTCATTCCTGGTACTTCAAACATAATATCAAGCATTGAGGATTCAATAACTCCGCGTAAGCCTCTGGCTCCAGTTTTTCTTTTTAAAGCTTCGCGAGCTATGGCTTTAATGGCTTCGTCTGTAAATCTTAAGTCGACACCTTCAAAACTAAAAAGTTTTTGATACTGTTTTACAACAGCATTTTTTGGTCGCGTTAAAATATCAATAAGAGCAGATTCGCCCAATGGTGCAAGTGTTGCTATACACGGAAGACGACCTATGAATTCTGGAATTAGTCCAAATTTTGATAAATCATCTGGTTCTACTTTTGTAATTAATTCTTCAGTTTGATCTTTTTTATGAAATCCAACGTCCCCTGCTATTCCCATAGATCTATTCGTTGTTCTATTTTCAACAATTTTATCAATTCCAGCAAAAGCTCCACCACAAATAAACAAAACATTAGTTGTATCAACTTGAATAAATTCTTGTTGAGGATGCTTTCTTCCACCTTTAGGCGGCAAGTTGGCAACTGTTCCTTCAAGAATTTTTAGCAAAGCTTGCTGCACACCTTCACCACTGACATCTCGTGTAATTGATGGATTTTCTGATTTTCTAGAAATTTTATCAATTTCATCAATATAGATAATTCCTTTTTTCGCTTTTTCAATATCATATTCAGCAGCTTGTAATAAATTTAAAACGACATTTTCCACATCTTCACCAACATAACCTGCTTCAGTGAGTGTTGTTGCATCTGCCATAGCAAAAGGAACATTTAAAATACGTGCAATAGTTTGTGCAATAAGTGTTTTACCTGATCCTGTAGGGCCAATCAGTAAGATATTTGATTTTTGTAATTCAACATCACTCACTTTTTTATTAGCTATTGCATTTATACGCTTGTAGTGATTGTGAACTGCGACAGCAATAGTTTTTTTAGCTTGAAGCTGTCCAATAACATAATCATCAAGAAAGGATTTAATTTCAAAGGGTTTTGGAACTTTAAAGGCCCCTTTAACAGAGCTTTGTTTATCTTTTTCTTCATCAATAATATCTACACATAAATCAATGCATTCATCACAAATATAAGTGCCAGGGCCAGCAATCAGTTTTTTGACTTCTTTTTGACCTTTTCCACAAAACGAACATCTTAATTGAGCGTCTTTCATTTTATACCTACTTAGACTTTCTTGATTCAATAAGGTGATCAATTAAACCAAAATCTTTGGCCATTTGTGGATCCATATAATTATCTCGCTCCATAGAGTCAAATAATTTTGTATAAGTTTGACCAGTGTGGCTTTCATATATTTTTGTTAATTTTTCTTTTGTTTTTATTAATTCCTTGGCGTGAATTTCAATATCAGTAACTTGTCCTGATAGACCTCCACCGTGAATAAGTGGTTGATGGATCATAATTCTAGAATTCGGCATTGAAAAACGCTTACCTTTTGTGCCAGCTGTTAAAAGCAATGATCCCATGCTTGCAGCCATTCCTAAACAATAAGTGGCTATATCGCATTTCACAAATTGCATCATATCATAAATGGCCATTCCAGCAGATACGCTTCCACCAGGAGAATTAATATAAAATTGAATATCTTTTTCAGGATTATCAACTTCTAAAAATAAAATTTGCGCTATAATTGCATTGGCAACTTCATCTGTAACGGCAGATCCTAATATAACAATGCGATCCTTAAGTAATCGTGAGTAAATATCATATGATCTTTCGCCTTTTGAGGTTTGTTCGATAACGTACGGTATTGCTGGCACTGCTGAGCTCCTTGTGGTTTCAGTGTTTTAATGTATCAATTTTCTTTCGGAATGTTGAATCTCAGACTTGATGTCTAAATATAATTTAAGACTTAAGTTTCGTTAATTTTGACTTATTTTGTATTTATTAGCAAAGTGTGACATAATTTCGACCAGTCTAGTCTAAGTTTTTTGACTCAATAATAAATCTTGGGTCAAGTCTGAAAATGGGACATACTAATTTTATTTTAAATAAGGAGATTATTAATGCAAACGCAATCTAAAAATCAGTTACAAGTTCACTTTCATACAAATGATTTATCGATAATGAAGGGACAAGCCGTTGTCTTTTTTTCTTATGCGGCAATTGATAAGGACAAAGTGCCTACTCTAGCAGAAAAAGAAGTAGGTCTTATTTTTAAGTCTTCGTTTGAAGATAAAACTATTAGCGGAGCTGCAAACGAAACCGTTTTATTTCGCGAAGCAAATCTTAATGATTTTAAAAATGTTGTTATTTTAGGATTAGGTCAAAAAGCAAAAATAAGTACAGAAAGTTTGCGGCAAGCGGGAGCAGCTTTAGTTAAAGAAATAAAAGCTGCAAAAATAGAAGAAATTTTTATAAGTTTAGATCAAATAACAAATCAAAAAAAGCAACTCGGTGAATATTTGCAAGCTTTTGTAGAAGGCTTACATTTATCTAGTTATAGTTTTGATGTTTTAAAAACTGCAAAAAAAGAAAAATCTTTAATACAAATTCATATTATTTCTAAGTCAGGGAAAGATAAAAGTCTAATTTCTGCTTTTCAACAAGGTGCTATTCTGGCAGAAGCGACTAATTTTGCTAAAAATTTGGGAGATATGCCTGGTAATTTAATGACTCCTACAATTCTTGCTGAGTCAGCTCGAGACGCGGCAGTAGGCACAGGTATTAAAGTGACAATCTGGGATAAAAAACGAATTGAAAAAGAAAAAATGGGTGGATTATTAGGTGTTTCTCAAGGATCTGATCAAGAACCACGTTTTATTATTATGGAATATAATGGAGCCGCAAAGACGAAGAAGCCTGTTATTTTTGTTGGTAAAGGCCTTACTTTTGACTGCGGCGGAGTAAGTATAAAACCTAGCGGCAAAATGGAAGAAATGAAATACGATATGTGCGGTTCTGCTGCTGTGATTGGAACAATATTAGCTATTGCTCGTTTGAAATTAAAGGTGAACGTTCAAGTTATGGTTCCTTCGACTGAAAATATGATTAATGGAAAAGCTACAAAACCAGGTGATGTTCATACGGCTAGAAATGGAAAAACATTTGAAATTAATAATACTGATGCTGAAGGACGTTTAATTTTAGCAGATGCTTTATGTTATGCGAGTGAACAAAAACCCCAAGCTATTTTTGATGCAGCGACTTTGACAGGAGCTATCGTTGTTGCTCTTGGAAATATTCACACAGGTTATTTTACTAGAAATAAAAATTTGAAGACAAAAATTGAAAAAGCCTCTGAAGTAACTCAAGAATTGGTTTGGAATTTACCCCTTGTAGATGCGCACGTTAAAGATATTAAAGGTCAATATGCAGACTTATCAAATATGTCTTATAGCGGAGGAGCAGGTTCAGCGACAGCAGCTGCATTTCTAGAGCAGTTTGTAGATAGCGAAATTCCATGGGCTCATTTTGATATTGCTGGCACTGCGTGGTCTTGTGGTAATCGCTTGAATTACTGTGGAGCAAAAAACGCAACGGGTGTCATGGTGAGAACTTTTGTTGAATTAGCTAAACAATATATTTAATTAAAATTCTAAAACGATAGGTTTGTAATCAAGCCTATCGTTTGTAAAATCATTGAGTACAATATTTTTTTCAAGCTCTGCTCCTATAAAAATAATTCTTGTTAAGATCCAAGTTTTATTCCAATCAGTATCCATATTTTTAAAATAAAAAGATTCTTTATTTCCTAAATTATTTATTTCGGCCGGTTGTCCATTTTTATTTTTAATAAATTCAATAGGAACTTTAATTTGTGCACCCTCTGCTGGATCTAAAGCGGCTAAACAAGTAGTCGAAATTTTCATTTGTGTTGGTTCACCAGAAGTTGAAATTCCATAAGCATCAAAAATAAGTTGTATATTTTTAAAATTTTGACAAAGAGACGAAGAAAATTGAGTTAAGATTATAATTTTATCTTTTGACTCAGAATCCACATTGACTTGAATTTTATTAACCAAAGCAGTTCGAAAAAGTTTATCTTCAAAAAGTTTTTTTGAAAAATTAGAACGATCACTAATTGAAGCAATGTCACGATTCGAAAAATTAAAATGAGTTAAATCAACTGTTTCATTTCGAGAAACAAACAAATAACTTAAAGTAAAACTCATTAAGCCTATTATTAAAGAGAAGAATATTTTTTTTCTCATGATTTAAGATAACACACTTTTATGAGAGTGTTACATTTTGATTTAAATATTATACAATTTTATAAAATTCCCCAAAAAGGTCTTAAGTAAAAACTAGACTAACCGATAGGAATATTAACTCAAGGGGGAGTCAGTGAAACTATTTAAGAACTTAAATTTTAGCCAAAGAAATAAAGTTTTAGCATTATTAGTTTTATTATCATCGGCCCAGTTGTTTGTATTTCAAAATTGCGCAAAGACGAAGTTTGCACAATCAAGTAGTGTAGGAGGTCTTGGAGCAGGCTCATTAGTCATTAATAATGATGATCGATTTACATTGAGTCCAAATGTTTTTATACATTTATATCCAGATCAAACAAGCCCAGTTTTAGAATATGCTTTATTTAGTGATGAAGATTGTAGTGGTGAAGAAAAATGGAATAAAATTGTTGATGCAACATCATATAAGCTTTCTGGAGCTGATGGTGATAAACCTGTATTTGTAAAATATAAATATAAAGTTTTAGCTGAAGCTTCTGGTTATAAATTAGGAAATTGTGTTGGGGATTATATTACATTAGATACAACAAAACCTGTTGTTAGAATTAAAGGGCCTCAATCACCAAGCAATTCAAATGTGGAAGATTTTACTATTCTGGTTGATGATGCAAATGGAGTAGCCTCTAGAAGCTGTAGTACGAATTCAGTACAAAATTTTAAATCGTGTGCAGAAGTGATTCAAGTTCCTGGTTTAGTAGACGGAAGTCATACATTATATGCGAAGGCTAAAGACTTAGCTGGAAATGAATCTGAGGTTTCACAATACAATTTAGTGATTGATACAAAGCCTCCGGTATTAACTTTATTAACAAAGCCTGCAAATCCAACCACTAATATCAGTGCAGATTTTACTTTTTCCTCAATCGATCAAGTGCCAGGAACAGGGATTAAATCGCATTCATGTCAAATTGATGATGGTCAGTGGATGGACTGTTCAAATTTAACATTTAAAGGATCTTTGTCATTTGGAAGTCATGTTTTTAAAGTTTTTTCCACAGATTTTGCAAATAACAATTCAGCAATAAAAGAATACCCTTGGGTCATTGAAAAACCAATCGTGCTAGGAGAATTTACAGTTCAAGGTTATTCGCCTCAAGTGGCAGGTGCTATAGTAAGACCTTATTGGTTAGTGGGATCTCTTCTACCTCGAGTTTATCATTCAAGATCAATCAATGCGACCCGCTATTCATATAGAATAATAGATACAAGTAATACTCAAGTATGTACTGCAAGTTCAAATGTTGCTGATCCACAGTTTATTGATTTTACAAATTGTACACTAAAAGACACAGCCATTTATATGGTAATAGTTAAAGCTGATGGCAATAATTTAGATGGAACACCAGCTCAGTCATTAGAAAAATCAGGAACATTTCGAGTGGATTTTTCAAATCCATTAGCACAGGCACTGAGTGTTAATTTAGCTCAAGCGCCGCTTTTTGGTGATAATGCGGTATTTAGTTTTGCAGCCAGCGATATTTCTGGAATAAAATCAATTAAATGTATTGATCAAGCATCAGGTGCACAACCTTTAGAAGTAGAATGTACTGAATTAAAACAAAAATCATTATCAGGTTTAGCTGTTGGAACACATCAATTTAGAATCGAAGCCACTGACAACAATGGACAAGTAGGTGTTTCAAATACAGTGTCGTATTTGATTAAACCAAACTGTACAATCGATGAGGTTTGGATGGGTGGACGTTGTCAGAAAGTCATTTGCGACCCACTTAAGGGTCATGATCAATTAGGGAAAGCTTGCGAATACGGATTTATTGGAAATATTTATTATATAAATAAAACAAATTATGAAGCTTTTACTCAAGATTTTATCTGGAATCAGTTAAACCCGAATTACTTTATTGTGAATGGCACAAAAGCAGCGTCTCTTATTAATTTGAGTACGATTAATGTGCCAAACAGAAATTTTACTGAGGGATTTTCGGGTAATGGAGTTGAGCCACTTAAAAATGCTCAAGGTGAAACTTTAATTGAATATTTTGGTTTAGACTTATTTGCTGGAATTAAATCTTCAAGTTCTGCTGAAAACGGAAAGTATATGTTATTAACAGCTTCTGATGATGGTACAACGATTGAAATGGGACTCAATGATATTTTTCAAGTTGATAAGAATCCAAAAAACTACAATTACAGTATGATCTTAGGCAATGGAAAAACACAGTCAGTTAAGGTTGGTTGTTCTAGTTTAGTAGATATTAATGAAACACCTAAACCAATAAGGGTTAAATATTTTCAATCGTTAGCATCCGAAATAGCTTTCTCAGTATATTGGAAAAAAATTCAAACAAAAGAAGAAGAAGACGATGCTAAATTGTTGTGCGGTCAAAACGACAGGGCTACTATTTACCAAAACATTTTAAATAAAGGTTTTGTCATTGTGCCAAATAAAAATGTTGTGACACCAACAGCTTTTTAAATACTTCCACAAGTTGCATTGACGTAGTCTTTATATGTAACATTCATTTCCTGGGCTTCTAAACCAATAGCAAGAAGCCCAAGCTTTGCAGTCCAACCATAAACATTTTCTTCAGGACAATTGATTCGATCATCAGCCAAATCAGTTACACAAAGTTTTTTATAGACTGCCCCGGGAGAATTTAAACTTTCAGTAGCTGATTTTTCGCTGTGAGTTCTTAGAAATCCACCGGCAAGTTCGCACCCAATCATATAAATAACAGGTTCTGCTGAAGCTGAATCAGAGGTGACTATTGATGGAATGCCCTCTTGAATAATTACAGATTCGATATCCCTTCCGCCTTTGGCTGCTTTCATTTTTTTTCTGGCTTTATAAGTCCAAGTTTCAATTTCTTCAGCAGAAGAAACTTTGATAACGCCAAGCCCATAAGTACCGGCATTATTTTTTACAAAACAAAAGGGTTTTTGTTCAATACCCCTTTTTGTGTAAGATAGCTGCAAGTTTTCTAAAAATAATTTAACAGAAGCAGCTAATTCTTTACGACTTTCATCATTATTAATATCAAAATGGGGAAATTCTTCAGTTTCAACACGAAGTAAAAAGGGATCAATTTTAGCTATTTCGGAAAATTGATCTACTAATAAGTTATAATGTTTAAAATAATTTGATTTCTTTCGCTGATACCAGCCTAATTCACGAGGTGGATTAGTAGGTTTAGTATTTTGGTCTGACCATTCGTTAAGAGCTAGTGAAAAATCATTATTGCTAATTATTAAGTCTGGATTAAATTGTTTTAAAAAATCGCTATTTTCAAAACCGCTATGAATCGTAATATTTTTACCACTTGCAGTTAATAAATTTAATTCGGTCTCTAGAGCTTTAGGAAATGAAACTTCTACTGAATATCCTGCTTCTGACAGTAAATTTTGAATTGTAGAAACATTTTCAAGATAATATGGATTATTAGTATGTTCTTCCGTTATTAAAAGTATTTTTTTAATTTCATTTCCGTAGTGAACAGTAATATATTTTTTAAAAAGCTCAGTCGCAGATTCTTTATCAACAGGGCAAATATTATTAAATCCAGCAGGATAAATATTAGCATCAACATTTGATATTTTATAACCAGCATCTCGAATGTCATAACTTGAATAAATGGGATAGGCTAATTTCTTAGTTTGCTGTTGAAACCAAGAAATAATTTGATCATGTTGAGCACACACTGAATCATGTATGTTATTACGTATCAAAATCATTTTATACTCCATTGACTAAGTTGATTTTCTAAGGGCTCTAAACTTTTTAAAAGCTTATTGTAACTATCTGTTCTTTTTTGAATTTGTCCAGATAGTTTAAAGCTATGTAATGTTTGTAAGCTATCATAAAGGGTCTGGAATTGAATTTTTTTATACTGAGAGGACTCTAAGATTTTTTCTTTAAGGCCGATATATATATTATACAAACCAATATCTTCTACTTTATCTATTAAATAAAGATAGTAAAGTTGATAGTTTTTTAAAAAAATAATTTCTTCAGTACAGTATTTAACACAATTAAAATCGGATCCCCAATTAAGACTACTCAACAATAGATTGCTATTGAGTCCAGAATATAAAATTAATTTTTCTAAGGCCTGCTTTTGTTTATTTTCATTAGAATTAATATTTATTCTTGTTTGATTTTTGAAGAGCAATGATCGAACTATAATTTCATGTTCTAAATTAGTTTCAAAAAGAGCTTGTTTATCTAAATATTCGGTTAAAGTCAAAATGGCCTGTTCAGGTTCTTCAAGTTGATCATAAGCTCGTGCCAATAAAACTAAAGTCATTGGATAATTTTTATCATTAATCTCCAAGGATTTTTTTAAAAAAGGAATCGACTGTTGATAGTTTTTAGAAATAACTAGGGCCTGCCCTTTCAAAAAATAAGAATCATTAAAAGCAGAGTTGCCATTTTTTTCAGATGTAGCTGCGCAAGAGTATAAAAAGAATAAACTATTTAATTTGAATAAGATCAGTATAAATTTTATAGAGGTTTTCATAATCTACATTATGGCTGATATTGTAACTTTTGTATATGTTTAGATTAAAATGAATTTGATCGACCTTAGCCGTAAAGTTATTTAAAGTACTTAAATTTAATTTTCTAAAAAGTTCAATTTGTTTATTTTTATAAGGACTTGTTTCTTCAAGCCAGCTGGGAACACGATTAAGTATCAAATGACCAAGATTGTAACCTTCATTATAAATTTTTTGACTAATTTCAGCAGCTGAAGAAACACGGTTAATATCAAAGTCAGTAACCATGATAAATTCTGTTTTTTGTGAGACAAGAAGTTTTTGACAATCTATAACAATTCGATTTATTGGTTTTTGCCAGTTTTTAATCAAACTAAAAAAATCTTTTAATTCAGAAATAAAATCTGAACCAGTTAATTTTTCAAGAACTCCTAGAACTTGTTGAGTGCCAGATTGAAAAAAACGATTAGTTATTGAGTTGCTTTCAGTGTTAAACAAACTAAATATTGAAATATGATTTTCTGTAAAAAGTTGCGATAATTTTTCAGGTGATTTTAAAAATGCCCAAGTATGTTGTGCTGGTGGAGTGTCTACAATAATTAAGTCGTATGTATTTTTTTCTGATTGTTCTAGCAAAGCATAAAGCGTCGTAAAATCTTGTGAAGATGACAATTCTTTAGTTAATTTGTCAAAAAGTTTGTTTTTTTTAAACTCATTTTTTTTACTATTTTTATTTTTTGTTCCATTGAAAACAGACAAAAATTGATTAAAAATTTCTTCATGATTTAAAGTAGATGCGTACAGTTCACCT
The DNA here is from genome assembly GCA_043765175.1 of Pseudobdellovibrionaceae bacterium. Lineage (GTDB taxonomy): Bacteria > Bdellovibrionota > Bdellovibrionia > Bdellovibrionales > Bdellovibrionaceae > Pseudobdellovibrio. The sequence continues at coordinate 64,256 of JAYUJM010000096.1, read as the reverse complement.
TTGCATGATTTCAGCTTTATTTTCTGAATTTGACCATCGGGCTTAAACCCTAGAGTTTGTGTTAAACGCAAAGAAGGATCAATCGTTAAAACTAATACCTTAAGACCCTCGTAACTTTTACCTATGGCTATTGATGCGGAAAGAGTTGTTTTTCCTACTCCACCAGGCCCAATGACTACTAATGTTTGCGTCGATTTTTTAATAGCTATCATAAAATAAAATCACTTTTTTCTATCAGCTGATTAACAATATTTAAAGGTCGCATTTCAAAACAAAACGGAACTTTAAATAAAAAATTTGATTTTTTTTCTAATTGCTGAGTAGCTTCGATTTGTAATTGATGAAGATGTTTAAAATACTGTTTTGTTTTTTCAGGATATTTATTGTAGCTAAGGCTTTCAAAATCCAAAAATTTATTAAGCAAAAAAACAGGTTTAAATTTGAATGATTTAAGCGTTTCAAAAAGCTCAAGACTTTCTGATAACACGAGTGAATCAGAAGTTAAAACAATAAATATCTGACAAAGATCAGTGTTTTTTAAACAGTTATCTATTGATTTGCTTTGTGTGGCCATAGGGCCAATATTAAAAATTTCAGAAAAGACTTCTGGAGCTCGCATCAACTGTAAAAAATGACCTGTAGAGTAAGAGTCCATAAAAATTTCACTAAAATTTAATTGAGGCCCGTGATTTCTGGGGCCAGCAGTTGCTTTACCAAGCAAGGCTAATTCATTGAGTCCTGGTGCTATTTGAATTAATGACTGAGAAAGATTATTATTTAAGAATAACTGAGTTAAAAATTTAGATTTAATCAAATGTGAAGCATAATCACTGAGACAGTCTTTTGCTGTCCAGTTTTCTACTTCAAGATTATCGTATTTATGTTGAATAATATTTTGCAGGCAAGGTTGATTTGTTGCTTCTGTTAGCAGAATTTTTTCTTGTGGTTGTTTGTTCTTTAATTGATGAGCTTTTTTCAAAGCAAATGCGGCCGCCAGAGTCGATTTACCAACTCCTCCTTTGCCTGTAAAAAAATGTATTTTTCGAGTTGCCATTGCCTATAAATTGCCCTATTTTGCCATTCTATTCTAATTTTATAAAAATACAAAGGAGTATCTGTGAAAGCTCAGATTCAAACTACAGAAGGTCTACAAAGAAAAATTAATATTGAAATATCACACGTCGATGTTCAGAATGCTTTTTCAAAAGTATATTCAACTATTCAGCGTCAAGTTGAAATTAAAGGGTTTCGTAAAGGTAAAGCTCCGATAACAACGATTAAATCTATGTATAAAGATCGCGTTGTGGGTGATGTCGCACAAGATTTAATACAAGCTCACTACCCAGTAGCTCTTAAAGAGCAAAAAGTTGAGCCGATCAGTTATCCAGAATTTGAATTTGAAGATCCAAAGGAAAATCAAGATTTTAAATTTTCTGCTGTTTTTGACATACGTCCTGAAATTCAAATAAAAAAATGGGAAGGACTAGAAGTAGATAAAGAAAAATTTATTTTTAGCGAAACTCAGTACGAACAATCAATAAAAAATATTCGTGAATCTAAAGCTCAAGTTATCGATGTTTTGGAAAATAGACCTGCTATTATGGGAGATATCGCTATTATTGACTTTGAAGGCTTTGTTGATGGAAAACCCTTAGAAAATGGAACAGGCACTGGACATCAATTAGATCTTGGAGCTAAACAATTTATTGAAGGCTTTGAAGAAGGTGTTGTTGGAATGGCAATTGACGGCCAAAAAACAATTAGTTTGAAATTTCCTACTCCATATCATGCTGCAGAACTTGAAGGTAAACCTGTTGATTTTAAAGTGACTCTTAAAGGGTTAAAGAAAAAAGATTTGCCTGAGTTAAATGATGATTTAATGGCAAAAATTGGAACAAAACAAAATGTTGAAGAATTTAAAGCTTCAGTTAAAAAAGATATTGAAAATAACGAGAAAAAAAGAATCGATGAAGCTTTTAAAAATCGTTTAATTAAAAAACTAGTTTTAGAAAATCCAGTTCAAGTGCCAAGCAGTTTATTAAAAGAACAAAAAACGACATTAATTGAAGATTTTAAAAAACGCATGAAAGATCAAGGAATGGATGAATCATCTTTTAATGATTACGTTAAAAAATGGGATGCAGATTTTGGAAAAACAGCTGCTGAAATGATTCAATCAAGTTTTTTAATTGATAAATTAGCCGTGGATCATAAATTAATTTGCACTGATGCAGATTTGAATCAAAAATTTAAAGAATATGCTGAGCAAACTGGACTTGAAGAGGCACGCGTACGCGAGTGGTACGATACTGAAGAAAAACGCAGTCGCTTAACTTATATGGTGACCGAGGAAAAAGTGATCAAAATGATTACTGATAAATGTAAAGTTAAAGAAGTTGATGCTAAGTTATTAAAAGATGAACAAAATTAGTTTTATAATTAATTAAAAAGTCCTACTAATTAAATTTTTTCAATGTTTTCCAAGCTTTTAGATATGAAAAAGCTTGGAAAGCTTGATAATCAGTTTTAAATAATTTTTCAGTTTCACTTAAGTCAGCCTCTTTTTTTGAAGCTAGATCTTTCCACCAAGCCATTGTTGTTTTGTCTTGTTTGATACCCTCTTTATCGGTTTTCTTTTTTTCTTTTTCACTTTTTAAATGGCCTGCGATGTTTTGTTCACGGTAGGCTTTTTTATCTGTAATGGCTTTTGCAAATAATGTAGCATCAACTTCTTCGATTTCAATATCTGGTTTAATTCCCTCTGACTGAATTGAAGCTCCGCTAGGTGTATAATAGCGCGCGACAGTGAGCTTTAAACCACTGCCATCCCCAAGTTTAATAACGGATTGAACAGAACCCTTACCAAAACTACGTTCACCAACAATAACGGCTCGTTTATTGTCTTGTAAGGCTCCTGAAACAATCTCGCTGGCGCTAGCAGAGAATTCATTAATTAAAACGACTATAGGAAGATTTGGATACGGCGCCTTTTGGGTGGCCCGCATGACTTCTTTTGATTTTGGATCACGTCCGATAGTGCTAACAATAATTCCATCTTTTATAAAAAAATCACTGACTTTAAAGGCTTGATCTAAAAGACCACCTGGATTTTTTCTAAGATCTAATAGTAAACCTTCTATCTTTTTATTTTTTGATTCAGAAGTCATAATTTTTTCAAGCTCTTGAGAAGTAGTTTCAATAAAACTGGTTATACGAACATACAGATATCCGTTTTCTAGTGAGACTGATTTTACTGATTTTAACTTAACTTGACCGCGAACGATTTTGATATCCAAAGGTTTGTCATTGTCATCACGAGCTACAGAAAGTGTTATAGCTTGTCCATTATTACCTTTAAGCAATGCGGAAGCTTCAACAAGTGTAAATCCTTTTGTGCTTTGTCCATCAATAGCTACAATTTTGTCGCCAGGTTTAATTCCTGCTTTCCAAGCAGGAGTGTCTTCTATAGGTGAAATAATTGTTAAAATTCCATTTTGAACTGAAATTTCTATACCTATACCACCAAATTCTCCTGCAGTTTCAGATTCAAAATCTTTAAAAATTTCTTGAGGCATAAAATTAGTGTGTGGATCTAATTCTTTGAGCATACCTTTCACGGCGCCAGAAATAAGTTTTTTTGTATCCACTGGATCTACATAGTAAGTTTGAACAAGATTTAAGATTTTAGAGAATATTTGCAAATCAGCATAACGATCTTCAGCCCAAGTTTGAAGAGGCTTTAAAAAAATAAACACAAGAAATAAAAAGACAGTCGTGCTAAATAATAATTTTTTTTTCATTTAAAATCCTTGATCCATAGTGAAGGGTTAAGAGGTGTTGTTGCATGTCTTAATTCAAAATAAAAGTTTCTTCCGTTTGTTTCAGCTAACTGTTCGTTAGCAAATACTTTTTGTCCTACACTAACTTGGATATTTTTTACATTTGTATAAACTGAATAATATTCGTCGTCATGCTGGATTATTATAGATTCACCCCAGTAAGCTAAAACGTCACTAAAAATGACTTCACCTAGACTGATAGCCTGAACAGATTTTGCCATATTTTCAGTAGCAAACGTTACGCCAGAATGAAAAAAATTATATTGTTCTGTTATTTTGCTAGAGGCGGTTTTCTGGTAAAAGCTTTTATTTTTTTCAGAACCATAGGGGGTGATTATTTTTGCATTAATAGGTTTATTTAATTGTCCTTTGAATAACAAAAGTGAGGGCGTTTGAGTGGTTTTAAGTTTATTAATATAAGTTTGTTCGACCAAATTATTTTCATTCATTTTTTGAGATATCTTAGCAGCTGTGCTTTTGTAAATTTGATAAGAACTAATTAACGAGCTTTTTGTTTTTTTGAGTTCCTCTGTTTTGTAAATTTGTTCTTTAATGTGCTCTACATCTTTGATATTAAGTTTTTGTAAAACTGAAAGCACTCGCTGAAGCTCGCTTGGGCTCGTTAGCCCTGATAATAAATTCCAACGTTTACTTGAAAGTTGATGTATCGATTGTATTCGATTCGATAACTTAAGTTTTTTTTCAGACAAACCATTTTTTAAAGCAAGCATTTTTATTTCTAAATCAGAAATTTGATTAGCTAATTGGGTATTTTTTATTTCTAAAGCATATCGTTCTTGTTCTAAATTTTTTAAGTTTTGTAAGTCTGAATTTGCGTGAAGGGGCAGTGTGCTAAATAAAATAGCCAAGATTAAAATAAGTACAGTATCGTAATTAAAATTAGTTATTTTCATAAAATTTATTTTTTACATTTTGGTACGTTATAAATCCCGAAATAAGTGTAGTTAAAACAAAACAAGCAGTCATTTGCAAAGCAGTGCTCACATGAAAATATTTAATCTGATTATGTATCTGCATAAAGTCTGGCAAATTATTTAATTTGTTAGAAATTGAATATAAAATAACTACTGATAAAATCGATCCAATGATATAAGAAATTAAAGTCAAAATAGAAAAATGAATCAAAATGTTTTTTATAGCCTGAAAGGGACTGGCGCCTAGTAATGATTTGAGTAACAGAGAATCTTTATTTTCTGCAAAATGATTTTTGGTAAAGATAATTTGCAAAAAAACGAGAGTTGAAAAAAATACAAAAATTAAAGAAGAAAAAATAATATTTAGAATATCCAGAAAGTTTTGTATTTTTTCAAACCAAGAAACTGTAGAATTAATTTCAATAATTTCTTTAAAATCACCAAGTAAGATTTTAACTTTTTCGACTTCGCTGATATTTTTAAGTTGTACTACTAGGACAGTTTGAAGAATTTGTGATAATTCATTTTCGTCAAACAAGCCATTATTGATATTTGGATAGTATTTTGTTATTTCGTTAAATTGCTCATTGGCTTTGATTGGTGTAATTTTTTTTAAAAAAATATTTTTTTCGCGAAATGTTGTTTCAATTTTATCTATAAGTAAATCGATTTCAATATTAACAAGTTCAGACTGTAAGGTCAAATTAAGATCAATAGTTTCGTTTTGTTTACCAACAACTGAATTGAAATTATTTTTGATTGTCATTAAGCTGACAAGAATTAAACTGCATAATGTAATAAATAATGAAATAGCTAGCTTCATAAAATCATTTTTCTTTGATTTTTAATTTCACCTTTTTCAAGGATGACATGTCGAAAATTATTTCTTTGTTCATTTCGACGAACAAGATTTTCGTCGTGAGTAACAATGATCACAGTTTTTCCCTGATCACTCAGCTTTTCAAAAAGATTAATCACTAAGTCGCTATTCTTTTTATCTAAATTTCCTGTAGGTTCGTCAGCTAAAACAATGTCGGGATTTGTAACCATGGCTCTAGCGATTGCAATGCGTTGTTTTTCGCCGCCCGATACAAAATCAGGAAACTGACTAGAAAGTTCATTAATTTCTAGTGATATAAGTATTTCAAGCACGCGTTTTTTTATTTCGATTTCTTTTATTTTTTGTATTCTTAATGGCAAAGCTACATTTTCAAATATCGAAAGTTCTTTGACCAGTTTAAAATCTTGAAAAACAATTCCAATTTTTTTTCGATAGTCAGCAATTTGCTTGGCTTTAAATTGCGTCATGTCATTATTATTATAAATTAATTTTCCTGTGGTGATTCTTTCTTGATGAATAAGAAGTCTAAAAAGCGTCGTTTTTCCTGCTCCACTTTCACCAGTTAAAAAAATAAAATCCTGCGGATTTATTGTTAAATTTAAATCTCTTAGGGCGTGGCGGTTTTCATCATAGGTTTTATAAACATGACTAAATGAGATCATTCTTTCTTTATTTTGAGATATTTTTTTTAATATGAGTAGGCTAGTTTACGAATTGTTTTTAATTAAACTTTCAATAGCATATTGATGCAGTCTAAGAACTGCATTTTTTCTGTTCTCAGACATTTCAACTGCAGTAATTTTTTGATACGATAATTTAAATGTTTTAACTACAGAACCATTTTTATACACTCTACTAACAACGCTTTGACGATAATCAGACCAGTCCTCCGTTTGAACATGTAGTTTGACACCGGCAATTAAAATATCAGAATTTTCTCCAGGAACAGATTGCATAATGTAACTATAGCAGATATTTGCATTATATATTAGTAGTTGACTCATCTAGACGAATGTCTAAGTATTTAGTTTAAACAAAACTAAACAAAGGAAAATATTATGTTTAAATGCGTATTTGCTATGGCGTTAATTATAAGCACTTTATCTGCTCAAGCAGAAGATAAAATGTTCAAAGGTGAATCAGAGGCTTCTATCGTATTAGTTGATGGAAACTCAAAATCTCAAACTATAAGTGCAAAATCAAAAAATGTTTTAACTTTAACTGACCTTGATCTTGTTACAATTTTTGGTTCATACACAGATACAAAAGCGACGAATCAAACAAGTCCTAATAAAGACTTTGAACAAACTGGAAAATCTTGGACTGCGGGAATTCGATACGATCGAGTTTTTTTTAAAGATGAATTAACAGGGTTTGTTCAGCATCAATCAGAAGCTGATCCTTTTAATGGAGTTTTTATTCAAAGAGATTCTACAGATTTAGGCGCTAAATATACAATTATTAAAAATGATAATTTAACTTGGTTTGCTGAGCTTGGTTACAGATACACTTCAACTTATGCAATCATTGATACAGCTGTAGTAAAGGGTGATTTTGCCCGTGTTTACACTGAAGCAGGTTATAAAATGAATGCATCAGTTTTTGGTAAGTTGTGGGCTGAATATTTATCAAGTTTTGATACAAAGAAAAATCCAAATCGTTGGAATGCAGAAGCATCTTTGTCAGTTTCAATGACAGAAATGTTATCTTTAAAAACAGCGTATTTAATCAACCATACTGATGATGTTGTATCACCTTTAAAGGCTGATAAATCAACTTTTACAACTGCCATTGTTGCTAATTACTAATTTATATAACTAAACAAAAAAAGGAGAATTTATGTTAGACGAATTTAAGAAGTTTATAGCTCAAGGAAATGTTTTAGATTTAGCTGTAGGTGTTATTATCGGTGGAGCTTTCGGAAAGATCGTTAATTCATTAGTTGCTGATATTATTATGCCTTTAATTGGATTATTACTAAAAGGATTAAATGTAGCACAGCAATTTTTCGCGTTAGATGGAAATTCTTATCCAAATCTTGATGCTGCAAAAGCCGCAGGCGTAGCTGTTTTATCATATGGAAATTTTTTACAATCAACGATCGACTTTTTAGCGATCGCGTTTGTATTATTTTTAGTAGTAAAGCAGGCTAATAAATTTAAAAAAACTGAACCGCCAAAAGCTGCGTAGTTATTTTTTAAGTAAGGTTAAAATACAAATAAAAAAGGGAAGCTGTTTTCAGACTTCACTTTTTTTATAGTTTATTTTAATTTTGATTGAGTACTTTTAATCCAATCGGCTACTTTAATTCGAAGTAATTTTAAATTAATACTTCCGGACTCTAAAACTGTTTTATGAAATTCTTTAATATCAAATTTTGAACCTAATTCTTTTTCTGCCTGAGTTCGTAGTTTAATAATTTCAAGTTGTCCCACTTTGTAGCCTAAGGCTTGTCCAGGCCAAACTGCATAACGATCGATTTCAGTGACCATTCCTTCTCGATTTTCTGGAATATTATCAGTCATAAATTGGATCGCTTTTTCACGGCTCCAGCCCATTGAATGAATTCCAGTATCTACAACAAGTCTTACAGCGCGAAGCATATCATCTGAATAATTTCCAAGCTTGTGTTCATTCGTTTCATAGACTCCCATTTCACGCCCTAGGTATTCTGCATAAAGAGCCCAACCCTCGACAAAGGCAGTCGATCCATACATTTCACCGCGGAATTTTCCAAATTGATTTTTTAAATCGTGATTAATTGATAATTGGAAATGATGCCCAGGTACGCCTTCATGCACGTACAATGTGTGTGTTTCAGCTTTTGAAGTAGCCTTTAAATCTGCACTGTTATAATTAAAATAGGCTTTATCAATTGTATCAGTAAGTCCACTGTATGATCCAGCAGGACTTTTAAGATGATCAATTGGTCTTAATTCAAGTGGTGTTTTGGGAATAGTTGAAAAATAATTTCTGACCTTAGAGTCTACAAGTTTTTCAGCATCTCGAAAACTTTTTTCTAAATCTGTTTTATTTGTAAAATAAGAGTTACTATCTTCACTTTTAAATTTAATAAACTCAGCAAATGTTTTTTTGGAATAACCCATTTTATTTTTTACATCTGTTATTAATAGTTTATTTTTTTCGACTTCAGAAAGACCTAAACTATGAAGATCTTCTGCGTTTAAGCCAATTTGATCTGTTGAATCTTCTAATCTGTCATTGTAAAACTTTTTTCCATTTTTAAGTCCAAATAACCCAAATTCAGGCTTGGTGTTTTTCATATTTGTTTTCAAAAAAGCAGTCATTTTTTTTATACTTGGAAAAATTGTTTTTTCAATAGCTAAGGCATACTTTTTTTCTAGCTTTTCTATATCCTCTTTTTTTAAAGTTTTTTCTGCCATTAATATCGGATTATAGAATTTTGATTTTTTTAAATCTTCAGTTATTAAAGATTCAAAATTTTCAAGTAAATGTTGCATGTTTTGCTGACTTAACAAATAACCTTTTTTATTTATTAACTTAGTTTCACTGATGTAGCTATCAACCCATAAAGGTATTCCATTAGAACGGTCAATATAGTTTTCAAAATCTGCATATATTTCAAAAGGAAAAGAGGCTACGCCAGCACCCATATCGGAATACGCTTTGGCACGATTCCATAAATGTGAAACTGAAAGTAATCTAGAAACTTGTTCATATTCAGGTTTGTTAAAATATTTTTTACTAGAAGCTATAAATTCTTCAAACAGATAAACTGTATCTTTTTCAATGGAATCAACCGCTGTATTTTTAATTTTATTAAATTCTTTTTCAGCTTTCAAGATTATTTTTTTATAAACTTCATTTTGGTTTGGTAAAAACTCATTACCAAATTCTTTACCAGGCCGTTTAGTCACGTTCATGTAATCATAAAAAGGATCAATTTTTTGCAGATCTTCAGTCGTTTGATCAGTTAATTTTCTGATTGGAGTCAGTTTTGTTTCAGCAAAACTGATAAGGGGTAAAATAAGTAATAGGATTATTTTTTTCATATGCGAGGGCCTTTCTAGTTTGATTCATCTAAGTTTAAGTTTTCTAAATAATCAAGTGCTGGCGTAACAAGAACCGACTCTTTATTAGAAAATGATCGGCTCATATTTTTGACAAGTTGAATTTTATTAACGTCTTTAAAAAATTTATCAAAATGTTTAAAATTTTCTGATACTGAAACATTGCTTAATTTTACTTCAATAAGACTCGTCACTTTTTTATCATTTGTAATTAAAAAATCTATTTCTTTTTGATCTTTTAGTTTAGCAAAATAGAGTCTGTGATTTTTTCCGAAAAAATCAGTCTGATATTCAATTTCTTTTTTTAATGAAAGCGCAACTAGATTTTCTAATTTCTGTGACTCATCACCACTGACTCTGGCTGAATCATAAAAATAATACTTACTCGCTTTTTTAATTGAACGAGAAATATTTTTTGAGTAAGGACTAACTTTAAAAATTATATATAAATTTTCAAGAGATTGAATCCATTTTTTTATTGTTTTTTCATCTTTACTTAAGTCTTCAGCTAACGAGTTAACTGATATAGTCGAACCTATTCGTTCAGATAAAAGTTCGATTAGTATTTCAATGCTTTGTATATCTTTAATATTTTCAACAGACATCAAATCTTGTCGTAAAATTATATCGGCGTGTGTTCGCCTCCATTTATCATAAAAATAAGCATCTTTTTCAAAAAAAGGCTCAGGAAAACCACTGTATGAAATCAAATTTTGATAATTATTTTCTACTTTATCATAACCTTTAAGTTCTTTAAGATCTAAAGGGTTTAGTCGATATGAAAAATAACGCCCAGCTAGTGAGTCTCCAACTTTTTTTGCTAAATCAAGTTGTGCGCTTCCAGTGACTAACACTTTCTGCTTTTTTAATAAGTCATCATCAAAATGACCTTTCAGCCAGAGTTTCCATTTATTCATTTTGTGAAGTTCGTCAAAAATAACTAACTCAGATTCCAAGTTCCAATTATTATTTAAAAAAATACTAAAATCCTTAGGAGAATCGTAGTTATAATAGGAGTAGTCTTTAATAAGACTTTTAGCTAATGTTGTTTTTCCTACTTGTCTTGGTCCAGAAAGTAAAATTATTTTTCGATCGGCATATTTTAATAAATACTTTGAAATGTAACGTTCTTTCATTGTGACAATTTCGGACACAAATCCGAAAAAGTCAAGACTTTTTCGGAAAACACTCCGAAAAAGTCAGAGCAATTTATCTCATTTTGAGAAAAACCTAAAAATTTTATATAAAACTCAAAAAAAACTTTAAAGTTTCACAGACCAAAGGACGATACAGAAAATATAAGGGAGAAAATCATATGAAACTATTTTCAAATCTAAGAAATCGTCTACGAAAAAATTTAGCTAATAATGAAAAAGGCCAAGGCGCAACAGAGTATATTTTGTTGTTGGTAGTGGTAGTTGGATTAGTCTTAGCTTTTAAAGGAAAAATCGTTGGAAAATTTAATGAAGCAACCGATAAGTTAGGTACTGATATGGGTACTGCTACCTCTGATCAGTAACCCATGACAATAGAATACGTACTCCTTTTGTTGATGGGCGGGGTCGTCTTTATGTCGACCTTAATGAAAGCACCGAAGACGGCCTTTGAAAAGGGCGGAGTGCGTTTGGCTGCACGGGTCGAAACTCAACTGGCAACTGGATCTGGATTTAAACCCTACCCTGGTGGTGGGGACGAGGATAAAGTTCCATGGAACAGAACCGACGATTAACCAAAAAAATTCTTAAAAATGAAAATGGTCAGTTGGCAATCGAGGCAGTTTTATTAATGACTATTTTCATTGGTACATTTTTATTTTTCACAAAACAACTTCGTGAAAAACAAACAATGCAAAACTTTGCAGATGTATCAATTAGTAAAGTTCGTAACATGAGCGAGTTCGGTGCTTGGAAAAATCCCTGCAGCTCGATCAAAGGCGGTCCCAGTCAAAGGGCTGCAAATTGCCATCCTAATTCAATAAATCGAGCATTAAGTTCTGATCCGTTGTAAAATAATTCTATGAATCAACAAGGTTTTGTGGCTGCAGAATTTTTATTTTCATTTGTTTTAGTTATTTGCTGCGGCATTATTGTGTTTGCATTAACTTTTTCATTAATGACGATCGAAGTAGCGCAATATATTACTTGGTCATCGGCACGGGCGTACTCTTCTGGTAATTCAAGCAAAGAAGCCAGTGAGGCTGCTGCTGTAAAAAAGTTTGAAAATTTATCTAAATATTTTCCGCTGCTGACTCAAGGAAGTTCAAATTGGTTTGAATTAAAAAAATACAAATTGGGTGATTTAGATGCCAAAACTTTTACTGCAGACGCAGTTAATGCACTAGGTGATGAATCCCGTCACCCCTGGGCGGGATCTAGCAGCACACTAGAGTTAAAATTATTTAAGGGGTTAAAAATTCCATTTTTAGGAAAAATAGCCATCAATGAAGATTCATTCAAAATGAATTTGAATGCCTTTTTACTACGAAATCCATCAGTTGATGAATGTTTAAAATTTCAAGCTGAAAAATATAAAGTCATACGTACAGAATTTTCTGGATTTACGGATGATCAATCTCGTTATTTTCCTCATGAGGATAACGGATGTTAAAAATAAATTTAATTCAGTTTAGAAAAAAGAAAAAAATGAATAATCAAGGAATGGCTTTGATAGAAGCTTTGCCAGTGTTATTTATGGTTGTTATTGTTTTTAATTTTTCTTTAGGTTTTTTCGGCGCAGTTCATTCAGGAATATTAAACTCGATTGGATCTTATAATTACACATTAGAAACTTTTCGATTTCGTGCTAATCTCATTTATTTTCGTCCTGGAGCGGGAACTTCAAATTATGCGAAATCAATGAATCGTGTTCACGGTGTCATTGGTGATGGGTATCAGAAAAAAGATTTTAATAAAGGTAAATGGCCTGTAACAGTTCGAAGTATTTCGATGTTTAGCCAAACTGGAAACGGTCAAGGAACTGAATTCAGTAATCATAGTTTTGCAAACAAGTCTTCGGTCTGGTCTGCAGTATCTAGACTTCCGGCTAAATCTGAAGAGGAATTGCCACAAACTCCAGAAATATGGGTTAAGACCGTTTATGGAATCTGTTTAAATGCCGATTGTGAACCGAGTCAGTAGTAAATTGGTATTGAATATATTTTAATCGAGGTTTTTTATGGGACCAAATGAATCAAGAAATTTATGGATCTCTTTAGGAGCAGGAATTTTTGCGACCTTTATGTTGTATTCATACACTCAAGAAAAAAAAGCTGAGATGGATAAAAAAATGGGTTCTAAAGTTCGTGTTGTTGTCGCCAAAGAAGACATTGGCAGTATGGATACTGTTTTTGATGATAAACTTGAAGTTAAGGAAAAACTAAAAGATGAAGTTGAACCTGAAGCCTACAAAGATATTGGTGATATCATCGGTAAAGTTGCGGCTATTCCAATCAAAAAAGGGCAAACATTTACAAAAAATAAAATGTTAGAACCAGGACCCGAAACTGGAATGGCTCCACAAGTTTCATTAAATATGCGAGCAGTAACAATTCCTGTTGATGAGGCACGTGCTAATGCAAAATTAATACGACCTGGGGATCGTGTTGACATATTTGCAATCGTTGAATCAGGTAAAGGTGTGAATCAAACAAAAAGCACTGTGCTTTACAAAGAAAATGTAATTATATTAGCAACAGGTGTGAATATTAATAATAATTTGCCACGAACTATTGAGCGTGATGCTTCTGGAAAAAATTTAGTTTTAAATACATTAACGGGCGACACAAAATACAGTTCACTAACAATTGAAGTAAATCCTTCAGAAGCCCAAGATTTATTGGCACTTATAGCCACAAGTCCAGGCAGTCTGTACTTTTTGCTGCGTAATCCAAATGACAAAAGTGTGGGTCGGCGTTTGCCCGCCTCAACATCAGAAACAGTTTTAAATAAGGTAACCAATTCCTTTGGCCAGTCCAGTGGATTTCCAACGCAAATTCAGCCAAACTATAATGGTGGACAAATTAAACCAGGAAAATAGTTATTTATTCAAGTTCAATAAGTTAAAAATTTATTTTTTATTTATTTTTTTATTTCAAAATTTGTGGGCTCAAAACGGGATAGATAATCCTGTAGAACCGAAGCCACCAGTTGAATCAACACTTGTTCAATCAGCTGTTGAAGATGAATATTTAGAAGATTCAAAAGAACCCGTTAAAATTTTAGCAGAAGCCTTACCAAATAAAAGAAGAATTCGCCGTCATTTATCATTGATAAAAGGTGTTAAAATAGATGAAGAAATATTAATACCAAGTCAGCCTTTGAAAATACTTCCTGTGGGTCAAACAATGATTAGTATTGCGCGAATTAAAAATTCAGATATTTTTCGAATTGAGCCCCTAGCTGCTGCCAGCGGAATAGTGACATTACACAATAAAAAAACAGGTCAAATATATGCAGAACTCCATTTAGATATTCGGGACTCTGCAGTTGATAAAGCCATACGTGATTTAAAAGCGCTATTAATTGACATCGAAGGCCTGGAATTTAAAGCGGTGAATGGTGGCGTTGTCATCGATGGCTACGTCATGTTACCCCAAGATTTAAATCGATTAGGAAGTGTAATTACAACATATGGACAAACTCCTGGAACAGCAGGAGGGGCTGCTGCAGGAACTGCTCCTATCGCAGTGAAAAGTTTAGTGACACTAAGTCCTGTCGCCAGAAAAAGAATTGTGGATTACATCGCGCGTGAAATTAATAATCCCGAAGTCACTATCACTGTTGTGGGCGATTACATTAAGCTTGAAGGCACTGTAAATAGCCAAGAAGAAAAAACTCGAGTTCAAGATTTGGTGGCTATTTACCTACCCGCTTCAGTGACAAATACAAATATGGGTGGCGTTCCAAATTTATTAATTAAAGATCGAAGTATCACCGGCGGAGCTGGAGATTACATATTAAATTTAATCAATGTTCGAAAAGCTGAAGACAAGGAAGAACCACCTGAAAAGATGATTCAAATAGTAGTCCACTTTGTTGAATTTAGTGAAAGATATGCGAAAAATTTTAAATTTGATTTTCAACCCATTATTTCAACGACTAGTGCCTTACAATTGAATACAGCTCAGCAATCACAAAACAGTATTGATTCATTAGCGGCCCTTGTCCAAAATATTTTTCCTAAAATTCAATGGGGAAAAACCCACGGATTTTTAAAAGTCTTAGACACGGCTTCTGTATTAACAGAAAATAAAGGACAGGCGACTATTGCAAGAACTTTAAGTTCTAAAAATAGTCAAAATGGTGCTGTTAGTTCTGTTAGCGTTTCTGTTAAACCGGAAATCACGCAGCCTCGAGCTGGACTAGTTAAATTAGGTGGCCTAGTCGTTTCATCTACAACAACTGGTGACACACTTACTCCGACCACTAATATTTCAACAACAATTACTGTACGTGATCGTCAAAGTGCTGCATTTGGTGGTGTGATTAGCAAATCAAGTTCAAATGATTACGGAATACCAACTGATCCGAAAGCATTACTCACTTTATCTGCTGGCAAAGGGTATCGTAAAGATGGTGGAAATTTCGTTGTCTTTGTGACACCAATTATTAAATCCTCTGCAAGTGCTGGCGTTGAACAAGTTAAGAAAAAATTTAGATTAAAAGAATAAAATCTGAGGATAAAAAATTATGGCATTGAATCCAAATTGTAGTTTAATTGCAATAGTCGGCGGTAAAGGCGGAGTTGGTAAATCAATTTTTGCTGCAAACTTGACTGCGGCAATGACTCAAGAATTACGTACTCCTGTTTTACTTATTGATTGTGATAGCAAAAGCGCAGGTGATCAAAATATTATTACTGGACTAAAACCAGTTAAAACATTGCGTGAGCTAGCTAATTCTACACAATCTTTAAATGCAACACCAATACAACAAATTGTAGCACAACATCCAGCAGGTTTTTCTTTTTTAGGCGCTGTGCGCGGACCAGATGAAATACTTAGCGTAAGTCCTGAAAATTTATCAAAGCTGATTGAATTTTTTTCAAGAAGTTTTAAGTTTATTGTTGTTGATTGTGGAAATGATATTGGTCCAATGCAAAATGCAATTCTACAAGATGCCACAGCCATTACAATTGTGACTACTCCAGAAATATTAGTTGTTCAACAAACTCAAAGATTAATAAATGAATTATTGACGAATACTTATCCAAAAGAAATGTTTCAGCTGGTTATTAATAAATTTGGATCTAATGGTTTACAACCACAGTTGATTTCTCAACATTTGGGATTAGTGCCAATGGGAATGATACCATCAGATGAAAATACAACTATGGCATCCCTTGTTCAGTCGAAACCCTTTGTTGTTACAAATCCTAAAAGTCCTATTTCAAATGCTTATTTTGATTTTATACGCAAGCTGAGTAGCGGTACTTTGCAAAAATTAAAAACTTTGCAAAAACCTAAAGCGACTAATCCAGTAGCAGCTAGTAACGCAGAAGCAGTGAATAGTTCAAATAACCCGAATGGTTATGATGCTAGAACTTTATTAAAATTAAGAGTTCATTCAGAACTTATTCGCACTGTGGATTTGAAAAAGATTCTTGCTGAAGCTGGTGATAGCGAAGGAAAAGAAAAAGAAGTTCGTGCTAAAACTCAACGAGATATCGGACAAATAGTTGATAAAGAAGCACCTGATTTGGCCCGAGAAGATCGACAAAAAATGGTGAAAGAAGTTTTAGAAGAAGCACTTGGTTTAGGTCCACTAGAAGATATGTTGGCAGATCCAAGCATTTCAGAAATTATGGTTAACGGAGCCTCGAAGATTTTTGTTGAAAAAAGTGGTAAAGTCCAACTCAGCGGAATTAAGTTTACATCAAACGATCATTTAAGAAGAATTATTGAACGCATTGTAACGCCACTTGGTCGACAAATTAATAGTGCATCACCTTACGTTGATGCCCGCTTGAAAGATGGAAGTCGTGTGAATGCTGTTATTGAACCATTAGCCTTAGATGGACCTGCATTAACTATTCGAAAATTTAAAAAAGGTGGAATTTCACCACAAAAGTATGCCGACTACGGTAGTGCAACCTTAAATATGTTAGAGTTTTTAAAAATTTCAGTTGAATATGGATATAACGTTGTTATTAGCGGTGGTACAGGCTCAGGAAAAACTTCATTGCTAAATATGATATCACAATTTATTCCATCACATGAAAGAATCATAACAGTCGAAGATGCTGCTGAATTACAAATGATGCAAGAACATGTTGTCAGACTTGAAACACGACCACCCTCGATGGAAGGTACAAATGCAGTCACAATTCGAGATTTAATTAAAAATGCTTTACGAATGCGACCTGATCGAATTGTTGTCGGAGAAACACGTGATGGAGCAGCTTTAGATATGCTCCAAGCGATGAATACAGGCCATGACGGTTCAATGACAACAACTCACGCGAATTCACCCCGAGAATGTGTAGCGCGTTTAGAAACTTTAGTAATGATGTCAGGACTTGATTTGCCACTTCGAGCTATTCGTGAACAAATCGCCGGTGCTGTGGATTTGATAGTGCAAATCGTTCGTTTATCTGATGGAAGTCGAAAAATAATAAGCATTACTGAAGTTCTTGGTATGCAGGGTGATATAATTAGTTTAGGTGAAATATTTAGATTTAAAGAAACTGGATATGATAAAAATAGAAAAATATTAGGACAATTTCAAGCGACAGGAACAGTACCTTCTTTTGTTCAAGAAATAAAAGATAAAGGCGGACATATTCCAATGGAAATATTTTCCAATGAAGTACCTAAACCAGTTGTTACATCAGTTCCTTCAAATAATATAACAGCCACAAAGAAAGTGAGCTAAGCATGCATCAGCTTCTTGCAAATGAATGGATAATGCTGCCATTATTTGGTTTATCTGTTTTTGCGGCTATTTATATTTGGGCCGATAAAATTTTTACCAAAGTCTATGCAAAAAGTATTAGTAGAAAATCACAAATTATTTTACACATGAAATTACTTGGAATGGAAGTTGACGAAAAAAAAGTAACTCGATTGTTATTGATTACAACTTTTGGTTTAGGGTTTTTATTTTTTATTTTATGCTTGCCAAATATTGCAATGGCTTCATTTTTTGGTTTATCTATGGGAATAGCAGGTTTTCAAGTAGTACCGATGATTTATAAACATTTATACGAAAAAAAGTGCACCCAATTTGTTGATCAAATGGTAGATGCTTTAACAATTATGGGAAATGGAATTAAGTCTGGATCTAATCCGCAACAATCAATGCAAAGAGTTGTCGACATCATGGCAAACCCAATTAAATCGGAGTTTGCACAAGTCATTACACAAACGCAATTCGGTCAAAGTTTTGAAGAAGCTTTAACTGACTTAGGCGAAAGAATTCCTCGCCCAGATGTTCAAATGTTTGTAACGGCCATCAATATCTTAAAAGAAACTGGTGGAAATTTATCTGAAACATTCACAACTATTGTGAGCACAATTCGAGAACGACAAAAGCTTGAAAAAAAAATCTCCGCAATGACAGCTCAAGGAGTCATGCAAGGAATAATAGTCACTTCAATTCCTTTTATTTTAGGTGCTGTTTTCTTTGCAGTAGATCCTGCCTATATGAAACCTATGTTTAATACAACCTTAGGTCTAGTGATACTAGCCGGAATGCTAGGATTACAAATTTTAGGTGGAGTCATGATTAAAAAAATTGTTACAATTAAAGTCTGATATAAAGTTTTAAAAAGGATATATGGATATGAACTTTAAAAAATTGATGGTTATATGTTTAGGTTTATTGTCGATGAAAGCTTATGGCTTAGTTGATATGAACAACGCAGGTTATACAAATTCATGGGTTGATATGGAAATACCAGGTAATGGTTATGATATGCGAATTTTGCGTGCGTATAAAAGTCGGACAATTTATAATGGCATGTTTGGTTTTGGATGGTGTTCAGAATATGAAACTAAACTTCAATTGACGGCAGAGGGATCAGTTAAAATTTCTGAATGTGGCGATGGTCAGGAAATTATATTTTCTGCAAAAGAACTAACCAAAGCAGAAGTCGATAAAACAATAACTTCTATTATAGCTAAAATGAAAGCTGATAAAAAATTTTCTTCCAGTAGTGCTGAATATTGGACTAATTTAAAAACGCAATTATTTGATGATCAAGAAATTAGATCTAACTATGCAAATCAATATGGTTTGGGCGTTACAATTAAAGAAGGACAAAAATTATCAGCAAATGGTAAAGAAGTCGAAAATGTTGTTTTATCAAAAGGTGTTTATACCAGAACCCTTGTTGATGGAAGCTATCAGCGCTTTTCGACTGATGGCAAACTGACTCATATGTATGATAAAAATGGCAATTTTTTAAAATTTGAATATCTAAACAATTTGTTAACACAAATTGAAGATAATAATTCTAGAAAAATAAATTTTAAATATTTTCCAAATAAAAAAGTTCAAAAAATTACAGGACCTAACAGTTTAGTTTCTGAATATAAATATAATCAACAGGATGATCTTATTTGGAATAAAAATGCTTGGGCTAAAAAAGACACTGATGTTTATAACTTTGAATATAATGAATTCCACAATATGACTAAGGCCAGCTGGCCAGATAAAACTTTTGTGGCGATTAAATATGACAATGTAAAAGATTGGGTAACAAGTTTTACAGATCGTGAAAAATGTGTAGAAAGCTATAAATATGAAGTTTCAACTACAAATCCAAAATACAACTACTGGTCAACAGCAAAAAAAGTTTGTGGAAAAGAAACAGTAGCAAATAATAGGTATGAATTTTGGCACAAACAATTAGCTACTGGTGAAGTGATTTTATCACGTGTGCAAACTGTTACAAACGGAAATACTCGTGATATTACTTATCACGAAACACTTGGCAAACCAATTACTATAAAAAACAATGCAGATCGCGTTGATTTTGAGTATTTTGCTGACGGTTTAGTTAAAGCAAAAACAGCAGGTTTAACAAAAATTGAATATTCATATGACGATACTAATAAAAAAGTGTCTTCTGTGAAATCAATTTTAATGAATGATAAAAATAAACAGATCTCATCAAAAACAACACAATTTAAATATGATGCTAAGGGTAATTTGGTCAACGCCGAAAACACTGAAGGTCAAAAAATAGTAATGACCTACGATTTAAAAGGACGCATTCAAACAATTACTGATCAAGCTAAAAAAGTTGTAAAAATCGATTACGAAGAGCGCTATGGAAAACCGTCGATAGTCACTCGCCCGGGTTTAGGTACTATAAAAGTTATTTATAAGCCTACTGGAGAAATTCAAAAAGTAGATAGCCCAGATGGACCTACTGTGGCTTCTCAAGTGGCCAGTGCATTTAATAATTTGCTTGATGTGATTGCTCCTGCGACTCAAGAGTTATATTTATAATGGAAAGGCATTTTATGAAATTTTTGTTTTTATTATTATTTTTTGTATCTAATTTGGTTTTTGCAGGATCTGGAGAGGATCCTAATTTAGCAATGAATAAAGGCAGTAGTGAATCTGAGGCAAACGCATTAGTTCCAGGAGTAAATCATGGCGCCTGTGTAACATGCCAAAATTCAAATCGTCGTTTAACTGATGGCAAAAATATAGCTCAGCCTGGTAAAAGCAAAACAGATCCTAACGGTTCGTCAACGAATGCCAAAGGCACGCGATAAACAGGTTTATAATAAGCGTTTCATTTAGATACATCTGTCTAATTCAAAACAAAATATGTAAAAAAATTAGTCGTTTCTCAGGATGAAACGACATTATAACTTATTAATAATACTCATATAAACAAACAGCACACTCAAATAGCCTTGGCACTTCTTTAGCATTACTTATTTTAACGAATAACTAATTAAACGAAGGAGTTTATATGAAATCATTTATCGGGTCTTTGTTACTAGTATTAGCAGCTGCTTCAGTTTCACAAGCTCAGTGCATGAGAAATTTTTCAAACAATGGTTTACGTAGCGATAAGACAGCTTTTGTTCCTGGAAAAGTAAACACTCAATCTTCATCATCAACAGCTCCTGTTGCTGGTAAGAAATAATCTAATATTCTTCAATAACAGAGTCTGGATATAATTCAGGCTCTGCATTTTTATTTAACGAAGGATTTCTGTTAGCTTTGTCTTTACTAAAAAACTTATGGTTTATATAGGCATAACTTTTCTGGCCAGATTCTTTAATGAATTTAACTCCTCCGGCGGCGGCTTCACGCAAATATTCAGCTGTACTTGATTCTACAAAAAAAGTTTGGGCTTTTGATTCTAATGTTTCGTTGTTCCATTGATATTGTGAAACTATTATAATAAGGCTAGCTAATACTAAACTTCTGATAACAAATTTAAATTCTTCCATAAAATCCTTTTTATATTTCAAACTTATTTGCTTACTCAGTTTAATACTTAAAAAGCAGTTATCAAAATAGTATCTTGTTGAGCTTGTCTTAAGGCCGGACTAGTTGATTGTTTTTGTGAATAACGTCAGAATAAAAGAATGAAAACCAACATCTTGATTGTTCTTTTAATTCTATTTTCTATTGGTTTTAAATTGTCTGCACAGACACTTAAAAACAAAAATCCTTATCCAAGCACTTTTACAAGTGAAATTGATCAGTTTTTAAGTTTGAAAGCTGTAACAATTGCGCCAGCTTATGACAATGTGGGTGGTATATATAAAAAAGCAGCTGAAATAAAACTAAATGATCTCATCTCACAGGATTATTTTTGGTCAATAATCGATTTTAAATTACCATTAGGTGATTCAAAATTTCAAGTTGATTTACTAGAAGATAAGCCTGAGTACACTAAAAATATACTTAAAAGTTCGAATGCAGACGCTTTGTTTTCTGTGATTACTACAAAAAGTTCATCAGGATTAAATGTGACGATGAATTTGTATATTAAAGATGGTCAACTTTTTTTATCATCTTTTTATCAAGACGAAAAAACATTTGAAATAAATAAATACAATGAAATTTTAGAAAAACTTTATTTAAATATTAAACAAAAATTACCTTATAGTGGAACTATTGCCAGTCGAACGGGGCAAAATGTAACAATTAATTTAGGTATTAAAAGTGGATTAAAAAAAAATGATCGATTAACAGTTGCACAAATACTTGCAATAAAACGTCATCCTAAATCTAAATTTATGATTGGTGTAGAAAAAGAAGTGATAGGTCAAATTCTAATTACTCAAGTCGATAGTGATTTAAGTTTCGGAAAAATTACTTTTGAAAAAGAATCTGGTGTTGTTCAGAAAAATAGTAAATTATTACCACTCAATTATGTCGATTACGAACAATCGAGTGCTGTTGGTCAAAAGCCAGTCTTAGAATATGAAAAAGAGGCTCAAGAATGGGTTCCTGCAGTAGCTCCGCAGTATGGTAAAATGAGCGCCGCTATCGGTATTTCTGATTTTAGTCTTGCAGCAGTTAATCAAAGTGGATTAAAGGCGTATCAGGGATCAAAAAACACGTCTATTAATATTAAACTTGGTGCAGAGCTTTGGATTACAAGTGAATGGTTTGCAAGTGTTCTATTTCATCAAACATATTCATCGGTCAGAAATGATTTATCTGGTTCAAGTCCTGAAAAGATTTCAATTGTTAATTCACAATATGATTTTGTTGGTGGATATAAATATTTAATCAATGGTCATTTTTGGGGACCACAGTTAGAAATTGCCGCAGGTATTTTAGGTGATAACACACAATTAACTGATTCTAATCCAACTGTGTTTACATCAACATCTTTAAGCGCCTATAAAATACATATCGGGGGTCAATTTCCATTAACTGAAGATAATAAATTCCTGATCGGTGGAAAATTTCATTTGGCACTTTTTGAAAGTTTAAATGAGAAGCCTGTTCATTCTGGCAAAGGCGATTCAAAATTAAATAAAATGGATTTGTTTTTTATATATGCAATGGATTCTAATCTTCAATTGAAACCAGAGTTAAATTATCAAGTGATTAATACAAATTTTGATGGAAATGGAAATAGTTCTAATTTACTTCGTTCATTAGAACAAAAAAATGTATCTTATTCTTTAGCTTTAGAATATTTATTTTAAATTGAATATGACAATTATTTATCATATTTTATTAACATATAAATACGAAGCGGATGATCTTATTTCAAAAAATGATTTAAAATCTCGATTTACTGATTATGCAAAGAAATATTCTCATTGTTCTTCTGCAAAACAAGGCGGCTATTTAGGTGAATATAAATATGCAAAATTTTTAGAAGAATTTTCTGAAGTAGTAAAAATTCTGAAAATGAATGAAATTTCAAAGCCTGTTCGGACAAAACATGGGTATCATATTATTTTAAAAAAAGATCAGTAAATTTTAGTTTCACCTACATTTAGAATATCAAATTTTTTAACATTGTATTTGTTCAAAGCGCTATTTAAATCAACGACAGGTTGATTTAAATCTTCATCAGTCAGCTGAAAAGTTCCGAAATGCATAGCTACGGATTGTTTTGAGTTTAAATCACAATGAGTCAATACAGCTTCTTCAGGATTCATATGAGCTTTTTTCATAAACCAACGAGGCTCATAGGCACCAATTGGAATAAGTGCTAAATCAATGGGGCTAAATTTTGAACCTATTGTTGAAAATAAATTCTGATCATATCCAGAATCACCAGTAAAAAATAATTTTCGTTGATTATTAAGCTGAACAACAAAGCTACCCCACAGAGCATTTCGTTTATCAAACAGTCCTCGAGCTGACCAATGTTGAGCTGGAGTAAGAGTAATGTTTTGTTGTTTAATGTTTACTGATTGCCACCAATCTAGTTCAATAATCTGACTAGGGTTTACAAAATTTAAATACTGTGAATTTTTAAGTGGTACAATAAAAACAGCATCTAAGTTATTTTTGTAAATATTTTTCAATGTTTCAATATCCATATGATCATAGTGATTGTGAGAAACTAAAACCAAATCTATATTTGGTAGTTTTTTAAATTCTAATCCAGGCTTTCGAACTCTTTTTGGACCTACAAATTTAAAAGGGCTTACCCGTTCTGACCACACTGGGTCTGTTAAAATATTAATGACATCTGTTTGTATTAGAAAAGTTGAGTGATTAATATAAGTAATTTGAATATCAGTTTTATTCAAAGAGCTCGATAAATTAGACTCATGAGTGTTGATGACTTGTTGAGGCCACTTTGCTTTAGTTGCTGCAATTTGCCACTTTAATAAATCTAAAAATGATTTATCCATATCAAGTCCCGGATAAGAAAATTTTTTTCCGTCATAATGTTCAGATAATGGATAATTTTTTTTCATATTTTCCTCAAAGAATCAAGAATCTAATACTGAGTGCTTGGTTTGTTATATAAAATCATATATATAAACTATATGGAAATGATTTTAGATCCAACAATAATGTTTTTTTGTTTAGGCGTGCTAGCTGTCTGGGTCAGATCTAATATTGAAATTCCCCCTCAAACGATAAAATTTCTATCCTATTATTTACTTATGTCGATTGGATTTAAGGGCGGAATTTCACTCGCAAAAACGACATTAAATTTAGAAATTATAGAAACACTTGTTGCCGGAGTTTTTTTCGCAAGTCTTATACCATTTTGGATATTTTTCGTTTTAAGGCTAAAAATTTCCGTAGAAAATGCAGCTGCAGCGGCAGCTTGTTACGGTTCAGTCAGTGCAGTTACATTTTTGACTGCAAATTCTTGGCTTGAAAATCAAGGTGTTCGTGTTGGCGGTCACATGGTAGCCATGATGGCTTTGGTAGAAGCGCCTGCAATTATGATGGGCTTGGCTTTGCCAAAAATAATGAATCGGAAAAAATTAAAAGTATCTGAGTCAGATCAAAGCCTGTCACAATTTAATTTAAAAGAAATTTTACATGATGCTTTTTTTAATGGATCTGTTTTTATTTTAGTTGGAAGTATGATCATTGGTTACATTATGAATCCTAAACTAGCTAATGACTATCAGGTTTTTGTTTATGATATTTTTAAAGGGTTTCTTTGTTTCTTTTTGTTTGATTTAGGAATGGTTGCAGCTCGACAAGTTAAAGAACTAAAAAATAGTGCTTTATTTTTGTCTGCAGTTGCGATTTTAGCTCCGGTTGTGAATGCAAGCATTGCTTTGCTGATTGCTCAGCTCATTGGAATGTCGCCCACCGACGGATTTATGTTTATGATTATTACAGCGAGTGCTTCTTATATTGCTGTTCCTGCCGCATTAAAAACAAGCTTACCAGAGGCCAGCTCAAGTATTTATTTAACGATGTCGTTGGGTATTACATTTCCATTTAATATTTTAGTAGGAATGCCAATTTACTGGAAAATGGCTCAAACTTATTTAAGTTAAAAAATAATAATATAATAAATCTAAAATAAAAAAATTCGTCTCATTTTGAGAATCGCTAACAAAAAAAGCTCCACCCAATTCATCTTTATCCAGTTACAAATTGTGAGATAAATTATATTCATTTTAAGATGGCCGTAGTCTTGCAAATTTTTTTGTAGGAGATTTTATGAATTTAAAAAAAATAAGCCTTTTTGTATTAGGATTTCATATTTCAATTGCTCAAGCTCAAGTAAATTTATTGAATGAAAATTCTGAAAAATCTATTTTACGAGAAAAAATAGAATTAGAACAAGTCAATTTAACACTGCCATGGCAGATTCGAAGTAATCTTGAGAAGTTTTCTGCAGAATTAGAAAAAAATAATAATTCTGATGTTAAGCCGCTTTTAGTTTGCAGTAAAGCATCAGCTGATTTAAAACTTGATCTTAATAATTGTGAACTAAAATTTATTGAAAAACCTTCAGAACAGACTCAATTTTTACTTAAAAATTACGATCAAAATTTACTTAAAAAAATTGTTCACTCTTCAAAATATATTCAAGGAATGCAATTGGCATCATTAGGAGTTTTGTCAGCTTTGCCTAAAGATATTACTAACTGGGGAAAAGTAAATCTGCAAATAGCAGGGCAAAATTTAAAACGAGCTTGGACTCAGCCGCCGGTTTGGGATAAGGACAGTTTTTTTATTAATTATATATCTCATCCACATTCAGGTTCGATTTACTATAATTTTATGCGAAGCCAAAACGCAACTCCTTGGGAAAGTTTTTTATTTGCAGTAGCTCAATCAACTTTATGGGAATATGTAGTAGAAGCTCCATTTGAGCGACCAAGTATTAATGATCTTATCGCAACTCCAGTTTTAGGAGCTTTGCTGGGCGAAGCTACTAACCGTATGACAATCAGCATGCATCACAATGGGTTTAATTTTTTAGAAAAAGTAGCAGTTATTGTTTTAAATCCTGCCTATGTAGTTAATAATGGATTTAGAACACAAAACAAAGTTATTTCGAGCGATCCTTACACTTTAAAATTAAATGAGCTTAAAGAAAAAGATAAAAACAAGAATAAATGGAGACCACAATTCAACATTCAAGTAGGATATTAAAATTAAATTAATAACAAAGCGGGGAAAAAATGAAAAAAACAATATTAGCGGCAGCCGTAGCAACGATACTTTTAACACAAATAAGTGCACACGCTTTAACTTTAACGGTTAAAGGACTTGGAACTTCTTCAGCTAATGGTAAATATTTATGTTTATTATTTAATAGCGCTGTCGGTTTTCCAAAAGAACCAGCAAAGGCTTATAAAAGTGTGACTGGCACAGTCGCAGGCAATACTGGAAGTTGTATTTTTCCAGGTGTTCCAGCAGGCACTTATGCCGTAAGTACATTTCATGATAAAAATAGTGATGAAAAATTAAATACTGGAATGTTTGGAATTCCTCAGGAAAAATATGGTTTTTCTAATAATGCTTCTGAACCATTTGGACCGCCTTCATTTCAAAAGGCAGCTTTTAAATTGACTGCAGATTACGTTTTACAAATTAACTTAAAATAATTTTTTAATATTACCCCTGAGCTCCAGGGGCAAAATTACGAGGCTTTCCATACTGTTGTGGAGGAGCCTGTGGTGGCGGTAATGGTGATATTGAATCAGGATCTGCATCACGAAATTTATTAATTTTCGCATCAAATTTTAGTTTAACTGTTCCAGTAGGACCATTTCTTTGTTTTCCAATAATGACTTCAGCGTGTCCTGCTTTATCTTGATCTTCTTTATCGTAGTAATCATCACGGTATAACATCATAATCACATCAGCATCTTGTTCAATTGAACCTGACTCGCGAAGGTCAGACAGCATAGGACGTCGATCAGAACGGCCTTCAACACCCCGATTAAGCTGCGCAAGGGCTATTATAGGAACCTTTAATTCTTTAGCTATGCTTTTTAAACCTTTTGAGATTTCAGAAACAGCTCGCTCTCGGCTTTCTACTTTTTGTTTAAGATCCATCATTTGAAGGTAATCAATCATAATACAATCTAAACCATGAGTTGCTTTTAGTCTGCGACATCGCGCTCGAATTTCAAATGGAGAAATTCCAGCCGTATCATCAATAAATAATGGCGCTTCACTAATAGCTCCTGCAGCTTGAATAAGCTTAGGCCATGAAGCATCTTGAATGCGACCCGTACGAATTTCACCCATACTGATTTTTGATTCACCAGAAAGAAGACGCATCATGACTGATTCTTTTGACATCTCGACAGAAAAATAAGCTACAGTTTTTTTTGCTTTAAGAGCCATATGAGTGGCTAAGTTTAGACTGAAAGCTGTTTTTCCCATCGAAGGACGAGCGGCAACAATAATTAATTCGCCTCCATGAAGTCCAGATGTCATTTTATCTAATTCTGTAAATCCTGTAGGAACACCTGTGACATCAGCCTTTCTTTTATAAAGATCTTCAATTTTTTCAATCGAAGATTTAACAATGTCCATTGTCCCGATAAGACCCGAAGACATTTTATTTTCGCCGACTTTAAGTATTTCACTTTCTGCTAAATCAATAAGTGTTTCAACATCATTAAAATCAGAGCCAAAAGCTTTTTCAATGAGGTTTGATGAAGTGTGAATAAGTCTTCGAAGAAGAGATTTATCTCGAATAATTTTAGCATGCGAATCAATATTTGCTGCAGACACTACTTTTTCTAAAAGTGTTAACAGATATTCTGCTCCTCCGACTTGATCCAGCTCATTTTTAGACTGAAGCAAATTCATAACAGTAACTAAGTCAATAGGTTGTGATTTTTGGTGAAGTTCTAAAATAGTTTTATAAATAATTTGGTGAGCAGGTTTATAAAAATCTTGCATATCAAGAAGATCTGCAACTTGATCAAAAGCTTCTCGCTCGAGCATGAGTCCACCTAAAACAGAAAACTCAGCTTCTAAACTTTGTGGTGGTATTTTTTGGCTCATCTAGTCCCCTACAATAGAAACTAATCTATCAAAAAAGATGAAATAATACGATTGATTTAATGATTTAACTCAATGTTTAGTGAAAAAAAAAGCCATCTTCTCAGATGGCTTTTTAAATGAAAAAAATTAAAAAATTACTGTGCTAAAACAGTAGAAGCTTCTAATGTTGTCGTTGTGTGAGTTGGCATTGCCGCTACAACTTGAGCCTGAGCTCCTTTTTTAGGTTTTAATTTATAGTTGTCAATTTTCTTTTTAAGAGTGTTTCTGTTAATACCTAACATGATAGCTGTTTTAACTTGGTTTCCGTTAAATGCTTTAAGTGATAACTCAATAAGTGGTTTTTCTACTTGTTCTAAAACAATATTGTATAAACCGCTCAATTCAACTTGAGCTTCTTTTTGTTGTTGAAATAAAACTTCTAGTTTGCTTTTTACTAATTTTTCCAAGCTGACTTGTTGCAAGTTAGCGACAAAAAGATTTTCTGAGCTGTTCAGGTTTGGCGTCATGGAACTCCCTCTTTCATTGTATAGTAACGTTTTTTAAACGTTGTTTATTGTTTTTTAATTTGAGGTGTTTTTTTAAACACCGCGAGTTGTGGGTAACCAAATATACTTATGTTGTTGCAATTGCAACCTAACTTTTAGCTTTTTGTATAAAATTCTTTCTGCTAACCAAGATTCAGCTACTTGTCCGTGTGATGGGCTGTATAAAATTGTAAATTTTTTTAATAAATCATGTTGACGGCAAAAATTTTCTGAAAATTCAAGATCTGTTTCGCTACAAATAACAAACTTAAACTCGGTAGAATCAGTACAGTGTTGTAGATTTTCAATGAAGAATGAATGAGCCGCCCCGCTATCTGGTGTTTTTACGTCTAAAATAATTTTTGCGCGGGGGTCAATATCATAAATTGGCTTAGCTCCACTGGTTTCTATGGATACTTTGTAATTTTTATTACATAAAATGTGGATTAAACTGTGGATATTCTTTTGAAGCAATGGTTCACCGCCTGTAATACAAACGTATTCAGCTTCATAAGAATCAATTGACTGTATAATTTTTTCAAGACTCATCATCTGGCCTTCATAGTAGGAATATTTTGTATCGCAATAAGTGCATCTTAGATTGCACCCTGTTGTTCTTATGAAAACAGTTCTTTCCCCTGCATATGAACTTTCCCCTTGAATAGAGTAAAAAATTTCATTGATTTTGAGTTCGAGTTGAAGAGAGCTTTGTAAAGAATCAAGTGTTTGTAATGTCATGAGGTAGTTTGTTTAACAGATCATGGTCTAGGATGCAAATTATGTCTAGACCAGACCTTCAGAGTTTTGCTAGATCAATTTAAATTGAGTTAAACTAAGCGAATGAATGCATTTTTTAAAAAATTTCAATATGATGTGCAAGCGATTAGTTTATTTGGTTTAGGTCTTTTTTTAAGTTTATCTCTTGCAGGTTATAACCCTCAAGATCCTTCATTTAATTCAGCTGGGCAGGGATTGTTAACCTTAAATTACTGTGGACTAGCAGGAAGCTTTTTAGCCGACATAGTGTATCGTCTTTTTGGATTAACGGCATGGATTGCCATCGCATTTATTTTTTTAATGGCCTATAACAGTTATAGGTACAAAAAAAGTGAAATGAAAGATATCAGGCACTTGCTTGGAATTATACTTATATTATTTATTGCAGCATTAGTTTCAATTTATTGGCCTGAAGTGAAATTTTTTCAAAATCAAATTTATCCAGGTGGTTTTTTAGGACTTGGTGTTTCGTTCGGACTAATGAAAATTTTTAATTCAATAGGAGCTCAAATTTTACTATGGACATTGTCTTTAGTTTTGTTTGTATTTTGCTTTGAGTTTTCTTTGCAAAAGTTTGCTCATCAAATATTTGATGTTATTCAAGATAAATCTAAGACCAGTTTTCAAGGATTAATATCAGGTTGGACATGGTCGTTTAAAACACTAAAGCAAAATGTGACTTCAATAAAAAAAACCGACAATTTTCTAATAAATAAAAATGAAGTTTCAAAGCCAAAGTCTTTGATTCAAGATTCAAGTTCTCAAAATATTGAGGTTAAAGATTCGGTCAACGAGGATTTTTTAAAAGACGATGAATCAGTCAGCCTTCCTTCTGAGGTCAGTCAGATTGACTCTGAGGTGGCAGTCTCTGTATATGAGCCTCCGGCTCGTCGTAAAGTGATTATGAATGTTAAAACACCACGCAGAGTTGAAAATTGGACTATGCCAAAATTATCTTTATTGGATGATCCTCCACAAATGCGTATTCGTATTGAAGAAAAAGAAATACGTCGTAAAGCAGATATTACGTTAGATAAATTAAAACAGTTTGGCGTTAATGGGCAAATTACAGCTGCAAAGCCCGGTCCTGTGGTAACAATGTTTGAATTTAAACCTAATGCAGATGTCAGAGTCAACAAAGTGACTGAACTGGCGGATGACCTATCGCTTGCGTTGTCTGCAGAATCCCTTCGAATTATTGCACCAATTCCAGGACGAGATGTCATTGGAATTGAAACTTCAAATACACAACGTGAAACGGTTTATTTAAAAGATCTATTGGCTGATGAGCATTTTTGGTCCGATGAATTTAAATTGCCTATTGCTTTAGGAAAACAAACAAATGGAGATCCAAAAATTGTAGATCTAAGAAAAATGCCACACTTACTTATTGCCGGTACTACAGGTTCTGGAAAATCTGTTTTTACAGTTTCAACGATTACAGGATTTTTATTTAAGCATTCACCTAAAACATTACGGATGATTTTAGTTGATCCAAAGCAAGTTGATTTGGCTGCATTTGCTGACATTCCACATCTGATAATGCCACCAATAAGAGATCCAAAAAAAGCGGTGTTTGCATTACGTTGGGCTGTTAAAGAAATGGAAAAACGCTATAAATCAATGTCAAAATTTGGAGCCCGTAATATAGAGCAGTTTAATGAAGCTGTTGAAAAACTATCAGCCGAAAAAATTTCAGAACATGAAAAAATTAATGCCGAATATGAAAATCAAGGAATATTAAAATTAGAACAATATTATTATACATCACAACCGTATATAGTCATTGCAGTTGAAGAATTTGGTGACTTGATGGCTGTAGATAAAATAAATGTCGAACAAAATATTGTTCGATTGGCGCAGATGGCTCGTGCTTGTGGAATGCATTTGATGCTAGCTATGCAATCGCCACGTAAAGAAGTTGTAACTGGACTTATTAAGACTAATATTCCTGGGCGCATAAGTTTTAAAGTGGCTTCTAAAATGGACTCTCGAATTATTTTAGATGAACAAGGAGCAGAGAGGCTATTGGCGCAAGGTGATATGCTGTTTGTAGCTGGTGGATCTGGTAAATCAGTTCGTCACCATGGGCCTTATTTAAAAGAAACTGAAATCAATGGAATTGCAAAATTTTGGTCAGATCAGGGAGAACCTGAATATGACCCACTTGCAATGAGAGCACTTGAAGGTGGGCCTAATCAAAGCTCATTTGGAGCAACAAGTTCTAATGGAGAAGTAGGTGATGAATTCGGTGCAGATGAAGAATACGATGAAAAATATGATGAAATATTATCCTGGGCTGGAACACAAAAAGCCATTTCAGCTTCATTAATACAAAGGCGATTTAAATTAGGATATCCTCGAGCTGCGCGGTTGATAGAAGTTTTTGAAAAAGAAGGGGTTGTCGGTCCTGCCAATGGCAGTAAACCACGCGCAGTATTAGTGGCTAATCACGCAAGCTAATATTTACTTTATAAAATAAAGAGTTTATAAATACTAAATGCCTATTTGGATTTTCATTCTATTTTTTTCAATTCAAAGTTTTTGCGGAATTAAAAAAAGCCAAAATTTTTCTGCCATAGAAGAAAAAGTATTAAGCTTTATGCTAGCAGATCAAAGAGCATTAGCAATCGTTTATATTGATGAAAACTATAATAAAACAAAAAGTGGATCTGAAAAACAAGAATTGCTAAAAATAAAATATAACCTACTCAATCAATTTATTGATTCAAAAACAGTCGAAAAGTATGAATCCGCATTATTTTATTTTCTAAAGGATCGTAAAAAAGCAAATCAATTTATTCAAGAATGTTTAGAAATTGAGAAAGAAAATTTTCAATGTCAGTGGCTTTATTTAAAATATACGATTCGTTATAAATCAAGCGAAACAAAAGATTATGGATTGCAGTTATTAAAACAAATTGAGAATATCCCCAATTTTCAATTAGAAATAAAATCTTTAAAAAACTTACTACGCTATACTGAAAATAGTCCCCAAAGAAAAAGTAACCCACTAGAAAATAATTTAAATAGAATTCAGCAATTTGAACTTGCGTATTTAGAAAAAAACTTAGAAGTAGCCCAAAAATTTTATATAGATTTGGTCGGCACCATGCAAGATTCGCCTGATTTAATTTATTTTGCGTCTTTATTAGAAAAACTTAAAAATGGTGAAAAAGAAAATAGCCAGCAGAGTACTTATTTAAAGCGCTGTCGAGATTTGAACAGTGAAGTTTTTCGCAAATATAACTATGACTTATTTTTTTGCAGCAGAGGGTTTTCATGAAAATGTTTTATTTCTTAATAAGTTGCGTTTTTTTAGTTTCATGTGGAATTAAAGGCCCTCCGCTGCCAGAAATAAATGAAACAGCAAAACCTGCTTCAGGGCCGGTGCAGAATCTAAAAAAAGAAGAACCTATTCCTTTAGAACAAAAAAAACCTATTAAGAAAATAAAAAAACAAATTAAATGAAATATCAAACAGTCCTTTTATCAGGAGCAGGCAATACTTTTCATTTTATTGATATGAAAGATTATTTAAATTTGAATTTTTTAAATAAGAAAGATTTTGTTAAAAATACTTGTCAGCAACACCCTGCAGACGGATTTGTTTTTATAACAATGATTGATGATACAAAGTATGAGTGGGAGTTCTACAATAAAGATGGCTCTGATGCAGCTATGTGTGGAAATGCAGCTCGATGCGTAGGATATTTTGTAACAGAGATTCAAAAAAATAAAAATTTGTATATTCAATTGCAAACAACCGCAGGACTATTAAATATAGCCAAAATAGCACAATCTGAGTTTCGTGTTCAAACGACAGCTGTTTTTCAGTTAAATAATGAAAATTATTTTTTTTGTGATACGGGAGTTCCTCATGTAGTTATTCCTGTTTTAAATGGAGCAGATTTTTCTACAAAGAAAACAGACTGTGAACTAATTAGAAATTCAAAAGAATTTTTAACTCAAGGAACGAATGTCACTTTATTTAAACAAATAGGTCAGCGTATTCAAGGTGTTACTTTCGAGCGGGGTGTGGAAGATTTCACGGCAGCTTGTGGCACCGGAGCACTAGCTATCGGTTTTTACTTAAAATGTACTCAAAATATAAATCAAGCAAAAATTGAAATGCCCGGTGGAATTATATCTATCGATATGAGTGAAACTCAAACTCCATTGATGACAGGATCAGCTGTTTTAGTTAATTATTGTGAAAGCGAGGCTTTACTGTGAAAAATGAATTCAAAGGTGTAATTACAGCGTTAATAACGCCATTTAAAAATGGTGAAGTAGATTTTCTATCATTACAAAAACTGATTGAGTATCAAATTCAAGGCGAAGTTGATGGTTTTGTTATTAATGGAACCACTGGTGAAAGTCCAACTTTGACAGCAAGTGAAGTTAAAGAAATTTTTATATTTATTCGAAAGATAGTAGGTCAAAGTAAAACACTTATTTTAGGAACTGGTTCTAATTCAACAATAACAACCATCAAAAATAATGAATTGGCTGCTGAATGCCAGGCAGATGCAGCATTAGTTGTGGTTCCTTATTATAACAAACCTCCACAACGAGGTTTAGTAGAGCATTTTAAGATTGTCGCAGAAAAATCGAAAACTCCCATTTTGCTTTATAATGTTCCGGGGCGAACAATAACAAATCTTTCGCTTGAATCAGTTATAGAATTATCAAAAGTGAAAAATATTGTTGGTATTAAGGAAGCCAGTGGTGATATAAGTTTTGATTTAAAATTGAAAAATCTAGTCAATAGCAATTTCAGACTGCTTTCTGGAGATGATGGAACATATGTCGATTTTTTAAAATTAGGCGGTCATGGTATTATTTCCGTCATGTCTAATATCATTCCTTTTGAAACTCAACGGTGGACCAAACAAGTCCAATCAGGAATCCTAGAAGAAGCTGAAAATAACTTTAGAATATATAAAAAATTTATTGATAGTATTTATATTGAAGCTAACCCTATACCCGTTAAGTGGATGTTATTTAAAAAGGGAATTATAAGTTCTCCAGAGCTAAGATTACCCCTAACAGCGTTAGATACCAAATTTATTGAAGACGTCGAAAAAACAATGCGGGAAATTAAAATAATATGAAATCAATTCAAGTGGGTCTCATCGGTGCATCGGGAAAAATGGGGCTCGTTGTTCGGGAGTGTTTAAAAAAACAGAATATTTTTGTTCCATTTATTGCTGTGAGTTCAAAGTTTTGCTCTGAATTTTCATTCAGTGTTGAAAATTTGTCTGGAGTTGAAGTAGAAGTTCTTGATCAAGTTGATGTCTGGATTGATTTTTCAAATCCAGCGAGTTTGAATCACTATTCTCTTTTAAAGAATAAACCAATTGTTAACGGAGTCACAGGCTTCACTCAAAAAGAATTTCAAATTTTAAAAAAATCGAGTATTAAACAATCCATATTCTGGGCAGCAAACTTTAGTTTTGGATTGTGGGCAGTTAGGCAAATGCTTAAAGCCTTTACTAATATTCCAGATTATGATTATGCACTGACAGATATTCACCACAATCAAAAAAAAGATAATCCAAGTGGAACAGCTTTAGTGCTGCACTCAGATTTAGAAAAAGTATTAGGAAAAAAAATTGCTAAACCTAAAGGTCAACGCTTAGGCGGGGCTTTTGGAATTCACGAGGTCTTAGCTGTTGGCCAAAATGAGATGATAAAAGTCGAACACACAGCATTAAATCGGGAAGTATTTGCTGAAGGAGCATTAAGCGCGGCATTATGGTTGATGAAAAAGAAAAATGGTTTTTATTCGATGAATGATATGATGCAATCAAAAAGTAGGTAAATATGAAATTTTTTATAGACACAGCAGATATTAGTGAAATTAAATTAGCAATTCAGCGTGGTTGGGTTGATGGCGTGACAACGAATCCAACATTAATTGCAAAGTCAGGTCGCCCTTTTATTGAAACTATTAAAGAAATTTGCTCATTAACAACAGGACCTGTGTCTGCTGAAGTTATTTCTTTAAAATCAGAGGAAATGATTAATGAAGGTCTTGAGCTTTCAAAAATAGCCAAAAACGTAGTTATAAAAGTCCCTATGTGTGAAGAGGGAATGATTGCAGTTAAAAAATTCACTGAAATGGGTATAAAAACTAATGTGACTCTTGTTTTTTCAGCTGTTCAAGCATTATTAGCAGCTAAAGCCGGAGCAACAATGGTGTCGCCTTTTGTTGGTCGACTTGATGATATTGGATCAGATGGTATGCAATTGATAGCTGATATTGTTCAAATGTATCAAAACTATGATTTTAAATCTGAGGTTTTAGTAGCTTCAGTTAGAAGTCCTATGCATATTCAACAAGCCGCAATGTTAGGTGCAGATATTGCGACAATTCCATATAAAGTGATGCAGCAAATGACAGGACATCCTTTAACGACAAACGGAATCAATTCATTTTTAAGTGATTGGAATAATGCAGTTAAAAAATAAAACATTATTTATTTTGTACTTATTTTTTGTAATATCCAGTTGTCAAACTCCCGGCTATTATTTAATAGAACAACCGCAACAAATAGCAGATATAAGAAAAGCCATTAATGTTGTCGTTGGTAAAACAAAAAAAGTCAGCATGAACGGTCGTGAAATCTTTTCTCATTATCACGATGATAAATTTGAACCTATTCAAGATGATCTAGTCATCCTAGATGATCCTTATTATCGTTACCAGACCAAGGTCACTATACTTGGCCCCAGACGACCCTATGAAATAAATGTTCAAGTTATAGTCGAGCAATATGAAAATGAAACTAAAAAATTTTTACCAGTTGGTGTAGAAGATGGTCTAAGTCGACAAAGGGCTATTTTTCTAAAAAAAACGCTTAACTTAAGTCCCGCTACAAACTCTCGATTTGACCAAGAGGCTCCTTTTTAACTACAATTAAAGAGTGATCTATATTTTATCGTTACTGTTATCATTAGGTTTTTTATATTCTCCGAAAACAGAGAAGAAAGGCGCTGTATTTTTTGTACAGCCTGTTAAGATTTCAATTGAAAGAAAAACGCCTGCATATATTTTATTTTCTAAGTCAAAAATAATTCAAGAAAAAAATACGTATAAAAAAAATCAAATAACTCATTTAAAAACACCAATAAAACATTTTGAAGTATTAACTATTCAGTCTGTTGATCAGTATAAAATTGATTTTCCAAAAGCAACAGTGATCAGCGAAATGAAGTTGAATCGCTCTGAATTGAACGAAAGCACAAATAAAGAACTAGTCAATATGGCTTACACAAATCGAGATTCTACTTTATTAAATAAAGTCAGTGCCAATCAATTTGTGAGTCCATTTTTACAAAATCAAAAATCTGATAAAAATTCAGTTTCAGTTCAAGGATATTTTGAGCTTATTGAAGGTGTAGGACTTATTGATCAAACAGTCACATTACGCAGAGTTAAAGAGGGGCAAACCTTAGAAGTTGGTCAGATTGATTTGAAAGCTGGAATGTATCAAATTTATGTCAATTCCATTGAGGGTGATTTGGTTGCAGAGATCAAAGACCAAAATGGAATTATCATTGGTGAAGACAGAAAAAAGCTCATTGGTCTAGTCAGGAAAAATCATTTTTTTCTTGGACCTGAACTTAAGTTGGGAAAACCAAATGGCTTCGCTTTAAATTTAAAAATGGTTGATGATTCAAAAATTCCAAACAATTTAGAAAGCAGTATTTTTTCTGGTCATTATCTTCTAAAAAAAACAACTGACAACTATCCTAATGTCGTAAGCCATTCGTCTACCGTCGCTTTAATTAATGATAAAGATGACAAAATTGCTAGAACCTTATCAGTAAGAATGGCTGATGATCAGTCTGATATTTTGTTGTTTAGTAAAAAATGGATTCTTGGTGCTACTGAGTATATTTCTGATAAAATACAAATACAATATATGGAAGACACCGGAGTCATTGTTGGCCGAGTTGTAGCAGATGGTAAACCTGTGTTTGGTGCACAAGTTGTTATTGAAAATCAGCCTGGAACTGAACCGTACTACTTAGATCAGTTTTTAATTCCAAAAACAGATCAAACATCAACTTCACAAAATGGTTTTTTTATAATACCAGGATTACAAAATGGATCTTATCAAATTTCCGCTTTTTTAAATAATCGCCATATCGGTTCTCAAACTTATTTTGTAGAAAGTTCAATTCTTTCTTATCAAGAAATAAGGGGCTCATTTGCAACTAAAGCGCACTGGGCCAGAAGTTTTGATGTTTTCTCTGGGGCCTTTGTAGAAACTGAAATTCAAGTTCCAGGACTTGAAGACATTGTTAAAATTATTGAAACAGGTTCTCTTTACAATGATCCTAGCTTAACTGGTATAACTGAGATTTTAAATAGACCGGTTTTACAAGGATACTTGCCTTATAGATATATGCAAAATTCAAAAAAAGATTTTGTTCATTTTCCACAATTGAGTGAATTGTTTTTAGATCATCTTAAAAATCAGATTCAAAAAAATTACAGCATTTCAGTGATTGCCAACACAAGCCTTTATTTCGGGTTTGTTCAGATGAATAAATATGAAGTTGATTTAGCAGATGAAACTTACGATAAAAATCAAATTATTTATTTTGATTCTATGGGACACATTTCAAAAGTGCCGATCACTAACGGTGGATTTTTGATGATGAATGTTCCAACAGGTTCACAAGAAATTATTGTTCACAATAAAGAAAATGATCGAACAAACAGTCAAGTGTTCTTTTCTTTAGACTCACAAATTTATTTAAGTCATTTTGTAGACTAATTTATTTCTTTAATAAGATTTTTAAAAAATAATCCTCGTTCTTCAAAATTATTAAATTCATCTAAACTTGTTCCTCCAGGGCTCAGCAAAACAACATCTCCGCTGTGAACTTCTTTTTTAACAAATTCAACGGCCAGCTGAAGTTTGTTAAAACACTGTCCTTGAAGTTGTGCTTTTTTTTGAGCCAACTCCCCACAGTTTCCAAAAAAAACAAATTTAATATTTTTATTTTTTAAAATATTTAATTGCTCCCATGGCAAATTTTTATCTTTTCCGCCTAAAAGTAAATAAAGAAAACTATTTGAAGGAACTTTAGTTAAACAAGCAGAAGTGGCGACAAGGACTGAATCCATAGCCGTAGCTTTGCTATCGTTAACATAAAGTACATTATTTAAAACGGTAACAGTTTCTAATCGGTGAGGTAACCCTTTGTATTTATACACTGACGAAATCTCATCTTCGGTGATGAGCAATAGTTGACAAAGTTTTACTGCTAAGCTGACGTTGTCATAGTTGTGTTCACCAATAAGATTAATTTTATTAAGATTATTTTGATCCATAGAATATCGATTAGTGGGTATTGTTTTACAAGCAATGAGTTCCCGATTTTTCATTAAATCTGGGGAAGTTGAATTGATTAGACAAATATTTTTTGTCATTAAGCCTATCGAACATTTAGTTTTATAATAATCCTCAATTGTAGGATAGCGCTCAAGATGATTGGCTGAAAGATAAGTAATTATAGAATAATCTAACTTTAAATTTTGACAATTTTCTAATTGATAGCTGGAGAGTTCTAAAATAATATACTTGGCTTTTTTTTCAGGATTTTCTAAAAGACGAAGAGCATAATCACAGAAAGGAATTCCTAAGTTTCCTCCAATAAATGCATATTGATCGACAGTAAGAACAGCTCTGCCAATTAAAGTAGTCACAGTGCTTTTTCCGACTGAGCCAGTAATTCCTATTAGAATTTCATCAGTTAAATATTCTGTTGCTAAGTTAATTTCTGAAGTCAATTGCCATCCATTAGAAATTAATTTTTGTAAATGTTTATTGGCCAAAGGAATGCCTGGTGAAAGAATGAAATAGCCAGTTGGCAGCTGGTACAATTGATCCCAATTATTATACTGAGCAGTTTCGTTTTTTTCATCAAATGTAAAAATATCTGATGCAGATATACCTTTTAGTAAAAGTAGATTCATTGCTGAAAGACCACTTTTTCCAATTCCAAGAATGACGTGCGGTTTTTTCATTATAAGAAGTCCTTACCTTTACATTAAATCAAAGTCATGATGAAATGTCATTTATGTTATACACGGCAATAATTAGTGATCTTCATTTAACTGATGCAGAGCCATCTCGACCAAGAAAAAAGTCTCGCGGCAAACTGTGGAAAAAATTTAAAACGAAACCATTTTTTATTGATAATGATTTAATAGCATTTTTAGCTGAAATTCAGCTTAAATCGAATGGACAATCCATTGAATTAGTTTTAAATGGCGATATCTTTGATTTTGATAGTGTTATGGCCTATCCAGAAAATGAAATCTTTAGCATGAATTGGATAGAAACACGACGAGGTTTGTTTCCTAAAGAGGATAAATCAGTTTATAAAATGTCGATTATTTTAGAAGAACATCAGTTGTTTATAAGTGCATTGTCTCAGTTTATTAAAATGGGCCATTCGCTAGTTATAATTCCTGGCAATCATGATGTTGAAGTCGCATTTTTAAAAGTTCAGTCGCTATTTTTAGAATCCTTGAAATTAAATTCAATTGATCAAAAAAGAGTTCGTTTTGTAAAGTGGTTTTATATTAGTGAAAATGATACTCTTATTGAACATGGTCATCAGCAAGATCCTTATTGTCTTTGTGAAAA
Organism: Pseudobdellovibrionaceae bacterium; assembly: GCA_043765175.1. Lineage (GTDB taxonomy): Bacteria > Bdellovibrionota > Bdellovibrionia > Bdellovibrionales > Bdellovibrionaceae > Pseudobdellovibrio. The sequence continues at coordinate 24,215 of JAYUJM010000096.1, read as the reverse complement.
CCCTATAAATCCTTTTTTAGTAGATTATAATGAAATTTCTGTGCGTTTGCCATTTGGAAATGTAGCTTGTCGTTATATTATGAATGGCTTGGGATTGTTTAATCCCCACGTCGAAAAAAATTATATAATGTCATTACCAGAATATTTTACTTTCTTTTTTAAGTATCTCTTAAAAACTCAGCCATTGATTGTTTGGACTTGGTTTTGGGGTTCTGTAGCCACTTTACTTCATGTAACAATAGATCGATTTGCAGAGATTTACAAACCTGAGGAAGATATTGAAGTTCTTGTCGAGAAGTGTGCCATTGATTCAAAAACAAATTCTTCTGTTGTGCGACGCTTGCAAGAATTGTTTGCGACGCCCGCAAACAACAGCCCATTACTTATTGCTAAAGAATTATGGCTGGATCGAGCCTTTTTATTACTTGGAATACTCATAGTCGTTTTTTTATTTACTTATCAGATGAAACACTTGTTAGGAATTTCACTTTATTGGATTTTTGTGCCTTTGTTGCTTTGTGCTCCATTTTTTTTATTTTATGCTAGATCTGTAACATCTTTAGTCTCTGTTTATAAAGAACCTGATGAACACTTATTAAGTCAGCAAGCTGCAATTACTGGAGTAAAAAGAATTGTTTATGGACATACTCACATTCCGCGACATGAGTTCTATGGATCAGTGGAGCATTTAAATTCGGGCTCTTGGTCTCCTGGGTTTACTAATGTTGAATGTACTAAATCAGTGACAAGAAATAATTATGTTTGGATTTACCCTCAAGAGACAAGTAAGCCGAGAAAAGCCCAGTTATGTACATTCAAAAAATAGCTAATCGCATCATAACAGATTTATTTAAAGCAAATATGTTTGTCAATATTTGAACCCTATGTAAGCATTTTTATATAAACGTTAAATCTGGAGGATTTATGGCAGACATTTTAGTTGTAACTAGTAAAGTGAAAAAATTTATTAAAGAAAAAAGTGAAATGAATACTTCAGCTGAAACAATTGATTTATTGACCAAAGCTGTTGAACAATTGTGTTTAAAAGGAATTGAATCAGCTAAAGCTGATGGTCGTAAAACTGTTATGGCTCGTGATATTATTATTGACCATATTTAATATAATTATTTTTTAATTTTTTGAAGAAGCTCATCCCACGTTATTATTTTAACATTTAGGGATTGAGCTTTTTCTATTTTTGAACCAGGACTTTCTCCAACGACTAAATAGGATAATTTCTTAGAAACTGAAGAAAGAATTTTACCACTATGAGCTTCAATTACTTGCTGAGCTTCATCTCGACCAACTGGTAGAGTGCCTGTGATTAAAAAACTGAGATTACTTAACACTCCATCATTTGTTCTAAATGTTTCTGTGACTTGAAGATATTTTTGAAGTTCTTTAACTTCTTTAGTGAACTCATCCTTTGAAATCATTTTCATTATTGAGGTTGAAACTTTCGGTCCTATTTCGGGAATCGTTTCTAAGTCCATGAGTTGACTATTTAAAAATCGATCAATGGTTAAGTAATGATCGGCTAATAGTTTCGCAGTCTGTTCTCCTACAAAGCGTATTCCTAACGAATAAATAAATTTTGCTAAAGTCGTCTTTTTTGATTTTTCAACACTATCAAGAATATTTTGTATCGACTTTTCACCTTGCCTATCTAATTGAGTCAGCATTTCAAAATTTAATTTATAGAGATCAGAAAAATTTGAAATTATTTTTTTTTCAACTAAAGCATCAATGAGTTTATCCCCTATTTTTTCCATATTCATCGCTTTTCGAGAAACAAAATGCTTAATAGATTCAGAAATAATTGCAGGACAAGTTATTGAAACACAACGACTGATGACTTCATCTTCTTCTTTAACGGTTTCAGATTGACAAACTGGGCAATTTTTTGGAATAAGAAAAGGAACACTTGTGCTTTTACGCTTTTCAAAAATCACATCTGTGATTTCAGGAATGACATCGCCAGCACGTTGAATAAAGATACTGTCGCCAATACGAATATCTTTTCGATTAATTTCATCTTGATTATGAAGGGTCGCATTTGTAATTTTGACTCCACCCACTTTAACTGGTTTCATTATAGCAACAGGAGTTAATGCTCCTGTTCGGCCAACTTGAATAATAATATTTTCAATAATAGTTTCTGCTCGTTCTGGTTTAAACTTAGCAGCTGTTGCCCAGCGAGGACTGCGTGCAATCATTCCTAGTTCATTTTGAAGATCTAATGAATTTACTTTAACAACAATGCCATCTATATCAAAGTCTAACTGGCCACGTATTTTTTCAATTTTATGATAGTAATCTATAACATCTAAAATCGCAGCATTTTCTAGTTTAATATCTGAAGGTATGACTGGAAACCCTAAATTTTTTAATTGAGTTTCTATATCAGCTTGAGTTTCAAAAGATATATTTTGAGTCTCACCAAGTGCGTAGGCGATAAACTGCAAAGGTCGGGCTGCAGCTATTTTTGAATCAAGTTGTCTAACAGCTCCAGCGGCCGCATTTCGCGGATTAGCAAAAGGGGTCTGCCCTTTTTCAACTTGTTGTTGGTTAAGCTTTAAAAAATCATTTTTATAAATTAGAATTTCACCACGAACTTCTAATAAATCAAAGTGTGATATTTTTTGTGGTATTGATTTTATGGTTAATATGTTATGAGTTACATCTTCTCCGATTGCTCCATCTCCACGAGTCAATGCGCGAATAAGACGACCCTTTTCATAGATTAATTCGATGGATAAACCATCTAATTTAACTTCGGCAAAGTAATTGATTTCATTTTCTTGAAGTAAATATTTTTTAATTTTTTTATTAAATTCAATCAGATCATTTTCATCATAAGAATTTGCAAGCGAAAGCATTGGTTTACGATGAGCTACTTTAGTAAAATTGTTTAAAACCGTGTAGCCTGCTTTTGAAGTTGGTGATTGAATCGTATCAATTTCTGGGTAACGAGCCTCTAAATTTAAGAGTTTTAAAAATAATTGGTCATATTCATAATCAGAAATGAAAGGTTTATCAAGTTTATGATACTGCTCGTTATGAAAATTAACATCTGACATAAGTCGATGATGTTCTATTAATATTTCTTCAGGAATTAACTTTTTTTTCATGCGGCTTTCATTTTTTTAAGCTATATATTATATCTCGTATAGCAGCAGTTTATAGTCTGGAGTTAAAGTGAGTCACGAAATAAACGAAAAAATAATTACACAGCTAACTCGTTTAGCAAAATTAAAACTTTCACCAACTGAAATTGAACAATACATTCCACATATAGAAAAAGTATTGACTCATTTTGCAGAGTTAGAAAAACTGAATACAGACGCTGTTGAGCCCTTGGTAACTCCAGTAGATATTCATATTCAACTCAGAGAAGATATTGCTGAACAGCAGAATAGTTCTGAAGATTTAATCAAGTTAGCACCAGAAAAAATAGGAAAACTTTATAAAGTGCCACTGATGGTAGGTGGTTAAATGGATTTATTAAGTACTGATTTTTCCACTGTTACAAAATCTTTAAAAGAAAAAAAAATATCTGCTCTAGAAATTGCTCAGTTTTTTTTAAAACGCATAGAAAAATTAAATCCTCAGCTCAATGCTTTTACATACGTTAACGATCAACTATTAGATGAAGCACAAAAAATAGATCAGAAGATTTTTAAAAATGAGGAGTTGCCTAAATTGTGTGGTGCAGTTTTTGGTATAAAAGATTTGATTTGCACTAAAGATATGCCCACGACATCAGGCTCTAAAATGCTTCAAAATTTTATTCCACCTTATAATGCGACGGTCACACAAAAACTAATTAATGCAGGAGCAATGATTAGTGGAAAACTCAATCAAGATGAGTTTGCCATGGGTTCAACGTCAGAGACTTCTTTTTATGGACCTTGCTTTAATCCTTGGGATACAACACGAGTGCCTGGTGGATCAAGTGGCGGTTCCGCAGCGGCTCAAGCTGCACGATTATCTATGGGTACTTTAGGAACAGATACGGGCGGCTCTATTCGACAGCCAGCTAGTTTTTGTGGAGTTGTTGGAATAAAGCCTACTTATGGCAGAATCAGTCGTTTTGGTTTAGTAGCCTATGCTTCGTCATTAGATCAAGCAGGACCCATTGTTTCTTCGGTGAAAGATGCAGCTTTAACTTTAGAAGTTATTTGTGGTTATGATAAAAATGATTCAACGACAGCACAAATTGAAGTTGAAAATTTTCATCAAAAATTAAATTCAGATATTAAAGGCAAAAAAGTTGGCTACATCAAAGAACATCTTCAGGGTTTAAAAAATAAAGACATTTTAAAAGCAACATTAGAAGCTTTAGATTTTTTTAAAATGAATGGTGCTGAAGTTGTTGAAATTTCTATACCACTAACTGAGTATGCTGTTCCTATGTATTACATTATATCGGCAAGTGAAGCTTCGTCGAATTTAGCTAGATATGATGGCATTAAATATGGTTATCGTTCAGAAAAAACAAAAAACGAGCAATTATCTCTTGAAGAATTTTATACTTTGAATCGTAGTGAAGGTTTTGGTGACGAAGTTAAGCGTCGAATTATGCTTGGGACTTATTGTCTGTCTTCAGGATATTTTGATGCCTATTACTTAAAAGCGGGCAAAGTCAGACGACTATTAAGAGATCAATTTTTAGCTGCATTTCAAAAATGTGATATTTTAGTTGGACCTGTAACTACAGGAGTTGCATTTAAAATTGCAGAAAAAACACAAGATCCGTTAAGTTCTTATTTAAATGATATTTATACAACATCTACAAATTTATGCGGTCTTCCTGGAATGAGTGTCCCTTATACATTCACTAAAAATATTAATTCAGACCATACCGAGTCTGTGCTTCCTATCGGAATACAACTCACTGCTAATCATTTTTGTGAACAAACGCTTCTTAATTTTGGCCATGCACTAGAACAGTCTTCAGCAGCTTTAGAATTCAGAAAGTTGAGACCAAATGTTTACTAATGAGAAAATTTTAAATACATCGGCCTCAATTCATCCAGAATTTGAAGCCATTATAGGTATTGAAGTGCATGTACAATTGAATACAGAAACAAAAATATTTTGTAGCGATTCAACAAATTTTTCAGCCTCTGATAATGAAAATATTTCTGCTATTAGTTTGGGAATGCCTGGAACATTACCCTTGTTAAATAAAGCGGTTATTAATAAAGCAGTGCGAACTGGATTAGCGCTCAACTGTAGCATTCGAAGTCCATCTTATTTCGCACGCAAAAATTATTTTTATCCAGATCTGCCAAAAGGGTATCAAATTTCTCAATTTGAAAAACCAATATGCGAAAATGGATTTTTAGAAATTAGTGTCAATGGAAATCTGAGACGCATATCTATCACAAGAGCGCATTTGGAAGAAGATGCCGGAAAATCAATTCATTTTCCAACTTATTCTTTGCTTAATTATAATCGTGCTGGAATTCCTTTGCTTGAAATTGTAAGTGGACCTGATATGCAATCTGCTGAAGAAGCCGCAGAATATTGTAGAATGATTCGAGCGGTAGTACAGTATGTTGGCGTTTGTGACGGCAATCTTGAAGAGGGTTCGTTTCGATGTGATTGTAATGTTTCTGTTCGTCGCAAAGGGGACCAAAAACTTGGAACACGAGTCGAAATAAAAAATTTAAACTCTTTTCGATTTATTGAAAAAGCAATTAATTTTGAAATCGAAAGACAAATTGATCAAAATTTATCTGGGCAACAAGTACAACAAGAAACTCGTCTTTATGATTCTGATAAAAATCGTACTTTTGTTATGCGAACTAAAGAAGAAGCTCATGACTATCGATATTTTGTAGATCCTGATTTGTTGCCGATTATAATTTCAAACGAAGAAATAGAAAATCAAAAACAACATCTTCCTGAATTGCCTTTAGAAAAAATACGTCGATATATTTCAGAATTTAGTTTATTAGAAAATGAGGCTCAAGTTCTAGTGGCTGATATTAAGCTTGCTTTGTTTTTTGAAGCTACAGCGAAACTTTCTCAGTTTCCTAAAGCGTCGGCGCATTGGATTCTAGGAGAGCTGTTAAGGTATTTAAATTTAACAAATTTAAAATTAGAAAACAGTCGTCTGACTCCTGAAAAATTAAGCCATTTGATCGTTATAGTTGAAAATAAAACTGTTAATTTAAAAATAGCAAAACTTATTTTTTTAGAAATGTTAGATACAGATTTATCTATTGAAGAAATTATTAATTTAAAAGGTTATGTAAAAATTTCTGATGATAACGTTATTAAAAATATTATTTTACAAGTTTTAAAAGACAATCCCCAGCAAGTTTTAGAATATAAAAATGGAAAAGTTAAAGTGTTTGGTTTTTTCGTTGGCGCTATTATGAAAGAAACTAAAGGACAAGCGGATACTGATTTGGTAAATAGTTTGCTTAAAAAAGCATTAGCAGAAGAAAAAACATGAAAGTAGCAGCGCTAGATTTAGGATCGAATACTTTTTTATGCCTCATATGTGAAGTAAAAGATCATCAAATCATAAAAATTATTTCAGATGAAACAGAAATAGTTCGATTAGGACAAGGCTTGAATCACTCAAAAGTGTTTCATCCGGATGCCCTAGTGCGCGCGAAAGTAGCACTAGAAAGATTTAAAAAAACTATAGAATTTTTTAAGCCAGAAAAAATATTAGCTATGGCCACTTCTGCGGCAAGAGATGCAAAAAATGGAAACGAATTATTTAATATCTGCAATGATTTAGATATACCACTTGAAATTATTTCAGGAAATCAAGAAGCTCACGTTACCTATATTGGATCAGTTAGTGGTTTGCCACTTAATTCTGTAAAACGATTAGTTGTAGATATCGGTGGTGGATCAACAGAATTTATTGCAGGGTATGGTCAAACTGTTGTTAATGGTTTAAGTCAAAATATTGGTTGTGTACGATTGACAGAAAAATATTTTAAAGAATCAATACACACAAATGAAGAAATTTCGGCTTGTCGAGATGAAATACGTCAGATTTTGTTCGAGACCAGAAAAGTACTAGCTGATTCTATAGATGAAATTATAGCCGTTGCAGGGACTCCAACGGCACTGGTTGCAGCAGAGCTTAATGGATTCGACTCAAAAAAAATTGACGGCTTTATTTTTACAAGTGAAAAACTTGAACAATGGTTCGATCGTTTAAAATATGCAACTCTTGAAGAAAAAATTGCGTCTGGGATTCCAGCAGGTCGAGCAGATGTTATACTTGTAGGTATTATTATTTTAATAGAAACATTGCATTTTTTTGAGCTCAAACAAATGATAGTCTCAACACGAGGAGTAAGATATGGTATCGCACTGCAGTTGGAAAAAAACAGTTAAAATATTATTTGTATTTATACTGTTCATTAATAGTTATCTTTTGGCAAAAGATCTTCAACCCGAAGTTAAGTTTGAAAAAATATCAGTTGAAATTAGTAATACAAAAATTGAAGTCGATTTAGCATCAACTTCGGAACAACACCAAAAAGGAATGATGTACCGAGAAAAACTTGATTCTAATGAAGGAATGCTTTTTATATTCGAAACTGAACAAGTCTTAAGCTTTTGGATGAAAAATACATTAGTTGATTTATCAATTGCTTATATCGATAAAAACAAAAAAATTATTGATATTCAAGAAATGAAAGCTACTAGTTTATTAGCTACTACGAATCCGATTTCGTATCCCAGTAAAAAACCAGCACTTTATGCTTTAGAAATGCCTAAAGGGTGGTTTAAAAAAAACAAGATCAAGGTCGGAAATAAGATCAAATTTGAAAAAAAATGAATTAATTTAATCTTAAGTCTAGTCTAGAAATGCACATGCTGCTTTTCTGAATTGCAGCAATGTGATTAAATGATAAGGTGTATGGTTTTTATTAATTTTCAAGGACGAGGATAAAATGAAAAAACTAGTTATTGTGTTAGCGATGTTTGGTTTAATGTTTAATGTGATTGGCTGCAAAGCTAAAAAAGCACAACAAGAAGAAACAGAAATTGTTGAAAATGCAGATGTCGAAAAAATAGAAGCCGAAGACGCCACTTTTTCTGGTGATCAATCAATAGCTTCTGGTCCTGTTGATGAATCTTTACAAGCAGCTTTAGGTGAAACACCACCTACAGAGGGTCAAGATGTCTCTACAGAAGTTGTTCAGACTCCAATAGATGAATCAGGACTAGCGGCACCAGTTGATGAATTTGCAGCGGCACCAGTTGTAGATGAAAATAATGTAAACGCATCAATTGCTCCAGTTGATTCATCTCTTGAGGCTAGCAATCAAGTCAATACGGAAATTACTGAGACACCCACTGTTGAATCAACTCCTTCTACAGAAATTGCACAAATAGATACTAATCTAAGTCCAGATTTGACGCTCACAGAAGGAACAAATTCTGTTATTGAAACGCCGATGGCCTCTGAAACTCAAATTGCTCAAACAGAAAATAATGCACAAACAAATTTGCTAGATGCTCCAATTACAGAATCTCCTATTACTGAGTCTCCAGTGATAGCTTCTAACGAATCAGAATCTATAGTTGAAACACCTGTGGAAAAACCAGCTCCTCGGCCAAAAGTAAAAAAATCGACAAAATCTGAAACTTCACTATCTTCTTTAGCAGCTGTATCTCAAGTCGGACCTAAGACCGGGCTAAGAAAATTAGCTGAAGCTGAGCCCTATGCTTTCGGAAACGGTTTTGTAAATACTGTTTACATAGCTCGTCCAAAAGAGGATTTGAGTCAAATTAGTTTGTCTATTTTTGGTTCTGATAAATCAGCTGAACTTAAAGAGATTAATTCTTTTTTAAGAAATAAGTCAGTCAAAGCTGGTGACAAGGTTTTCTACGTTTCTCCAAATCGTCCAACAGACTCTGCTAAAACGATTTCATTTTATGAAGATACTGGAATGATAGCATCGACTTACACAGCAACTAAAAATGAAAATTTATCTAAGCTTTCTAAAAAATTAATCGGGTATAACGATGGATGGAAAGAGATTTGGACGACAAACTCAATTTCCTCAAAAACAAAACTCGCAAAAGGTGACTCCATTCAATATTGGAAGCCTGTAGAACAAATTACTGTACCAACGACATTGGCTAACTTGGATGGACAGTCAAAATTAGTTGATTCAGCTCAACAAATGCCAGAGCAAGCTCCGCCAAAGGAACTAGCTCAAAATACTCCACCGCCTGCACAAGAATTGCCGCCACCACCTCCTATGCCTGAGCAAATTGAGCAACCTATGCAACAAGCTGCTCCCCCTCTAGAGCAAGCTCCACCACAGGAATTACCACCGCCACCACCGCCACCTCAAGAAATTGCAGCGGCACCTGCTGCTCAGCAAGCTCCTACAATGGAAGAAGAAGCGGCACCTGAAGGAGGCTTAAGTTCAGATTTAACAATGCAGTTAGGTGGAGTAGCCATATTAGTTGCTTTGTTGGGATTTGTTCTCATTCGTAAAAATAAAAAGAAAAAAGAAGCTGAATTGGCTTCTGTAGAACAAACTCACGTAGGCACATAGTTACAAACAGTTAATTACAAAATAAAAAGGGCTCAGAGAGCCCTTTTTATTTATAAAATATTAAATTATCCAACTTTTCTTGTAAAACCATCAAATATTCCGCGATATCCAAGTCGTTTTTCTTCGACATAATATATAAGGTCATCAACAATTTGAACATCTCTGTTGTTTTGTGGAGAAAATTTTATTCCTGCTCCTGAAGAATTGACCCAAATGACTTCAGCGCTAATTTTTCTTTCACGATCTCCAACTACAAAAACAAGATTAATTTTTTCGTTTTTGCGTAAATCGTTTTGTGCAACTTCTAAAAAAGCTCCACTCAGGCTAATATTAGTCAATGTTCCGGTATTTTCATGACGTGCATAATTACGTTTGAAAGAAACATCTAAATGAAGTGGCGTGCGTGGAAGAGGTGTCAGACTTGTATTCACAAAATTTCTCCTTTTTGCGGCTCAATCTTATTTTCGGCAATAGCGTTGAAAAACTTAGCAATTTTTTCAAAAAAAAAATAAATTCTGCAAATTTATACAATGATCTAGCAAAAATCGTCTTAAAATAAGACAATTTCATGTTATTTATTGACAATAAATAACGATATTATTAATTTGATTTCTGACAAATGTTCTAAAATATCTACACAAAATAGTTATATTTCAATATTCAACTTAATAACCAATCTTAATTTACACGATAAATGATCTACAGGGAGCCCCACTTGGCAAAAAAAGAAGTTATCATCGAACCAACAAAAAAAAGAACACCAAAAAAGAATCCTGTTCAAGAAGAACTAAAGGAAGCTCGTGTAGAAGTCATTGCCCAGCCTTCAGTGACTGAATCTAAGCCCTCTCATTCAGAAGTCAGTGCACCTAAAGTAGAACCAAGCCTTGTTGCGCCTGTATTCGCAGCCACTGATTCAGTTGCGACTGTCTCAACACCAACTCAAGCGCCACAACAAAACAATGCGCCATTAAATCAACAGCCACGAAAAGAATATCGTAAATTTAGTAGCAACAATAACAGTGGTGGTGTTGGACACTCTCATCAAAATAACAACAATAATCAAAATCGTCATCGTCATCAAAATAACAGCAATAATCAAAATCGATACAATAATAACCAAAGACAAGATTTTCGCGACCGAAATCGAGATGATAATGAACAACAGATGGCGCCGCCTCCTCAGCAGGCTGAAACTGTTGAAATTGATTTAGTAGATATTAATTTAACTGAAGAAGAAAAAAGTTGGTTAAATTCAAAGGATTTAAAATCAAAAAATATTCAAGTATTAACTGATTTGGCGACAAAACTTAAAATTGAAAATGCAGCGGGCATGCGAAGACAAGATATGGTTTTCGAAATTTTAAAACGAGCTGCTAAATTAGGTGATATTTTTGGTTCCGGAGTATTAGAAATACTTCCAGATGGATATGGATTTTTACGTTCACCAGATTACAATTATTTACCAGGTCCTGATGATATTTATGTTTCCCCTTCTCAAATGAGAAAATTCGGTTTAAGAACTGGTGATAGCGTTACAGGAACAGTTCGTCCGCCCAAAGAAGGCGAAAGATATTTTGCTTTAATTAAAGTGGATACTCTTAATTATGAGCTACCAGAAGCCAGTAAAGATAAAATACTTTTTGATAACTTAACTCCGCTTTATCCAAATAAAGTTCTTAAGTTAGAGCACAATCCAAGCGAAATGACGACTCGAATAATTGATTTAATGTCACCTCTTGGAAAAGGTCAACGTGGCCTTATCGTAGCGCCACCTAAAACGGGTAAAACAGTTTTATTACAAAATATTGCAAATGCAATTTCCACAAATCATCCTGATGTAAAACTTATTGTTTTACTAATAGATGAACGTCCTGAAGAAGTCACTGATATGCAGCGTACAGTAAAGGGTGAAGTGGTTAGTTCTACTTTTGATGAGCCACCAACACGCCACGTACAAATTGCTGAAATGGTTTTAGAAAAAGCTAAACGTTTAGTTGAACATAAACATGATGTAGTTATCTTATTAGATTCAATTACACGCTTAGCTCGAGCTTATAATACTGTGGTTCCTCCATCTGGAAAAATTTTATCTGGTGGTGTGGATTCAAATGCCCTTCATAAACCAAAAAGATTCTTCGGAGCTGCTCGAAATATCGAAGAAGGCGGTTCATTAACAATTATAGCAACAGCACTTATTGATACTGGATCACGAATGGATGAAGTCATTTTTGAAGAATTTAAAGGAACTGGAAATTCTGAAATTCAACTAGATCGTAAATTAATGGAAAAAAGAACTTTTCCTTGTATGGATATTAACAAATCTGGAACTCGTAAAGAGGATTTATTGATTGATAAAGCAGATTTAAATCGCCTTTGGATTTTAAGAAAAGTTCTTGCGCCAATGAGTGTTACGGATGCGCTTGAATTTTTAATGGATAAAATCGAGCGCTCTAAAACTAATTCTGAATTTATTAAAAGTATGAATGGTTAACATAGAAGAAGATATTAAATTTATCATTATTTAATATCTTCTATTAAAAATAATAAAAATCACTTCACTTTAAAAAGCTACACAATTAAAAGATTGTTCATTCTCAGATACATCATCATTATCTAAATAAGTTTTAACTACAATTTTAGATGTTGTTCCAGTATTTAGTGGAACAACTAAAATATCTGCTTGATCTTGAAATCCAAATAATACGAATTCTAAATCTTTAGTTAATGTCAAACTTGAATTGCTGGAATTAGCTTTTGTTGTTTTTAAACCTTTGCTTGGCATCCAAGTGATACGTTTAACATTGTTTTCCATTACAAAGCTTAAATAAGCTGTTTTGTTACTTTTAATTTCCTTACAAGAGTAACTTCCGAAATCTGCATACACATTAACAGCAGCTGTTAAACTTAAAAAACTGATGATGACTAAATTTTTCATATTTCTGTCCTTTTGTTAAAAATCGTTATTGATTTTTGGCAAATGTAGTTGAGATTTTAAACTTTTAATATTAGATATAATTAACTATATACTTCAATTATTTTGAACTAAGGATAAAATGAATCTACCTCCAGTCCATTTGCTGCAAATGTTTACTCTTATCGTTGATTCAGCTAGCTTTGCTAAAGCTTCAGAACAACTTAACTTAACTCAATCTGCTCTAACGATGCAGCTAAAAAATTTACAAAATTATTTTGAATTGCCACTTTTAGAATTACGAGGAAAACGAAAAATACCAACTGCATTTGGTCGGTTAATTTATCAAGAATCAATGAATTTATTACAAAAGTATCAAGAAACGTTCAAAGAAATACATAAAACTTATTCCGATAGCAGCCATCAGCTACTGAAAATTGGTGGAAGAAAAGAGCTTTTAGATTTTGCGAGTAACTGTTTAAGCTTTCCAGGTTGCATTGAATTGCTTTCGATGAGTTCAAATCAAGCCTTAGAAGCCCTTAATCAACAAAAAATAGATATAGCGTTGCTCCGTGAAAAACCAGATTCAATTGAATATGTTGCAAAAGAATTTTTAGAAAATTCAAGTCATATTCTTGTTCATCAAAAGTATTTATTAAAAAATAAATATACAGACAGTCAATCAGATTTTTTTAAAAAAACCCCGTGCATTGCTTATTCGCATTCGAATGAATATATGAATTTATATTTAAATTATTACGAAGTAAAAAAACAAGATTTAAAAATAAAATTTGTTTGTGAGGACTGGACAATCATTAGAAACTTGGTTGAGGCAGGCCTTGGCTATGCAGTAGTTCCTAATAGTATAACTACAACTGCAACTGATGTGAAATCAATTGCAGATAGTAATTTAAAACAAGCTTATATTAAATATTATTTTGTCTTTAAAAAGAATTTTAAAAAAAATCAGTTTTATAATAAATTATTTTTGAAATAAAAACTATTCAATTTCCACTTCATTAACTTTAATTTTTGAAAAGTTAATAAAGCTATCACTAGGTACTTCATCAATCTTAAAAATTTTATCAACGGGTTTAAATATTTTAGTGCATATTTTATTTGAATTTTCTTTATAGTAAATACGATAATTTAAATCTGAATTTTGAATTTCTCTATGTTTAAAAATATCTACTTGAGCAAAGCAGTCGTTACTGTAACGGGCTAGTGCCATTATTGAAACAGTGTTATCAGCTGAGTTTTTTTCTGACCAGACTTTAACAACATTTTTTTGCATTAAATTATTAGTTAACTCTGCATAAGTTGTCATACTTGTTAATAAAAGTGCAATTAATACATAGCTCGATTTAATCATAAAAACTCCTTGTTTTATATTTGATTTATTAGTTGTTACAAAATCAAACTAAACGAGAGAGTCTTTTAAGTAAAATAGATATAAATAATTTTTAGTATCGCTTTTGGTAATAAATATAATTTAAATACTACCTTTATATTTTTCTAATTCCTAGGGAAGCCCATTCAATCACTTCGCGGTCGAAATAATACAACGCGAGCGTTTCCACTTAAAGAATATTTACCAAATGTTGTGGGCACTACTTCACTTTCAGGGTGAGCCTCAATAACTATAACTCGTGGTTCAGTCAAAGCAATTTAAATATCTATTTCTGTTTTAATGGGTGCATCAATATAAACCTGCGAAATATGAGAAAACTGTGTTTCCCTTTTTTCGATTCTAGCAATGGCCGCAATCGTGTAAGAGTTAGCTCGAGATATTAAAGCATCACCAGATCTTAATGTAAGTCGACCTACTTTAGGATCATTCTATTGGAGCAAAATATAATCTTCGATATAACGAATAATTCGAAGTGCTTTTCGAGTGCTGTCTACACATTGACTTGAATTTTTGCTAGACGAATTAAATTCATTCATTTTATCGACGAATAATAATTTCAAATCAAATAAATCTTTTAAAATAGTTTCATAGTTTTTATCTGCAGCATTAAGATCAAAATAATCAGGTGATGTCTTCATAAGTTTATTATAATAACGATCAATTTCAATGGATATATTTTGATTCAATCTAAGTTCATCTTCGGCACTTGAGACACTTAGTGACAAGTGCGTACAACTTGAAGTCGCAAAAAAAGTAATAAACAAAATAAATGATAAAGATCTGTCTAATTTTAGAATCGGCACATTAATTTTAGATAATTTTATAATTTTATAATTTTTTGCATCAGCAAAGAACTTATAATTAAGTTTAAAAAAGTAATTGGTATAATAAAAATTGGAATAACAGTTTGCATTCCAATTGCAGAGCAAACTTGTCGCAGTTCTGAGAAATTAAAAAATTATTTGTTGGAATTATTAAAAATGTAAAAATTTCTGGTAAAGCAAATCAAATCATAAACGGAATTAAATGGTAAAAAAAGGTGCCAAAAATCCTGTATTCGTCCAATCAAGAACTAAACTTTTATTTTCCAAAACTATTTTTTTGATTTCGAAATCAATAATATTTTTTGTATCGATGTTTTTTATTTTAATTTCATCTAAAGTAAATATTTCGGTCAGTTTATAGGAGTTATCAAAATGTAAACAAAAGTGCTCCCAAGAACTAAATCTGAATTTGTATATTTGTTCCATAGTTTGTTATCGGCAAAAATAACTACGAGCTAAAGCAACAATGCCTATTTATTGCTCATTTTTCGGTTTATAGAGTTTAGTTTTGAAACAAAAACACTGGTTTCTTGTTGTGCTTGGTTATAACGCCGTGTTATTACAGAAGTCTTATATTTATATACATACTTAGCTAAATAAAGGACGGGTTATGAAAGAAGGAATACATCCAAAAGTTAAAACAGTCGTATTTAAAGATATGTCTTGTGACTTTTCATTTTTAGGAACAACAACTTTAGATTCTAAAGACAAAACAACTTGGACTGATGGCAAAGAATATCCATTAATCAAAGTTGAAATTTCTTCTGCATCTCATCCATTCTATACTGGAAAACAACGTATTATGGATACTGAGGGTCGTATTGATCGTTTTAAAAAGCGTTACGGTACTAAAGCTACTAAGTAGTCTAAAAATATTATTGCCCTTTCTTCAATTTGAAAATTATAAATTGGAAAGGGTTCAAAGCGGCGTAACCAAGGCCGCTTTTTTATTTTCTAAACGAACTTTTTAAGGATTAATTTATGTTTTCTAAACTGAATCAAGTCGAATCACGTTATGAAGAAGTGAACATGTCACTTCAAAGACCTGATATTGCCTCAGACCAAAAACTGTATCGATCTTTAATGAAAGAACTTTCTGATTTAGAAAAAATTGTTTTATTATATCGTGATTTTAAAAAAAAATCTGCTGCACTTAAAGAAAATAAAGATATGTTTTTACATGAGTCTGACTCTGAAATGAAGGAGATGATTCGTGAGGATATTAAATCCCTTGAGGCTGAGCTACCAGGAATCGAAGCTAATTTAAAAATATCACTTATTCCTAAAGATCCAAATGATGACAAGAATGTCCTTTTAGAAATTCGCGCAGGAGCAGGTGGCGATGAAGCATCGTTATTTGCCGATGAGTTATTTCGTGGATATGTAAATTATGGAAATAAACATGGCTGGAAAGCTGAACTTGTTTCTTTTTCTGCAGGCAATGTTGGTGGAGCAAAAGAAGTTATCGTGGCTATTTCAGGGGAATCAGTTTTTAGTAAATTGAAATATGAATCTGGAGTTCATCGTGTTCAGCGAGTTCCAGAAACCGAAGGTGCTGGTCGCGTTCATACATCCACAGTGACTGTAGCAGTCATTCCAGAAGTTGAAGCTGTTGATATTAAAATTGATATGAAAGACATTAAAATTGATGTCATGCGCGCCAGTGGAGCAGGTGGTCAGTCTGTTAATAGAACCGAATCTGCAGTTAGAATTCATCATATTCCTACGGGTTTGTTAGTTCATTGCCAGGAGGGTAAATCACAGTTATCAAATAAAGAACGTGCGTTTTCAATTTTGGCTGCAAAACTACAACAAATTGAAGATGATAAACGATTAAAAGAAGCTTCTGATGTTCGATTAGATCAAATTGGAACTGGGGATCGATCTGAAAGAATTCGAACATATAATTTTCCTCAGACTCGAATTACAGATCATCGTATTGGTTTAACAATTCATCAGCTTGATTCTGTAATGACTGGTTCTTTTGAAATTTTAATAGATCCATTAATTGCTCACTTTCAAGCTGAAGCTTTAAAAAAACAAGCTTCTAATTCTTATTAATTTAAATGTTACTTAAAGATGTTCTTACTAAATCAATTCAATTTTTTAAAGATAAAAAAATAGAATCAGCTCGTTTAGATGCTGAATTATTGATTTCATTTGCATTAAAAATTTCAAGAATTGATCTTTATGTTAAGTATGACCAACCACTTACGGAAATTGAAATTCAAGTCTGTCGCGACTTCATAAAACGTCGTTCGATGGGTGAACCAGTGGCTTATATTATTCAAGAAAAAGGATTTTATGGCCATCAATTTTTTATTCAACCAGGAGTATTGATACCAAGACCTGAAACTGAAGAATTAGTTGAATATGTATTAGCTTACATTAAAAAAAATAATATACAAAACCCTAAAATTTTAGATATTGGTTCAGGGTCAGGTTGTATTGGATTATCAGTTTTAGCTTCTCATAATCAAGCACAGTTAATCAGTATTGATATTTCAGATATTGCTATTCAAACGACATTAAGAAATGCTGAAAAACTAAATGTCGCTGATCGTATGAAAATTATTCAAGAGGATTTTCAAAACACAGATTTGAATCAGTTTGAAAAATTTGATTGTATTGTCGGTAATCCTCCTTACATAGATATTAATGATACTGAAGTTGAGAAAAACGTGAAAAATTTTGAGCCTCATCAAGCTTTGTTTGCTGAAGAAAATGGACTAGCTTTTTTAAAAAACTGGTCTAAAATTACAGCGAAACATTTGAACCCATCTGGATTGATGATGTTTGAAATGGGATATAAGCAAGGAATAATTATGAAGAATTTTTTGGAAACACTGAATTGTTTTTCTGAAATTGAAATCATACAAGATTTATCAAAAAAAGATCGTTTTATAAAAGGAATATATCATGGATAAAATGACAGTCACAGGTGGACAAGTTTTGAACGGAAAAGTTTCAACAAGTGGCGCAAAAAACGCAGCACTACCTATTTTATTTTCAACATTATTGGCAGAAGGCGATCATATATTTGAAAATGTGCCGTTACTAAAAGATATTGATTCTACAGCTGACTTGTTAAAAAGTTTAGGTTGTGATTGCGAACGTGGGCTTGATCCATATCAAAATAGATTAACGGTTCGTGTTTCTAAATTAAAAACATTTGAAGCTCATTATGATTTAGTAAGAAAAATGCGTGCAAGTATTTTGTGTTTAGGCCCCATGTTAGCTAAGTATGGCGAAGCCACAGTATCGCTTCCAGGCGGATGTGCTATTGGAACTAGACCCATCGATTTACATTTAGATGCCATGAAAGCACTGGGTGCAGAAATCGAGTTACGTGATGGTTATGTTTTTGCAAAAGTGGGTGCAAATCAAAAAAAATTAAAAGGTGCAACTGTCTTATTTGAAAAAACAACTGTTGGTGGAACTGAAAATTTATTGATGGCTGCTGTTCTTGCTGAAGGAATCACAACAATCGAAAATGCAGCTAAAGAACCTGAAATTGTCGATTTGGCAAATTATCTTATAAAAATGGGAGCTCAGATTTCAGGTCAGGGAACAAGCGTGATTAAAATTACAGGTGTTTCTAGTTTAAAACCATCAACACATAAAATTATGCCTGATAGAATTGAAGCAGGAACTTTATTGATTGCTGGCGCTATCACTGGCGGAGATGTCACAGTGACAGATTGTCAACCCCAAGATTTAGAAGCCTTAATTTTAAAAATGAAAGAAGCTGGTTTTAAAATAGAAACGACCGACACAACAATGCGAGTATATCCACTAAAAAAATGGAAAGCTGTAGACATTAATACAGCTCCACATCCATTGTTTCCAACAGATCTTCAAGCGCAGTTCATGGCATTAATGTCGGTTGCAGAAGGAACAAGTGTTATTACAGAAAATGTTTTTGAAAATCGTTTTATGCATGTGAATGAGTTAATGCGTTTAGGATCAGACATAACGCCAAAAACTCAAGTGGCTGTTGTGCGTGGAAAAGCGAATCAATTAACGGCTGCTCCTGTTATGGCTACTGATCTGCGGGCATCAGCTTCGTTAGTTTTAGCAGGCTTAGTTGCAAAAGGTGATACTGTAGTAAACCGAATTTATCATTTAGATCGTGGTTACGAAAAACTTGAAAATAAATTAACTCAATTAGGTGCTTTAATTAAACGATCTAATTAGAAGTTGAGTCGAAGAAAATAAAAAAAGCTCAATTGAGGAGGGGCCACAATTGAGCTTGATAAAAAACGTGCTATTGATAGCAAATTTTAATTTTAAAATTACTCATCAAGCAGATTTTAAACATTTGGAGGGGATCCTAGTTTAAAATTAATGCCTGATGATTAAAAAACAATTCAAAATGTCTGAGATCGTTCGCTTTTGCTCGAGCTGAAATAACTAGAACTACGATAATGTAAGCTACTGCTAACCATCTAAACATACAACTTATTAAGCAACTGATGTGCCAGAATTTTTTTAGAGCCAAAATTAATATAATACATATAAATTGAAAAAAATGAAATGTATCGAATTTAAGTTCCAAATTGGAACTAAAATATGGTTCCAATATTGGACTTAAGTCACGAGTTGGTCTAATTCAAAATAAAGTTTCCATAATTAACTTCACAGCCTTTAAGAGTAATTTATACTGTTAAAGTGACATCTGAAACTGACTCACTTCATGATCAATCTGCTGATAATGGACAACTTGAAAAATGGTTGGTGCGTTTAGAATCAGGTGAAATTAAAGGACCTTATAATACTGAAGTTGTACGTAAAATGATTCTTGAAGGCTTTTTTTCTGGCTTAGAGGAAATCGCTAGCTATCCGGAAGGAGATTGGAAACCGCTTTCTAAGCAAATTGAGTTTTATGAAAGCCTGATCGAATCCTTAGAGAACCCTGTTGAACGAGATGATAAAAAAACTCAAAAAATGGAAGCCGATACGGTCGTGCGAACATCTCCAATAGCAAAATATACAAAAAGTACAGATGAAGACACAACGATCGAAAATGATGATGAATTTACTCAGTTAGAAAAAAATGCTCTTATTGTCAATTCACAAACACCAAATTCAAACAATCAAGAAGACAAAATTCTTTTTCAAAAAAAACTTCAAGCAAAAGAAGATCAAGAATTTCTAATTAAACAAAAAGAACTTTTTAGAATAGAAAAAGAAAAGTTAAAAGAAAAAAAATCAAAAATATTAAGAAAGTTATTTTTTACTTTAAGCACTGTAATTATTGTCTCTATAATCTACTTAAGCAAAGATTATTTTACCGAGCCCGTTCAAAAAAAAAGCTGGAAACTGATCACGCCTCAGTTGAGTGAAAAAGAATCTGTTGATTTTAATATCAAAGAAATTAAATTAAATGTTCTAGCTTACTTGAAAAAAGGTATCATTGATGATCTGATTCAATCGCAAAGCTTACTTATAAAAATTGTAGAAGCTAAAAAAAATGATACTGAAGCTTTAGGATTACTATGTATTAATTATTTACATATGTGGCCATTTACAAAGCAAGACTCACAAGATTTGAAGGCTATTTCAACAGTCTATCAACAAGTGAAACAAGTTAGTCCTCTTTCTGGATACACAAACGCTTGTCATGCCGTTTATTTATTAATTAAATCACAAAATAATGATGGCCGAGCTGTTCTTGAAAAAACTCTTGATAGTCAACAAGACTCAAGTTTTTTATTGTATCCTTTTTTGTATTATATCAAGGGTGAACTTTTAGAAGAATCTGATAGTTTGATTAATTCACAAGCCTATTTTATTGAATCCTTGAAGCAGTTTCCAAATTGGGTTATGGCTGAGTATAAAATTGGTCGAGTATTGTACAAACAAAATAAATTTTCAGATGCTGAAAAATATTTTCAAAATGTGTTGAGTCGAAATCCTCTACATAAGCCAAGCCTATATGCTCTTGCTTTATCAAAGCTTAAATTAAATGATGTCAACAATGCTATTAAACTTTTTGAAAAAGGATACAGTATTAGACAAACTGTACCTAAAGCACTTAGCGCAGAAGCGCTTATCGAATACGGACAGTTGTTAGTTTCATCAGGGCAAAACAAGAAAGCCTTGGACGTTGTAAGAAAAGCACTTTCAGTGAGCCCTAGTCACCGAGCACTGAATGATTTATTTATTACTTTAGGTGGAGAAGCATTAACAATAGGTGCCGCTCAAGTTACAGAATTAACTATCGAAGGGGATCAGTTTTTTAGAATTTCAGACTATTTAGCAGCCCAAGGACGTTATAGAGCAGCATTTGAAAATGATAAAAAAAATACACTACTAGCATTAAAAATTGCAAAGTGTATGCGTGCTTTAAATCAATTTAATGATTCGATCAAATGGATTAATACTGCCCTTGAGATCGATCCAAAATATTTTCCTGCTTATGCCTTGAAAGCTGATTTTTTAATTCAAAGATATAATTTCGCTGATGCAGAAAGAACTTTGATGTTAGCTTTAAAAATAGATGCTAATAATTACGAAGTTTTAAAAATGATGACTAAACTGCAATGGAAAAAAAACAATCTAGCTCAAGGCTTAAATTATGGTTTTAAGGCGTATAAAATTTTTGATGTAGATGTTGAACTTTTGACTTTGCTAGCTACGATATATATTGATCAATATTTTACTCCTGGATTGATTGGAAACACTGAATCTTCTGTTGATGAAAAAATTAAACAACTTGAAGGAGCTCAAAAGTTTACTGGTCGAGCTATCGAAATAGAACCTGCTTGGCCAGAATCTCAAATAACTTATGCTAAATATTTATTTGCTAAAGAAGGCTCGCAACGAGCAGAAAAATATTACGCTGAATTAATAAAAGTATACCCTTACACAATGGAGTATAGAATTGCTTTTGCAGAATTCTACGAGTTGCAAGAAAAGCTTAATCCAGCTATAGAAATTTACAAATTTGTTCTAGAGACTAATCCCAAAAATACAAAAGCAAGCTTAGGACTTGCAAGAAGTTATAAAAACAAAGGTGATTATAAAATTGCTATTCGACATTATATGACAAC
The DNA here is from genome assembly GCA_043765175.1 of Pseudobdellovibrionaceae bacterium. Classification (GTDB taxonomy): domain Bacteria; phylum Bdellovibrionota; class Bdellovibrionia; order Bdellovibrionales; family Bdellovibrionaceae; genus Pseudobdellovibrio. Next base: position 2,457 of record JAYUJM010000096.1, on the reverse strand, counting down.
AGCAGCGTTAGATCCTGCTGATTCAGAACCCATGTTTTCAATAGCAGCCTTACAGCTTGAGATGTCAGCACAAGATAGAAATAAAGCGCCAAAATTACTGGCGGAATCCTTAGGTAGGCTAGAGTTAGTTAAGTCAAATAATCCCAATTATCCAAAGCTTTATTATTTTATAGCTAAAAATAAAGTGGCTCAAGGTCTTTATGATGAAGCTCGAAAAGATATAGAAACTGAAAAATTGAAAAATCCATTTTTGGCAGATAGTTATATTTTAAAAGCAGAACTTGATTTAAAGCAGAATCAATACACCGAGTGTGCAAAAGAATATATGACTGTGATTAAATTGCGTCCTATTTCAGATTATTATTTTAAAGCTGCTGCTTGTAATCGATTAGCTAACCAACTTGATTTAGCAGAAGAGCTCATTTCTGAAGGCAAAAAATTAGAATCAGGTAATTTTACATATTTTCGAGAACTCGGTTTAATTCATGAAGCTCGTGGCGACATCAAAAGTGCAATTCAAAGTTTAAGTGACTATTTGCATCTGACTGCAAAAAATTCATTTGATGCTAAGGAAATAGAAAGTAAGATAGTGCAATTAAGTCAGATTGGACATTAAGATCTTTAATAACGAGGTAATGTGTGGGTATAGCAGATAAATTAAAAGGATTTTCTAGTCAAGTCGGACAATCCGTTCAATCAGGTGTTCAAACGGCAACACATTCTGTCTCGCATGCAACGATAAGATTAGTCAGTGGTTTTTTTGTTGGATTTGTTTTGGCACTCATTTTACAAGAATTTTTTCAGTTAGGCACATTTGCTCTTATTTTTTTAACAATTTTATTTACTAGTTTAATTTATAAACTTTTATCAAAATTGACATTATTTCAAATTGTTGCTTTTGATATTATTTGTGTATTAACTGGTGCACTTTTAAGAATGTATATTTTAGTAGCTCCCCTTTAGGAATAGGAAAAAAATGTTAGATATAAAATCACTAGAGAAAATTTCTTCTGGATCTGAAAAAAGTTACTTTGAAAAATATTGTGAAAGTTTAACTCATCGTAGTGGATCAGAGGAAAATTTAAAAAATTTAGAACTGCTTATGAAGTTAAGTATTGAAAGAAAAGAAATTATTTCTATTTCTGAAAACGAAAAAGCCAAACAAAATAAACTGAGTTCTGAAATCGGACTTTTAAAACGCGAAGGAAAAAACACTTCTGATTTAATGTCTCAAGTTGAAAGTTTAAAGACTTTAGTTAAAGAATTAGAAATCAAAGCTCAAATTGCAGACGAGAAAGTTCATCATCTGTTGCATTTATTGCCGAATAAACCTCATGATTCTGTGCCTGTTGGTAAATCTGAGTCTGACAATCAAGTCGTCAAAATAGTTGGTGAAATTAGAAAAATGAACTTTAAGCCAAAAGAACATTTTGAGTTAGGCGAAAAGTTAAATATAATTGATTTTGAACGTGCAGGCAAAACAACAGGTGCGCGATTTGCTTTTTTAAAAGGGGCTGCAGCTCAAATGGAACGAGCACTTATTCAATTTAAAATGGACATCCACTCGACAAAGCATGGTTACACAGAAATGATTCCTCCGTTTATTGTGAATACAAATAGCTTAATTGGAACAGGTCAGTTTCCAAAGTTTAAAGAAGATGTTTTTCATCTTGAAAATACTGATTATTATTTAATTCCTACTGCAGAAGTTCCTGTTACAAATTATTATAGTGGGGAAACTTTAGCAGAAGCTGATTTGCCACAATCATTTTGTGCTTATTCACCATGTTTTCGTTCGGAAGCGGGCAGTCATGGGCGCGATACCAGAGGTCTTATTCGTCAACATCAATTTGATAAAGTAGAACTGATGACATTTTGTCATCCTTCAGAGTCTTATGAATTCCATGAAAGATTGACGACTCATGCAGAATATATTTTAACAACTCTTGAATTGCCATTTCGACGTTCGTTATTATGTACAGCAGATATGGGTTTTGGTTCATCAAGAACATTTGATTTAGAAGTTTGGCTTCCAGGTCAGAATGCTTATCGTGAAATTAGCTCGTGTTCAAATTTTGAAGATTTTCAAGCACGCCGAGCAAACATTCGCTTTAAACCTAAAGATGGTGGTAAACCACAATTTGTTCATACTTTAAATGGCAGTGGATTAGCTGTTGGAAGAACATTAATAGCCATTTTAGAAAACTATCAACGTGAAGATGGATCGATTGAAATTCCTCAAGCCTTGCGATCTTATATGGGTAATAAAGCAGAAATTAGATAATTATTTAGGAATATAACGCTAAGAATTCATGCACGTTATTCCAGTTTGTCAGGACCTTTGTACTAACAAGCTGCGATATCACTGTAAACACTTGATCCCCTTAAGGAAATTACATAAAACAATTAACGGAAAGCTGGTAGAGCGGTTGAATACACCAGTCTTGAAAACTGGCA
>JAYUJM010000095.1:0-23894 GCA_043765175.1 Pseudobdellovibrionaceae bacterium | reverse complement strand
ATGAACTCACCAGGTCCACGCATTTCTAAATCAAACTCAGCTACTTTAAAGCCATCATTTGTTTTCTCCATAAACTCAATTCTAGTTTTAGTTTCAATACTTACTGCATAGCCCATAATCATCACACAAAATGATTTATACTGACCACGTCCGACCCGTCCACGTAATTGATGAAGCTGTGATAAACCAAAGCGTTCCGCATGCTCTATCATCATGATTGTCGCATTGGGAACATCAACTCCTACTTCAATCACTGTTGTTGATACTAAGACATCGATTTTATGCTCACGAAATAACTGCATGATTTCATCTTTTTCTGTAGATTTCATTTTTCCGTGAAGTAAACCAAAACGAACTGAAGTAAACTGTGTTTTCAATTTTTCATATTCTTCTGTGGCATTTTTTAAATCTATTTTTTCTGATTCTTCCACCAGGGGATAAACAATGTAGGCTTGTCGCCCTAGACTCACTTGCTCAAGCAAAAATTTTACAGCCGCATTTCTTTTTGATTCTTGAATAACACGGGTTTGTATAGGAATACGTCCCACTGGCATCTCATTAATAATCGAAACATCTAGATCGCCGTAAACTGTCATAGCTAATGTTCTAGGAATAGGTGTGGCTGTCATAATTAAAAAATGAGGGGATAATCCTTTGTTTTTTAATAAACTTCTCTGGGCTACTCCAAAGCGATGTTGTTCATCGATCACGACTAAAGCTAAATCTTTGAATTGAACCCAGTCTTCTATAAGGGCATGAGTGCCAATCAAAAAATGAATCTCTTTATTTAACAAAGCTTCAGTCAGCTCTTTTCTATCTTTGGTTTTTGTTTTTCCTGTTAATATTACAACTCGTAAACCAAAAGGCTCGAAAAGTTTAACTGCATTGGCATAATGTTGTTCTGCTAAAATTTCAGTCGGAGCCATTAAACATGATTGAAAACCCGCTTGAAAAACTTGAAGGACCGACAAAAAAGAAACTAAAGTTTTTCCTGAACCAACATCACCTTGAACAAGTCTATTCATAGGTTGACCCGATGACATATCCGTAGAAATTTCTTGAATTGATTTTAATTGAGCTTGAGTCAATTGAAAAGGAAGGACTTTTAATAGCTGTTCAGCTAAATTTTTGTTTTGCTGTTTAACAACTATTCCTTTTTCTTTTTTTAAATTATTTTTTTTAGAAGCTAAATATAATTCAAGCCAAAAAAACTCTTCAAAAATAAGTCTTTTGTGAGCTTCTGATTTAAAATCGTTGTAAAGGTGGGCTTGATCCATCAACGGATGATGAATTTCAAAAAAAGCTTTTTGATTTGAAATTAAATGATGTTTTTTTAAAATGGAAGCAGGCATTTTTTCTGAAGGCCATTCTTTTATTTGCAAAAAACAACTTTTAATAATCTTTTGAATTTTCGCAGAACTCATTCCTTCATGTTCGATATAAATTGGATTTAATTGATCTTCAATAACTTCATCAGGCTCAACATCTTTGATATCTGGATGATGAAACTCAAGTCGCCCACGATAATGGCCGACTTTACCAATGACTCGAACTTCAGTGCCTGCTTTGAATCTTTCAAAATAGCCTTTGTAGGGAGTTCTAAAAAACTTACATTTAATATTTCCTGAAATATCACGCACTAATACGTCATAAATTTTTCGTGTGGATTTTCCCATATTATAACTGGCTACACTCACGATGTTAGCTTTTAAGCTGACAATATCACCGTCTCGTAACGATAAAATAGTTCGTGCCACTCGCTGATCTTCATAGGCACGGGGATAATTTTTTAAAAAATCTCCGACATTTCGGTACCCACTTCGCGCAAATAGACTGGCTAAAGCAGGCCCTACCCCTTTGACGTATTGTAAATCAGATTCTAGACTAAGGTTTCGTTTTAATTCAGTTGGACTCATGTTTTATTCATTTCATTCCGATATAAATTATATGTCAACACTTGGATACTTTCGAATACGCTTAACTACTTTGAACTATCAACAACCTTTGCCATTTGATATTTATATTCTTATAGATCAAAAGCTTATTTTGTATGTCAAATTAGGTGATGAATTACCACAAAAAAAAATTCAAACTCTTCATTTTAAAGATACTAGTGAATCTTTTTTCTTGTCTAATCAAGATAAAGAAAAATACCAAGCCTATGTCAAAGAGCTCATGAAATCTGATTCCCTTGATAATGCTACAAAGGCTACAATATTGCGTGAAAGTTCAATGGCTATATTAGAGGATCTTTTTGATAATCCTGATGTAAAAAAAGCGCTTGATGAATCTAAGCCAGTCATTTCAAATTTAATGGAATTTATGGAAAATGCTCCTGAATCAACAGGAAATTTAATTTCTTTATCAGGCCATGATTTTTACACTTATAATCATTCCTTTGATGTCAGTATTTATTCATTAGGATTAGGCCAAGCATTGGGTTTTTCAAAAGAACAACTAGCAGAACTTGGATTAAGCTCCCTTTACCATGACTTAGGTAAACGAGCTGTTCCCTTAGAAATACTTTGCAAACGTGGACCATTAAATGATGATGAATGGACCCAAATGCGAATGCATCCTCAGTATGGTTTAAAAATTTTAAATGAATTTCCAGATATTAGTGATGCCGTCAAGGCGTCTTGCTTCGAACATCATGAATCCTGGGCAGGTGGCGGATACCCTCAAGGAATCGCAAAACATGATATACACCCATTTGCACGAATTGTTGCCCTGACAGATACATTCGATGCTATGACAACTCAAAGGTCCTACAACACAACAATGACACCATCAGATGCATTAAATTTAATGAATGGCAACCTAGCTGGCAGGTATGATCCGGATATGCTTAAAGCAATGTATTCTATTTTATTTAAAATGGACAAAAAAGCGTCTTAGATATTTGAAACTTAAATTATTCTTCTATGACCGTTTTAATGCGATATTTACCAGTTGAAGTACAAACAGATTCCACACCGCTTTTTTCACATTTCATTTTACCGCAAGAAATTGATAAAATTTTATTATCTTTATTGTCATTGCGAAATTCTGTTTTCCACTCTTTGCATTCAGCTTTCCATTTAATTTCAGCAGATTTTAAAACAACATCTTTATCGCCGTTTATCTCTTGTTCACCGTCTGAAATTTGATATTTCTTTTTAGCTAAAACGGCAGATTTGCCTTTTTGGATTGATATTGTTGTATCTTGAGATCCATCAATTTTATCAACTTTTAAACCAACTTCTTCAGCATTAACGAAACTAGCTAATAATAATATAGCGATTATTTTTTTCATGTTATTTCCTTTTTTATTTTTTGATTTGAGCTGAAATAAAATCAGCCACAGATTGAGCGTCTGTTACTGGATCTACATCTTTTTCAATTTTTCTAATTTTAAGTTGATCATCAATAATAAAAGTCCAACGCTTAGACATTTTAATTAAAGGCAGTTTTGCTCCGTAAAGATCTGTCACTTCTGCTTTAGCATCTGCAATGAGTGAAAACTTTAAGCCATGTTTTTTATGAAATGCAACTTGATCCTCGATCGTATTAACACTGATCCCGTAGACTTCGGCACCAAGATCAGTGAATTTTTTAATGTTATCACGAAAAGCGCAGGCTTGTTTCGTACAACCAGGAGTATCTGCTTTGGGGTAAAAATACAAAATGGTCCATTTTCCTTTTTGATGTTCTAACCAAAAGTCGTCTCCGGTATGAAGTTTTGATTTGAAGCTAGGAGCGGTATCACCGACCTTTAAATCTGTAGCTAAAACGATTAGAGGCAATAAAAAGATAAGAAAAGTGATTTTTTTCATGGTTTATGCTAACAAGACCCAATCCAAAATCAACATGAAATGGTCAAATGATAACCTGATTTGTCAAAAAATAAGCCTAAACAATGAATTTAGTAGCATTTTTGTCAAAATTCGAATATTGTTTTATTTCAAGTTAGTCGTTCTGAGTGAAAAAGCATTGGGCTCGTTCTTCTCTTAGTGGCAATTTAAATATAATTCCTGAGGAGGAATCTATGAGCAAAAAAATCTACGTTGGAAATTTATCATACAGCATGGACGATCAATCACTAGGTGATATTTTCGCAGCTTTCGGTAATGTTGAATCTGCAAAAGTAATCACTGACCGTGATTCTGGACGAAGCAAAGGTTTTGCCTTTGTTGAAATGTCTTCTGATGCTGAAGCAGCAACAGCAATTGAAAAACTAAATGGTTCTGACCAAATGGGTCGTGCTATGAATGTTTCTGAAGCTAAACCTATGGCTCCACGCGAAAATCGCGGTGGTGGCGCTGGCGGTGGTGGTGGCGGTGGTTTCAAAAGAAATCGCTACTAAATTATAAATTTTTTATAATTAAAAAAAGCTTGGGAAACCAAGCTTTTTTTTTAACTAAATCATGAAGGACATTATGAAGTTTATTATTCAATCTTTATTTTTAAGTTTATTACTACATTCTTGTACTTCACCAATTGTTAAAACAAATTCACTTTCTCGTGAACCAAGCCAAACCGCTACTCAAAGTGTCTATCTGAGCTTGGCTACTTCATCGCTATAGTTTCAAATCAAGGCGGTGTCGCTAGTGGAATAATCAGTTTGTCCACGGCAGAACTTGCACTTGATTACACAGTTCAAAAAATATTCGAAAGTGAAGGTTTTGCACACTATTTTGATTTTGCAGAAGTCAACGATGATTATAGAAAGCCAAATACTTTAATATGTGACTCAAATTTTCCTTGGAAAAAAAAATAAATTAATTAATTATCACTGACAATACTTTTCATCCCATTTTTCTTTTGATTTAAATCTTTTAGCAAAACAGCGATTTGCTTTATTAAAAATGAATTCTTTTTGTAAACTTTTACTTAGTTTGAGGTCCCAAACGGGTTGTCTTTCTGGTAAAGAAAATCGATTTTTTTTAAGTTTTCTAAATTGTTCCAATGTAGCCATTTCTACATCTTTAATTTCTAAATTTTTTAAAAGCCAAGCCCATTTTTGGTTGTCTATTGCATTTTTTTGTTCATTGATTAAATAGATTTTTTTTTGAGAACCTATCCCGCGTCGAGCTAATCTTTCAATCACGTTAGGTAAGTTTCCATCAAAAATTCTTTTCTGATTTTTCAAATCAGCCATTGGATTTTGTAAAATCAAAAAATCTTCAACCAATAAATTAACAGAACCTTCAATATGAAAACTATTAAATGACAATGCATCACGGGTATCGACAAGCACTCCCCGAGGCTCAAAAACATCCACAGATTCTTCAAGGGCTGTTGTAGGCTTTTGCTGGCAACTTAATAAAAATAAAAAAATACATGCAAGAAAAATTTTTATCATTTGTGATGACTTATTTTCATTGTCGGAAAAAATATAATGTCTCGAATACTTGGTCTGTTCGTAAGTAACATCACTAGACGTTCAATTCCCAACCCTACGCCACCAGTTGGCGGCATTCCGGTCTCGATGGCATGTAGGAAATCTTCATCCATGGGATGAGCTTCTTCATCATGACCTCGTTTTGATTCTTGGTCCTTAAGACGTGCGCGCTGTTCCTCTGGATCATTGAGCTCAGAATAAGAATTACCAATTTCCATGCATGCTGCAAAGGGTTCAAACCGTTCAACAAGTTTATTATTTTCACGATGGATTTTTGTTAAAGGCGAAATATCAACAGGATGATCTAAAACAAAAGTGGGCTGCCATAAATGTTGTTCAGCAGACATTTCAAAAACTTTCATTTGTTTTTCGCCAATTGAAAGTTTATCTAAATAAATTGGCTTGTCAGAATGTTTTTTTAAAAACTCATCAAGTTGCGTCTTATTTTCTGGATCAATTTCAGCATATTGCTTGATGCCATCCATTACAGTTAATCGACGCCAAGGAGGCGTAAAATCAACTTCTTTATCTTGATAAATAACTTTCATTGAACCTGTGGTTTTTTGACAAACACTTGAAACTAAATCTTCAAATTGTTTCATTTGATAATTATAATCTGTGTAAGCTTCGTAAAATTCTAGCATAGTAAATTCAGGATTATGAGTTCGATCGATGCCTTCATTTCTAAAATTTTTTCCGATTTCATAAACTTTTTCAAAACCACCTACTATGAGTCGTTTTAAATAAAGCTCAGGTGAAATTTTCATATAGAGCTTCATATCCAAAGCCCGATGATGGGTTGTGAATGGGTGTGCTGCAGCGCCTCCGTACAAGGGCTGCAAAACTGGTGTTTCCACTTCCATAAATCCGCGCTCATCTAAAAAGTTTTTAACGGCTTTAACAATCTGACCACGTTTGATAAAAACCTGACGTGATTCTAAATCAGAAATAAGATCTAAATGACGATGACGATATTTGATTTCGATATCTTGAATTCCATGAAACTTTTCTGGCAAAGGTTCTAAAGTTTTTGTTAAAATTTGAAACTTTTGAACATACAAAGATAATTCATTTTTTTGAGTTCGAAAAACATATCCTTCTACGCCAACGATATCTCCTAAATCAATCAGATCAAAACTAGTTCGATCGATCTCATTAAGTTCCTCGACTTTGACATAACATTGAAAACGTCCACTTGAATCCTGAATATTAAAAAAACTGGCTTTACCCATTGCTCTTAAAGTCATCAGTCTTCCGGCGATTTTAAAGGTTTTTTCCGTTCTTTTTTCTCCAGCAGCTATTTCACTAAAATCTTTTGTGAGCTGTTCTACATGAATATTTTGATCAAACGAATAGGGATACGGATTAATACCTTTTGCACGAAGCGCATGTAATTTTTTTCTTTTTTCAGCTTTAATGGGATTATCATTTGGATCAATCATAATTTTTTACCCGCAAAAATTTCCATTACATTATGAAGTAATTCAATCGATTCTTTTTTTGGTCTTTGAAAAGCATTGCGTCCCATGATGCTTCCAAATCCACCGCCCTGAGCCAACTGCTTTACTTCTTCTAATAAATCAGCTGTGGTTTTGGCTTCGCCCCCACTGAAAATAACAACACGCTTACCATTAAAACAACTTTGAACAACGTGCTTAATTCTGTCAGACATGTTTGTCACTTTGATTCCTTGAGCCTCATAAACTTTTTTAGCTTCTGCCTGCTCAATAAAAGCTGTAGGAGGTTTTACTTTAACAATATTTGCCCCTAGCTGCGAAGCTATGTGGGCTGAGTAAGCAATCACATCAATACCCGTCTCACCCTCTTTAGAAATTTGCTCACCTCGAGCGTAAGACCAAATTACCACTGCAAGACCCGCTTTTTTAGCATCCTGGGAAGCCTGCGCAATTTCTTCGTACATATATTTTCGATGTTCTGATCCTGGATAAATTGTAAAACCAATGGCTGAACAACCTAATCGAAGTGCATCATCAACCGATGATGTCAGAGCTGATATCGGGGCTTTTGATCCATACAAAGAATCAGAATTATTAATTTTTAAAATTAACGGAATTTCACCTGCGTAATCACGTGCACATACTTCTAAAGCTCCCAGCGGGGCTGCGTAGGCATTGCATCCGGATTCAATGGCCAATTCAATATGATAAGAAGGATCATATCCATCTGGATTTTTTGCAAAACTTCGAGCAGGGCCGTGCTCAAAACCCTGATCTACAGGAAGAATAACTAATTTTCCTGTGCCTGCTAATTTTCCATGATTCAGCATTCGCGCCATGTTAGTTAAAACACCAATATTTTCAGCACCGTACCAGCTTAATATTTCACGCACTCTTGGGGTCATAGATACTCCTTGATCATTAAAAATGTATAAATTTCTAAAATATGAAAATAAGCCTACATAATAAATTGAAATCACGCAATACAACTGCTACTTTTGACTCATGAATGTAACATTTGAAACAACTCCAAATCCTGCGACTATGAAGTTTATTTTTTCAGAATCGATTGCTAATCAAACAGCAGATTTTCCCAATGTTGAGTCAACTGATAATTCACCTCTTGCTGCTAAAATTTTTGGCTTCCCATGGGTTTCTTCAGTTTTTGTCGCTGAAAATTTTGTGACTATCACAAAACAAGATTGGGTCGAATGGAAAGTTCTAGCTAACCCTTTATCAGGCTTACTCAAAGAACACATCACCAGCGGACAGCCTGTTTTATTGAATTTAGCAGTGGCCAATGATGAATCCTCAAATGATTCTGAAATTGTGAAAAAAATGAAACGTGTTTTACAAAATGAAATTAAACCAATCGTTGCTTTAGACGGCGGCGATATTGCCTTTGTAAAATATGAAGATCAAAAGCTGTATATAAAAATGATGGGTGCCTGTTCAGGATGTCCAAGCTCTGAGGCAACCTTGAAGCAAGGAATCGAAGTCAGAATTAAAGAAATATTTCCTGAAGTGACTGAAGTTATCGGGGTATGAAAAAAGCCTGATTTTTCGATCAGGCTTTTTTCATTTTTAATTTTGCTGTTATGATATAACAATTGTCAGTATTACTGAATTTTATCAGCAGCCACTGAAGTATCTAAGTAGTACATAAAATCAAAATGTTTTTGAGGCTGGATAAAAATTCCATCTGGCCTATCAGAATTATTTTCATCATGAACATACCATTTATACTGATTTTTTATGAAATCTGCATTTGTGTCTATAAGCGCAGTTTCATATTTTAAGTTATGCATATAAACATCTAAGGATAATGGTGAAGTTGGAATGTTAAACTTGTTATCACCTGTTATATTATAGCCTGTGCTACCAATGTTTTTATAAATAAATTTTTTATTTAAATGTTCTCCTGTGCTTACTAGCGGGGACACCATAAAATTCCAAAGTGGAATAGACGATGTTGCTTTTGAAGTATGAACATTGTGCGCAGAGTAGATTACTTTTTGAGTATTTCCAAATCTTAACTTTTCATTAATTATATTGTCTGTCATTAATTGGTCACGAATATTTACATGCACATGCAAATTGTTATCATCTACTATTCCTTTTTTTAAATATGTTTGTATGCCCATGAGTACTTGAGCCGATAAAATAACATCGTAATAATTATTAAAACCCAAAACACCTTCAGCCACCACATTAGACTTAATTTTATCTTTTAACAAACTTAACTGGTTATAACATTGATCGTATTGTGCATCAGTAATTGTCTCTGCTTTTGAAAATATATCTTCATAAAATTTGTCAATCATACTATCTTCGATCAAATTAACAGCTGGGCATTGCTTTATAATTTCCAAATCTGTTTGATACTGTGTAGACAAATTTTCAATTGATTTGATAAGTACTGCATATGGATCAGAGACTTGAAATTCATAGATATCAACTCCTCCAATATAAACTCTATCGTTAGGATTGTTAATATTCCAATTTCTAAGCCATTCAGTTAAATCTAAAAATTGAACGGTTCGACTTTGAAAATTTGCTTTCAAGAAAGTTTTCACATCACCTTTTCCATCTTGAATATACTGAGCCACAGGTCTAAATTTAAAGACTGAACTTTCAAAATAGATCTGTCGATAATTATAATTTCTAACAAGAACCTGAATTATGCGTGTTTGAATTTTAATGTAATCTTTTACGTTATGAGCACTTTCACTAATGCCAATAATATCCGCATTCGAAATCGCAGCTAACGGTGCATATTCATTATCATTAAAAAACTGTTGATTAACGTCTGTTAATTTATAAATATTTTCTGATTGCGCAAAAGCGCTTAAACTAAAAGATAAAACTAATGTACTTAGTGTTTTCATATATTGTTTCCTAGTTAGCAATAATTGTTACTAAATTAAAAATACAAACTAAAAGAAGTTCCTAAACCGAAGCCAGTAGTTGTTGTATCAAGTGAACTGACTGTTTCTTTGCTGTTCTGATAGTACAACTGAGCATTAATACCAATAACATCATTAATTGGGAAAAAAGTTGCTCCGCCAGATAATAAAAATGCGTTTGCATCTGTTGAAACTCCAGCATCTTTTTTAGTGATTGATTCTAGTTTTAACTGAGCAAATGGAACAACTGCCACACCCGCTTTATTATCTACGAAATTATAACGACCGTAAGCACCCAAACCTGTAGATTTAACAACACTTGTTCCATTATCACGGTTATTATAACTGAGGATTGGACCAAATTCAAATGTACCCATATTTAATCCGCCTTCAAAACGTAAAGCTTGACCATTTAAATTTGAAGAAGTCGTGCTCGTTTTTATTGTATTCCCGATTAGAATAGAAACCAGACTGTCCCCAGAAATTGTAAAACTTCGTCCATCGGCGTGTGCTGATACTGTTGCTAATGCTATGGCTACTGCTGCTAATAAAACTTTTTTCATATATTCTCCTGTGTTTGTGTTTTTTCTATCTATGTTTAGATAAGTTAAAATAAATTATTAAACGACTACATTCCCATGACGTAATAAAACATCAACGGGGCAACAATCGAAGCATCACTTTCAACGATATACTTCGGTGTATCGATCGCTAATTTCCCCCATGTGATTTTCTCATTAGGCACTGCCCCCGAATAAGATCCGTAAGATGTTGTTGAATCTGAAATTTGACAAAAATAACTCCAAAGCGGAACGTCATCATGTCCTAAATCCTGAGACAACATTGGAACCACACAAATTGGAAAATCACCAGCGATTCCACCACCAATTTGAAAAAATCCTACTTTCTTTTTCGTGGCTGTTTTCATATACCAATCGGCCCAGTAGGTCATGTATTGAATTCCAGATTTTACAGTATGTGGGCTTTTAATATCACCCTTTATTAAATGACCTGCGAATATATTTCCAGTTGTTGAATCTTCCCATCCAGGAACAACCATCGGTAAATTTTTTTCAGCAGCTGCTAATAACCAAGAATTTTTAGGATCGATTTGGTAATACTGTTTTAATTCACCACTGAGTAAAATTTTATACATGTATTCATGTGGAAAATAACTTTCGCCTTTCTTATCAGCGTCAGTCCAAACTTTTAAAATGGCTTTTTCAATACGACGAATGGCTTCTTCTTCTGGAATACAAGTGTCTGTGACGCGATTAAGGTGCTTTTCTAAAAGTTTTTGTTCATCTTCTGGCGTCAGGTCACGATAATTAGGAATTCTGACGTAATGATCATGGGCCACTAAATTATAAACATCTTCTTCTAAATTAGCCCCAGTGCAAGAAATAGCATGAACTTTTCCTTGGCGAATCATTTCTGCTAAAGACAAACCTAATTCAGCAGAACTCATCGCTCCAGCTAAAGTCACAAGCATCTGACCGCCTTCATCGATATGCTTTTTGTAACCTACAGCGCCGTCTTTTAAAGCGGCTGCGTTAAAGTGACGATAGTGGTGATCAATAAAATTTGTAATAGTCATGATGGGACTCCTTGTGAGGTTGAATTGAATAGTTGATCAAATTTATTTTTTAGGCTGATTTGAAAAAATTTCTATTTTTTGCTTTTTCCATTGGTAAAAAGTCACTCCAATAACAATTAAACCTAAAGCTAAAATAAAAAAACAGAAACCGAAAAAAATAATAATACTCATATCGTTAACTCTTGTAATTGAGAATTATTTTGAACTTTCTTTTTTTTCAATGGCCCTGCATTTAAAGTCGGTTGAATACTTGTTATTTCACGCACGACCCATGATGCCATAGCTAAACCAAAAGCTCCGGTGACAAAACTTGAAGTTCCATAAATCACGTTACGGTGAAGACATCCATGCAAGTTATTTTCACCTTGAGGACAAACACATTTAAAACCTTGGCCTAAATCATATTTTAATTCAACTGGTTCCATCGGGATTTCATCCGAATAAACGCAAGGGATACCGAAATATTTTTCTTTTGGGAAGTCATACTCTTGTCGTAATATTTTTCGCACTGTGTGCGCCATTGGATCAATTTCTGTTTTTGCAAGATCTGTAATTTTCACACGGGTGGGGTCAACTTTTGCAGAAGCACCACCACTAGTAATGATTTTAATTTTATTTTGAAAGCAAGAATTTAACAAATGTGTTTTAGCTGTTAAATTATCGATTGCATCCACTATAAAATCTGGCTGATAAGCTAATATTTGCACCGAAGTTTCAGCGTTATAAAATAAAGGGATTGATTCAACAATGGCTTGAGGGTTTATTTTTCGTAAACGTTCAGCCATAACTTCAGATTTCTTTTTTCCAACAAGTCCTTGAAGCGCATGCAATTGTCGGTTGGCATTTGTAATACAAATCTCATCGAAATCAATAAGTGTTAATTTACCAACGCCTGAACGTGCTAAACTTTCAGCGGCCCATGAACCCACTCCACCGAGACCAATCACCATGACGTGTGATCCAAAAAGTTTTTTCATATTGTGATCACCTACAAGCCTACCCATACGGTCAAAACGGCGATGCAATGTATAATTGTCTTCGGGGATTACATGATTATTTTCCATGGCGGAAACATAACAAAAAGGTTACAGACTGAAAAGCTTTTTAAAATTATTAGTTGAAATTTGCATCACTTCTTGAGTGTTTAATTGTGTCAACTCAGCCACAACCTCAGCAATTTGCCATAGACTTGAGCTATTATTCAACCCAACCCATCCGAATGGAGCTTGGTCAGGAGTATCGGACTCGAGTAATAAGCTTTCTAAAGGTATTTTTTTGATGGCCTCTCGAAGTTTGTGATTTTTTTCAAAAGTCACAGCCCCACCCACTGAAATATAAAAACCCTTTTTTAAATACTGCTGAGCCACTTCAAAACTGCCATTGAAAGCATGAACAAATCCCTTTTGAGTTTGGTGACTAAATAAATCTAATACTTGCAATGCTTTTTCATGGGCTTTAACTATATGTAAAACGATTGGTTTATTAAAAGTTTGAGCCATTTGAAGTTGATTTTCAAAAAACTCGATTTGGCGTGACATCACTTCAAACTCATCACCACTTTCGTTTTTTAATGTAATTTCACGAAAATCTAAGCCTGTTTCCCCAATGGCAATACTGTCATTTAATAGCATAACTAACTGATCTAAAGCGCTTTCACATTCAGTATTCGATCGAAGGCTGACAAAATAAGGATGAAGTCCGAAGCATTTATAAAACGTTTCTGGATATTTTTGATCCAACTGAATTTGGCGCTGCCAATCCTCAGGATCAACTCCACCAAACATAAATTTTGAAATTTGATTTTGAAAAGACATTTGTAAAAATGGTTCAAGGTCTAAATCCAGAATTCTTCGATCTGACCAATGACTGTGTGAATCTATAAACATTTATGTATTTTCTAGCATATAATGTCTCAAATCAAGTCATTAAGACTGGACCTTTATTTCTTCAAGATTTTTTGTTTAAAAACCGAAAAGCATATCGTAAAGGAACATTCATGAAAAATAAATCTTTAGAAATTGGTTTCGAATTAAACGTCAATGATAAGACAAGCTATACGCCTGAAAGCTTTAGCTTGAAGTTAGAAAATAAAAAGCAAAAACCAGTGGCCGCTATGAAATACTTTAATGATGCCCTTGTTAGTATGAATTATCTTATCCTTAATGAATTTAAGGCCTGTGACAATTCTGATCAAGTATTTGTAAATACTTACTTACAAAGTATTGATCCATATTTTGAACTTTATCAAAATTCTGCTTTTAAAATTAAAAATATGACAAAAAATGATGACCTGGCAAAAAAACAAATCATCAATAAATTTGAAACTGATATTAACTGCAAGCTTAACTCATTATTTGAAAAAAAAGATCTTCAATTTAAATCACTTTTTTCTATAATTAAAGATATTGAAATTTTTGAAAAAGATATGAAAAAAAATCTTATTTATAATTTTGGTGTAAAATTCACAGAGCAGTTTAATCAAAAACTGATAAGTCTGTATTCTTTTTTATTTCACAGTCGTACCTTAAGCGCAAATCATTATAATCAAAAAGTCAGTGATTTAACCTTCGAAAGTGTACGTTGTGACTCAATTAATGATTACTTAGCTAAGACTGACTTTACCGTGAACGATGCACTTATTTATTGGCAATTTAAAAAATTATCGAGTCCGTTTATTAACGGCGTAGATATGAAAATAGAAAAACTATTTGTACAACCATTAGAACATGCTTTTTTAAAATTTAATAATAATGCCTGCACTTTAATTAACAATTTGCCAGAGGCATTTTTAACTCATCAAAACTCGGTGAACTTAGATGAATCACTTCACCAAATTCAGATGGATTGGTTATTAGGAAGCGCCTGTGGTCTTTTATTTAGAATTCGTGAAGAATTATTTGGATTACAGAATGGCTACGATCAAATTTTCTGGCCAGAATCTGATAGTTCAAAATTTAATTCTCAATCAAATATTCAGTGTCATCTTGAAATTTTCGAAAGTGATTTTATCTCTGATTCTAAAACAGGATAGAAAAATTAATTGGGGGCTTCTTTTTTTGAAGTCCATTTTTTGACGACATAAAAAATAGCAAAAACAACCAACAAAGCTAAAATAACATATTTTGATTTTTGAAAAACTCCGTATATGGCCTCGCCGTAATGTGCAAATAATAGTATTTGTGTGGGAACAGAAATAAGCGCTGCAATTCCATCAATCAAAATAAATTTCCAAAGTGGAAACTTCACCATTCCACAGGCCAGGTGCCCAGGAAATCGAATGCCAGGAGTAAATCTAAAAATTCCACAGGCCAGGGATCCATATTTATTAGTCCAACTTTCTATTCGTTGACGACTATCACTAGAAATAATTTTTTTTACAGGCCGCATTTCAAAAACTTTGGGACCAAAAAAGCGACCAATTGAATAAATCAAAAGGTCCGATCCCAACACAGCTAAAAAGGCCACAATTGCAGCTGTGGTAGGATGAACAAAGGGAGCATTTTGAAACGGAGGTGGGTACAACTCAGGATTAGCTCCGATATATGCCATGATTCCTACACTGACTAAAGTGACTTCCTCTGGAAAAGGTAATCCAATACTTGATAAAAGCATCATCGTAATTAAAAAAAAGTAAATCCACATTGGCTCGTAGGCATAAGGCGACAAGCACACAAATGTGCTTGAACTTCCCCATAAACATTGGATTGTTTCTGAAATCATTTGTCTATTGTTCATTCTTTTTATTAACTTGTTAAGTCCTTGAGTGACTACGATACAGTGTGCTAACTAAAAGTATGGCTATTAATTCAAATTCTTCAGTTATTGTTGCATCTCAGGGCTTTGAGTACGGTGTTAAACACTTCAATAGTCCAGCTGATGGGACTGCCACGCATATCATTGCAGAGGTCTTAGCATTAGACTCATTTTTTATTCAAAGCCTTGTAGAACTAGGTTCAATTTATATTAACAATCAACGTCTGCTCAAATCTGAATCACCAATTTTTTTTGGGGCCCTGATCAGAGTTCATACAAAACCACGAAGATACTTTGTTGATTACGATTGGAAAAACTTAATTTTTTTTGAAAATAAAGATTTTTTGATTCTAAATAAACCCAGTGGAATACCCAGCCACCCTTCTGTCGATAATAAAATTGAAAATAGCCTGACTCAAACAGAAATGGCTTTAAAACAAAAACTTCATATTTCACATCGTTTAGACACCACAACAAGTGGACTTATCGTATATGGCAAAACACCTGAATTTGTAAAATCATTCAATGCTCAATTGCAAAATAGAACTATCACTAAAAAATATATCGCTTTGATCAATGATAATCAGATTTTACCTTCAAGATTAATTCATTATATGGAGTATTCAAAGCGAGCTCCAAAAAAAGTAAGTAGTCTTTATCATGAAGCTTGGGATGAATGTGAATTGGTTATTGAAAGGCAAATTGATTATATTTTAGATGAAATTTCAGATGTAAACAACCATGAACAAATTGTTCAAAATTTTAATTTATTAGAAATTAATTTACTTACAGGTCGCACTCATCAAATCAGAGCTCAGCTTTCTGAAGCTGGTTCTCCCCTAGTTGGTGATCAGATGTATGGTTCGAAATTAACGTGGGCTAAAAACAAAAAAGCAGAAAATCAAATTGCTTTGAAGTCCTGCTTTATTTCATTGACTTATGATAGCCAATTCTATGAATTTGAATTGGCTAAAGATTTTAAAGACTAATTAAAATACCTGAGCATCAACCATTAATGTATAGCTTGTTTCCTCGCTGTTAGCTGGCTGATATACGTCTTTGTAAGTTCTTACACCTAAAGTGGCTTGTAAATCTCTGGTTGGACTAATTTCAAATCCAGCACCGTAAAATAATCTGGATTTTCGAAATGTGTCATTTATTCCGTTAGCAGCCGATTTATTTGACCATTCATCATCTTGACCTATAACAGGCTTAATAGCAAAAGTTTTGCTTTCACCAATATCTTGAGTAAACTCAACATAGTTCTCTGCATCAGCTAATCGAGTTCCTCTGAAACTTACTCTTCCTCTAGAATCAGTTGAAGATACAGCTGTGTCTTTTTGAAAATAATAGTTAGGCTTCAAGATAATTCTTAAATCACTTGTTTTTGAAGTATAATATTTTAGTTCCCACTCTAATCTTAAACGTGCAATCATTCCTTCATCTTTAGATCTGTCACTGGTTGCTAAAAATAAACGCGGTTTAAATTTTAACGCCAGTGAATCTTGTAGCGTATCAGACATAATATTTCGAATAGAACCTGCAAATGAAAAATCACGAATCGAAGCTTTATCTGATACTTCTTCCGGAGCTCTGTTACCTCGAGCAGAACTTAAACCACTTGTCGTATATCCAAACGCAGGACGAGCTGAAACACGAATATCTTTTGTGACATTATAATTTAAAGCAATGTATGAATCCATCACAGTAAACGATGGACGTTCGTTATAGAATTGTTGATCGTTATAACCACCCAACATAAAAATCGAAACACTAAAAGGGCTTGCTACTGCTGCTGCTGCAGATTCAACTTTTGTAGTCGATGTTTGTTCTGTTGTTGCAGGCACAGTAGCTGTTGTTGTTTGTGCTTGTGATTGTAGACCAATCAAAAAAGCTGCGAGTACAAAGTAATACTTGTTCATAAAAATCCCCTTTGACTGTCTGTTTAAGTCCGCCTTTTATATCACATTGCAGAAATAAAACAAATACTAGAATTTTTGAAAGTTACCATTTAGGCTTTTAATATGAAAAAAATTCAATTTAAAAAAATGCTCTCAAATATATTGGTTTTAACAGTTATTTTAGCTTTTGTTTCATGCAAATCATCAGCTCTAAATAATTCGGTTAAAAGCAACACTGATAGTCGCTCCATTACTCCTGTTCAGCTTATTTCTAAATCATCTGGAGAAATTTCAGTGATGGCATTTAATGTTGAGAACATGTTCGACAGTATTCATAATGAAGGAGTTGGTGATTACGCTTATTTACCAGTTTCACAAAAAAATACTCAAGAAGTAAAAGACTACTGCAACACTTTATCCGGTTTTTACAAATCAGATTGTTATACTAAAGATTGGAGCGATGAGGCTGTTGATTTCAAATTGTCTCAAGTCGCAAAAATTATAACTTACGTAGATAACGGTCAAGGACCTGATAATTTAATTTTATCTGAAGTCGAAAATGAAAATATTCTAAAAATGCTTGTGAACAAACATCTTTCAAAATTTGGATATAAAACTGTTAGTATTTTAAAAGGACCAGATCCTCGTGGAATTAATACAGCTTTTATTTCTAAATTTCCTCAAATCGGAATTTCAAAGCTTCACTTAATTCCTTATACTGATGCAGGAGGATTAAAATCTCGCGGTATTTTAGAAACAACTGTCAAAATTAACAATAAGTCTGTTTCTTTTTTAGCCGCACATTTTCCGTCGCAATCAAATCCTAGTTTTTGGCGTAAAGAGGCTTTCGAGCATATGCGAAAAATAATGCTTGAATCAGCTAAAAATGGCAAAGCCATCATAGGTGGAGGTGATTTAAACACCGTTCCTGAAGAAGATTCTAAAGATGGATACTTTAGCAAAATACTCTCTGAAGCAGCCGATGTATCACACTTAGTTGATTGTAAAACTTGCGAAGGAACACACTCTTATCGTGGCCAGTGGTCATTTTTAGATGTCATTGCATTTGGTAAAAATTTATTACAAGACAGTGGTCTATCTTTAATTCCAGGATCTATTTATGTTGTTAAAACACCTGTCAATATGAAACCTAACGGAACGCCGCTCCGATTTGACGAAAATAAAAAGGAAGGGGTCTCTGACCACTTCCCAATTTATTCGCGTTTAAAAATAAATACTTTAACTCAATAATTAAAGTAATTTTGTTAAATCAACAACCGGTCGGTTTTCACAGCTAGCAGCTTCTATAAGAAGACTAGCTCCATTTGCAGGTAGTGTCGAACCGAAGCTTGAATCTATAAGAACAACATTCATTTCTGTTGGCTTTAGATTTCGATCTTTACTGTCAACCACTAGCTTCATCGATCCATTTATTGAAATACACTGATCTAACTTTACAGCTAAATTAGCTTCGATTTTTCTGTATTTTAATTCAGTGTTTTTTGTTCCTACGCGGGAAGCGTAAAACGAATTTGTTTTAACAATTAATTCATTGTTCAAAGAGTCAACCATTCCATCCCATTTGAAATCATAAGAGATAGATATATTAATAAAATTTTTCTTTTCAGCTAATGAATTAGTCTCATCCAGTCGATCTATTGAAACCGAATAATTATTTACATCACTCAAAGATTTAATAGTTATTAATTCAATTCGTGCTTTAGACTGTACATCTGTTTTTCCATTAACTCCTTTAGACTGCATTGAAACAGTTGAGTTATTTTTTAAAACAACTTCTGTTACAGCGCCGATTTCATTTTTTTCTAATTTTATGATTTGATAGTTTACACCATATTCGAACTTTTTTGAACCTTCTGCTTTTGCATGAACTGAAGACTTACCGTCTGCTGAAACAACTGTTGCTAATGTCTGAGATAATTCACCAGTAACAGCTAATTTATTGGCTGCTGCGTAATCTGGATTAAGCAATGCTTTCAATAAATGTAGCGCTTCAACTTGTCGATCTATTGTTAGCGATAATAATTCAGCTGAATCAAAATCAGATGATTGAATTGTTAAACCGTTGTTTGTGTTTGCATTACCTGTTTCAATTTTTGAATCTTTAGGCTGACAGGCAGTTGTTAGAAGAAGAACCGATAACAATGAAATACATAAAACGTTTTTCATAAATTCTCCAATTTATGACATTCGTATAACCTATATATTCTTAAAAATCGACGAGTATTATAAATTAACCTATATTGGGTTTGACAAATTAGAACCGGGAATTTTTTTCAACTTTTTGACTTAATATCCCTTTAACAACGGTACTTTTTTAGATTTTAATATTTTTGTATCATGAGTGACTAAGGGAATCTTTAATGCAATACTCGTCGCTGCAATTATTTCATCTGCAGGATCAGATTTAAAATCAAGATCATCCATGAATTTTATAATTTCAAAAGATATCGGAATAATTTGAATAGCTTTAAAAAAATTTTTAATTTCAATGTCCTCTAAATCAATTTCAATTCGACCCATTTGATTTAATTTAAAAATTTCCCATAAAACAATATCTGAAATAGCCCAAGAAGAACTACTGATTAACTTTTCTTCTTTCGGGCTCAGGTGTCCAACTAAAATATCAATTACTATGTGCGTATCAAGATTCAGCATTCCATTTGATATCTGTAGAAAACAGATCACCTTTGATTTTAATTTTTGATTTAAATTTACCGATGTATTTTAATTGATCATGCTGATAGGGAATAAGCTTAGCAACTGGCTTACCATTTTTAGTGATAATTAAACCATTTGCATCCACTGTATCTAATAAACTTAAGCAGGACTCTTTAAATTTTGCAGCGCCTATTATTTTTGTCATAAATTATTACTCATTTAATTACTATAGTCTTTTTTAATAACTAGTCAACAAATATGACTACTTTAAAAAAATAAGGGCTTTTTATTGTCCCATAGTAAAACGTTAAGACAGGTAAAAGTGTTTAAATCGAATTAATTACTTTTAAGCGCAGGCCTTAATTTAGCACTATTTTTTTCATAATTCTTTAAAAAGGAGCTCACGATGAAAAAAACTTTATTTGCATTATTGATTCTTTCTCTACAAATCAGTTATGCCGAAATTACTCCCGACTGTAAAAATCAATTAGATCAAGTGATCAATCATCGTAAAGACATTCGTACCAAAACCCACGATAAAAAAATAACTCCTGTACTATCAAAAATATTTTTGAACGATACAGAAGATATGGCGATGGCCATTAGCATGGGTTGCGGAAGTCTTTCTGCTTTAAGCATCCAACAAAAAAGCTTAGCTAGTGATAAAACTCTTAAAATATCAACAGCTATTGAAGATGGCAATAAAGGTGCCGAAGAGGCACAAAAGTATTTCAGACAAAATAAAAATAAATAATTTTAAATTAAGGACATAATATGAAATTAATTCTAATATCGATTCTTACTCTAGCTTCGATTAATTCTTTTGCAAATCAGTTAGCAGCTATAAATGCAGTTTTTTTTCAACCTGAAAGTAAAGTGATTCAATTAATCAATAATAAACAAGTCCCTGCCGGTGGAACTTTAGCGCTTTGTTTACGCGCTAGCCTTACAGCAACTGGGCGAGGCGGAGCAAAAATGAATTGCGTCAGTCGCAGTCAAATTTTTGATGTGACAATAAAAAATGGCTTAAGCTTAATTGCTAACGCTAGCTTCGGAATCGATGCCATTTATTTTAAAAATGTTTTACCAAACCAAGAATCAAGCTCATGTTACATCGGTGGCAAGCTTGCCATAGCTGCAGGCGTTGGCGGTGAAATTTCAGGAATGAAACAGTTATCATGTGAACCTAAGTCTTCAACTGTTATTTTTGATTCAGGAATCATTGATGGTGGATATCTTTATAATATTGGTCTTTCTGGAGGAGCAGCTGTTGATATCGCCTTAGAAAGAATAGAAGTTAAACCTTCACAATTAGATTTAGGATTTGAATTTATTAAATTTTTATCTTCGATATCACAATAGTATTTTTTGTTATGAATGCAATTGAATCTGCTCTTTGAGATCTTTCCAAAACCAGTTCAGTTGCGGGTCATGTAAAATAACATCTGTTAATTTTTCTGTATTCACATTCAATTGCAATCTTAATCTTGACTCGATATCATCAAATCCAGGTCCAATAGTCACAATATTGAGTGCATCTATAGTCGATAACCTTTGAAAAACACTCATCAAATCATCAAGACGATGGTAGTCCGTGCGTTTTATAATTAAATCTGGCTCGATATCATTTTTAAGCCAACGTTGATATAAGGCTTGCTGAATCGTTTTTTTCAAATGTTTGATTTGATTATGATTCAAAAGATTATATACTTCTTGTTCGTTCATAGCTAAAATTAAATCTTGATTTATAAATTCTTTTTGAACAGTTTTTAAACTAGCAATGATTTCAGGAATACGGACAAGGGATCGACGTATAAAAACATCATCTATCATTGAACCATCAGTAAAGTAAATGACCGTCATTATCATCCTTGATTTTGTTTTTAAAATTTTTTTGGAAATTCTAAAATAGTGTTGGTCGTACTTGATCAAAGATTAGTCTAGATAATTTTATTATTCTAGACTTTGTTCTACGTTGAATGAAAATCGAGTCCATAGTCTAGCCATAATCTATCTATGGTCTAGCTGTACTTTTAAAGAAGTCTAGTTCTATCGGTTGGGGAAATTTTTCCCATGTCGAGACCTAGGGCTATTTGCTATTGTAAGTAAGAATATGAAGCAATTGAATCCATATCAAAGAAATCGCATCACCAAATGGGCCCTTTACGGACTCATTTTACTTATTGGATTCATCACTGCAGATTTAACAATTATTTATTTTCGGGATCGCTTTTTACCAAATCAAGCACCGCCAAAAAAAGAATCTAAAGCGCAAAACTTTGATCGTATCGATCGAATTCAATATTCAATCATCACTTCACGAAATATATTTTCTTCTAGCGGCTTAATCCCTGACCCCTTAAAATCTGATATAAAACAGGAAGTTAAACGTGATGACCCCGTTCCGTCAAACTTGCCGATCACTTTACTAGGAACTCTCGTTCATACTGATCCAAACAAATCGGTCGCGGCCGTTGAAGTCAAATCAAAAAGTATTTCAGGATCATATATGGTCGGCGCTGAAATCGAAGGAATGGCCACGGTTGAAGCGATTCAACGTGGGATTTTATTTGTTAGAAATATAAATACAGGCGCTCTTGAATATATTGAAATGAATCAAGGAAATGGCAAAGTCAATTTTGGACAATCAAAACCAACACTAGCAGCTGCTCCGATCGCCCCTGCGGGAAAAGAAATTCAATCCATTGGAAACAATACTTTTCGAATTAAAAAATCTGATCTCAATAAATACCTCAACGACTTATCAAGCCTTCTTATGCAGGCTCGAGCATTGCCAAATAAAGATCCCAACACTGGCGAAGTGAATGGATATCGTTTAGTGGATTATCAACCTGGAAGTATCTTTGAACAATTGGGGCTACCGCGCGGAACACTCATTACAAAAGCCGGTGGAGAACCGGTAACAAGCGTTCAAGCTGCAATGGAAATGTTTAATAAAATGAAGAACAACCCTAACGTTCAACTTGATGTTGAAATTAATGGTTCAAAGCAACAATTTAAATATGAATTTCAATAATTTTTAAAAATGAGCGAGGTAAGGATGACCTTAAAAAATAAAACAAATACTATGATCAGCGAATTAAAATTTCGACAAATATTATCATTGTTCTTGGCTTGCCAATTAATAACTACAACTACATTAGCTCAATTTGATGATTTCCCACCGCCTCCACCAAGCATTAACGATGGTGATTTAATACCACCACCTACTTCTGGTGGAGTCGCGGCTCCTGCGATGAATGGATCTGATCCTGGAGTTCTTGATGGTGAGTTTCCCGCTGATCTTAGTGGAAATAATTTTAATCCTAGCCCTGGATCCAATGGAAGTGGTCGAAGTGGTAGTAATTCAAGCGGTGCGAACAATAACAACGGCGCAGCACCGACTGTAACTATTAAATCAACTGGTGCTAAAATTGTGAGCCCAGCAAAAACAAATAAAAATTCCATTCTAAGTGATGCTCAAAAGAAAAAATTCGCTAAAGCACATCCCGAGGATATCACTTCTGAAAATTTTCCAGAAACTATCGAATCTTTTGATTTTCCGAATGTTGAAATCACAGATATTATTAAAGCTATTTCAGAATTAACAGGAAAAAACTTTATCATTGATTCCACTGTTCGAGGAAAAATTACAATTATCGCCCCTAGTAAAATTACTGTAGCGGAAGCTTACAAAGCCTTTCTTTCTTCATTGGCTATTAACGGCTTTACTGTTGTTCCAAATGGTGGCTTTTTAAAAATTAGAAATGCCAGATCTGCTCAGCGTGATGGAATCGATATTTATTCTGGCAGTTATTATCCGAATACAGATCAAATGATCACTAAAGTTGTTCACTTAAAACATATCACAGCAGAAACTTTAAAAACTCAGCTTGGAAGACTTTTAAATTCTAGTTACGGTGAAATTGAAGCTTACCCACAAACAAATTCAATGATTATTTCTGATTTCGGTTCAAGCATTGATCGCATCATGAAAATTATAAATCAACTTGATGTTCCTGGCTTTGAAGAACAACTTGAAGTTGTTGGAATTAAATACGCTAAAGCAAAAGATATTTCAGAATTAATTGATAAAATTGTTAACAAAGGCCAAAAAGCCTCAAGCGGCGGTTTCGGTGGCGGCGGGAGATTTTCTGCGGCCCCTGCAGGCGCAGTCAGCTCAAAGGGTTCAGGAACTTCAACATTTTTAGAGATCGG
>JAYUJM010000094.1:0-5852 GCA_043765175.1 Pseudobdellovibrionaceae bacterium | reverse complement strand
TATTTAATTTTTCAAAGCTTAAATATTTTTTAGCAATTTTAGATATATCTTCTGGTTTTATTTTTTGTATAATCTTTAAATATTTTTCATAGGCTTTTAAATCATTCAAGTAAAAAAATTCGGACCCAATTTTTCCAGCGATTCCATCAACAGTTTCACGTGAATAAAACTGATCTGAAGATATATTTATAATGACTTTTCGAAGCTCTTCCCAAAGCACGGGTTGTGTTTTGATGAGTTCAATTTCATTTAATATTGCAGAAATTATTTCATTTAAATTTTGATCCGTGTATTTTGCAGTCACAGCGAACAATCCGTGATCTAAAGGATTATAACTATAACTTGATATAGTATTTACAAGTGAACTTTTTAAACGCAAGTTTTTATACAAACGTGTCATTTCGCCTTGCCCTAGAATCGCAGCTAAAATTTCTAAAGATGGCGTGTCTTTATGTTTTGCATTCACTACTGGCCAAGCCAATTGCAAATTGGTTTCTGAGAGTTCTTTTGTTTTTGCAGCCACAGTATGTTTTTTTTGCTGTAATTCTTTAGATCGTGTAATTTTTTTCAATCGAAAAGGATGAAATTTTTCAAATACTTGTTGAATGTTTTTTTTAGTTTCTTTGAGTTCAAAATCTCCAGTTATAATTAATGTCATATTTGATGGAACATATCGAGATTCAAAGTATTGTTTTATTTTTTTCACACTCCAAGTTCTGACATTTTTTTCATATCCAATAACTGGTATTCCATAGGGGTGTTTTTTGAAAACTGATTTAAACATTAATTGCGAAGCAGATCTGCCCGGAGAATCTATCCCCATTTTTATTTCTTCGCATACAACCTCACGCTCACTATCCACTTCTGTCGCATCAAATAGTGGGTGCCCCATCATTTCAGATATAACATCGACAGCTGTATTTATAAAATTCTTAGAAATGGTTACATAAAAGACAGTTTGATCAAATGAAGTGTAAGCGTTTAGCTCGCCCCCTGAAGCTTCAATAATTTGTGCAATTTCACCCACTTTGTACTTTTGTGTTCCTTTAAAAACCAAATGCTCTATAAAATGACTGATTCCTTCTTCTCCTTTTTTTTCATCTGCACTTCCGGTCTTTACCCACATTTGCACGCTAACTACAGGAGATTTATGACTTGGCGCCAAAATTACATTCATTTTATTTTTAAGCTTAAATACAGTTTGCTTCATTGGTTTTCCTTACGTAAATAAACAGAGTGTTTAATCATTCTATTTTACCTACTAATCAGACTGAAAATCAACTTGCTAACTTAAGTGATAGACTAGGCGTTTACATACACATACCCTATTGTTTGCAACGCTGCACTTACTGTGATTTTGCGACTTATGTCCATACTGAAATTCTTGACTCAGCGAAATACACTGAGCTTGTTAAAAAAGAAATTCAAATGAATAAAAATTTATTCGCTCCACAGTATTTACAGACAATTTACTTCGGAGGAGGCACTCCAAGCTTAATACCAGCGGATCATCTTAAAGATATAATTAAAACACTTGAACACTTTGGATACAAAACTGATCAGCAAACAGAAATAACAATTGAAATTAATCCTGCAACAGTTGACGAGCAAAAACTGAATCATTATTTGGAAATGGGTGTTAATAGATTTAGCGTTGGCGCTCAAACTTTTTCTGACAGATTATTAAAAATGGTCAATCGAGAACATAATTCACAACAGACGTTTGAGACTTTAAAACTTTTGAGAAAATACAATTTAAATTATTCTTTTGATTTACTTTTTGCCTTACCAACTCAAACCCTAAAGGAACTAAAATATGATTTAGATTTGGCTTCAGATTTGGGAATGAAGCATTTGTCTCCGTATTGCTTAACTGTACCAGAAGGACATCCCTTATCTAAAAATCGACCATTAGATACAGAACAATTAGACATGTTTCAATTAATCGACGATTTTTTAGTGGCTAAAAATTTTTATCAGTATGAAATATCTAATTACTCTTTACCAGGGTGCGAATCAAAACATAACTTACTTTACTGGACTGATAAGTCCTACTGGGGTCTTGGTTTAAGTGCGCATTCCTATTCTAAAAAAAGCGATTGGGGCACACGCTTTTGGAATCCATCAAATATTAATCTTTATGAAAAAATGATTAAGGAAGGTACTTTTGTTTTTGATGAAAATAGCTCTGAAACCCTTTTATTTCATCAATCTTTAACTGATTTCTGCCATACTTCTTTGCGTTTAAAAAATGGCCTTTCAAAAAAACTAATTCTAAACAAATTTGGTCCAGGAGCTCTTGCTAAAATTGAGGTCTTATCATTAAAGCTTATTGATCAAGGCCTTGTTCAGTTTTCAAATGACTGTTATAGTCTTACCCGAAAGGGAATTTATATCAGTAATCAAATTTTTGAAGTTTTTACGTTTTTAAAATCTGATTTCTGACCACAAGTACATTGACAAATTCTGAATACATCTCAATCTTATAATGTAACTAATATAACGAGGATTTATGAGCGAAAATCAAAAAGCACCAACAGATATTAATTTAGAAAACAAAGAACAGAAAACAACTGAAGATGTTTCGGTATTGACTGAAAAAGATATTTTAACTTCCGAAGTCAGCAAATGGAAGAATGAATATTTATATATGCGAGCCGAATTCGAAAATTATAAAAAAAATGCTCTTAAAGAGCGTTCTGATTTATTAAAATACGGAGCAGAAAGAGTCTCTCGTGATATTTTAGACGTTGTTGATAATTTTGAACGCGCTTTAGATTTGAAATTAACTCAAGATAACACTGCTCAGTTTAAGCAAGGAATTGAAATGACTGCCAAAGAACTTAAAGATTCTTTAGCTAAACACGGCATCAGTGAAGTTCCAAGCTTAGGGCTGCCGTTTAATCCACAATTTTTTGAAGCTATTAGTTCAGAAGAATCAAGTGATACAGCTGAAGGCTCAGTCACTCGTGTTTTTAAAAAAGCTTATAAAATGCATGATAAAGTCATTCGAATGGGTCAAGTTGTCGTGGCTATAAAGCCGAAAAATACAAATATTAACTAAAAGTTGGCTTTCGTTGAGTAAAAAAGATTTTTATCAAATTTTAGAAGTCACTAAAAACTCATCTGAAGATGAAATTAAAAAATCATATCGAAAATTAGCGATGAAATATCATCCTGATAAAAACCCAGGAAATCAAAAGGCTGAGGATAAATTTAAAGAAATCTCTGAAGCCTATGATATTTTAAGTGATCCACAAAAAAAACGAAATTATGATCAATTTGGCTCAGCTGATCCAAATTCTTTTTCAAACGCTCAAGCTTCTGGTTATGGTCGACCAGGATCATCCAGCAGGCCTGAATCTTTTAACGATATGTTTGGCGATCTTTTTGGATCGCAACCTGAAAATAATCCCTTCGGAGGTTTTGGACAACGCCGTCAGCGTCCACCTGTGCGCGGTTCAGATTTAAGATACACGCTAACCATTTCCTTAGAAGAAACTTTTCTAGGAGCAGAAAAGATAATTTATTTCGTCAGACAAAAAGGTCAAAAAGAAGAAAATTCAAAGCTTTCAGTCACTGTTCCCGCCGGAGTTAAAGAAGGTCAAAGATTGAAGCTTTCAGGCGAAGGGGATTCTCCTATTGGGGCGCAGCCTGGTGATTTGTTCGTAATTATTCATATACAAAATCATTTATTATTTAGTCGCGAAGAAAATGATGTCTTACTAGATTTGCCAGTCAAATTTACTGATGCTTTGTTAGGTTGCGAGATTGAAATTCCAACTTTATCTGGAAAATCTCAAATTAAAATTCCTGCCGGAACATCATCATTGCAAGTTTTACGTTTAAAAGGAAAAGGATTCCCACAAATTCAATCACAAGTTTATGGTGATATGTTAGTTCGAATTATTATTGATATTCCCCAATCTTTAAACACTGAACAAAAACAATTTGCACAGTCATTACAAAATTCAACTGAAGACACTCCGCAAGTTAAGTCTTATAAAGAAAAATTAAATCAACTGATTAAAAATCGTTAGACTGGAAAAAAATGACTGCTTTGTTTTTAATATTTTCACTTTTTATCTCTGCTTGTTCAACTTTACCAACTATTCGCACACAAAGAAATAATAGTTATCCCCTTCATCAAAATTCAAATCCAACTGTCAAAGTCACAAAAAAACCAGACTTAGTACAAGCCATTGAAAACAAACCAATCGTTGAATCGATTCCTCAAGAAACAGTCAGTAAACAAAATGAACTAAAAAACACTTCTGTTAATTTGGTTTTAACTCAAAAAGAAGAAATCATTGAAAAAATATATTCAGATAAAAACTACCCAACTGATTCAAGAAAAGTTGGGGTGATATTACCGCTTTCAGGAAAAAATGCAGCTTTAGGTCAACGTGCATTAGCTTCTATTCGTCTTGGAATTGATAGCACAAATTCGCAAATTTCATTAGCTCTATATGACTCACAAGGAAGTCCAGAACTAGCTGCTGCAGGTGTCGAGAAGCTTTTAAAAGATGATCAAGTGATTGCTTTATTAGGGGGTTTAGGAGGAAAAGAAGCTTTGGCTATATCTGTGAAAGCTGAATTTTTTAGAGTTCCATTTTTTACTTTTTCACAAAAGTCTGATTTGACATCTAAATCGGAGTACACTTTTAGAAACGCGGTCACAGCTGCAATGCAAACCAGCCAATTAGTAGACTATGCTGTGCAAAAATTAGGAATGAAAAAATTTGCAATTCTTTATCCGAATGATGCTTATGGAGTTGAATTCGCCAATCATTTTTGGGATCAAGTTTTAGCCTATGGCGGTCAAATCACAGCAGCACAAATTTATAATCCAAAAGATGTTGATCTAACAATTCCTATTCAAAAACTAGTCGGCACTTATTATTTAGATAGTCGAATGGATGATTACAAGAAAAAGATTGAAGCTCAAAATCTAAAGAAAAAACAAAATCTAAATGTTAAAAAGAAATCTGTTCGCGAATCAGAGACCGCTGAAAACAAACTTGATCCAATTGTTGATTTTGATGCTTTATTTATTCCAGACAGCAGCAAAATTTTAGGACAAACCATCGGGTTCTTAAAAGCTGCAGATGTTGATCAACTTGTTTATTTAGGAACTAATTTGTGGAACACAGATGAACTTTCAAGAAGAACGCAGCAGCAAAATAATCAAAAAAATCAATTTTATTTTGTAGATCATTTTATTACTGACGAACAAAGAAAAAATTCTTCTTTTAATGTTTCGTTTATAGCGGCCTTTAATGAAGCACCATCAATTATTGAGACGCAAACTTATGAATCAGCAAAAATATTTAAAGAACTTATTTTAAATAATGCAACAACCCGTCAAAGCCTTACGAGTCAACTCAAATCTCTAGGTCGAAACAAGGGCGCTTATAATGAAATTTATATGAATAATGCGCAAGAAATTAGTCGTGATTTAACAATTTTTCATTTAGAAAATGGCCTAATAGTTCCTCAATAAAATGTTTCGGATTTTATTCTACTAACCTTTCTAGCCATGGCACTCGTCTTATGTCTAGAGAGCATGGAGGCTTTATGAATAAAATAAATCAAAACACACAGACCTATAAAAATATTTTATTGCGAATGAAAGAAGTTCTTATAACGAAAATGAACTCTTTAAATGCAGAATTTAACGGAGTTGATAAAATAAAAGGCGATGAAAGTGATTTATCAGTGGCACATCAAGAGGAACACACTTTTTTAATCGCGCAAAGTAGAAATAAAACACAATTATTAGAAATTGAGTACGCTCTTTCAAGAATAGAAAATGGTACATTTGGGATATGTGAATTAACTGAAGAGTCAAT